>WGAM01000133.1 GCA_015494795.1 Campylobacterota bacterium
CCATTTTTATTAATATTACTAATGAACCCCCAATATGGTCAGGTAGAAAAAATGGCAATGGGTCCTCATGGAGATAATACGCTTGGTATGAGTTTTGTTCTATTAGTTCTATACTATTTAACTATTAAATTACACTCAAAAATAGATTTCAAACCTCGTTTTCATATTTTATGGATAATCCCATTAATATCTTATATCTCTTCAGTAGTATATAGAATTACTATAGACTCTTTAACATATAATCAAGAGTGGTTTCTACAGTGGTTAACACTTCTATATATTCCTACATTATACTTATGGTTAAAAGATGCTAAATTAAGAGTTAAAGATAATATATTTTTATATATATCTATATGGGCATTTATATTTGTAGATGTAGAGGGGAACATACTATTTATTCCTCAAATTAGACATCTATTTCATAGAGATGATTTAGTAGTAGGTCATGCACATATAGCAGTTGGTATCTCTATGCTCTTTTTAAGTTTTTCAATAGTAAAGAACTATTTTACTATTAAAAATAGGACTATTATATCTTTAGCTACTCTATTGAGTTTAATTGCTTTAGTTTTAACTATTAGTGGTTTTTCAGAGGTAGGATTTATAGATATTAATATAGAGAGTATGTGGATTTTACGCTCAATATTTGGGTTTATTTTTATCTCTATTGTAATTAAGTTTTATATCTCATTAATAGATATAAAAGTAGTTACAAAATTAGATTTTTATCATCTTATTGGATTTTTTTCTGATGCTATAGGTGCTATACTCTTAATACTATTTGCACCTATATTATACTCTCTAATTGATGCAAAATATACTATTGGTTATCAGAGTGTAATTTATGGTTTTATGTTTGCAGTAGGATTAATACATCTATTAGGTTTAATTAAGAAGAGATGGAGTGTAGCTATGGCTTATGCAACTATTACAAGTAGAATAATGGCTTCATCAATACTTTTTGCTCTATATATATCTAATATATTAGATTGGATTGCTCTTGTAGTTAGTTTATATGATTTAATATATGCTCTATTATATATTATTATCTTCTATGGAGTAGAAGATGAGATATACAAATAGATTTGATAGCTCTAAAGAGTTTAGCTTTTTAGATATATTAAAATGGCAACTTTTAAAAAAGAAAACTATAACAAGAGAGATTTCATCTTTGGAGTTAGTTGATAATTCTGGACTATTAGATACTAAAGATGATTTTATATGTTGGTTAGGACATGCCTCATTTTTAATTCAATTAGATAAAATAAGAGTTCTATTTGACCCTATATTTGAAAATATACCTTTTTATAAAAGATACTCTCCTACTCCTTATAGTTTAGAGCTATTAGGAGATATAGATTATGTGTTTATATCACATACACACTATGACCATTTTGATATAAAAACTATAAAAAGAGTGCTTTATAAAAAACCAATTTTTATTGTACCTTTAGGATTAGATAAATATCTATATAAGATAGATAAGAATATAAAATGTATTAAATTAGATTGGTATAATAGTTTTAACTTATCAGATGAGGTTGAACTATTTTTAGTTCCTGCTAAACATTGGTGCAAGAGAGGATTATTTGATATAAATAGAGCATTATGGGGAGGTGCTATTCTAAGCTCTAAAAATAGCACCATATATTTTGCTGGAGATACAGCTTATGATATTCATTTTAAAGAGATTGGTAGTAGATACAGTATAGATTATGCCCTATTGCCAATAGGTGCATATAACCCCTCTAATATTATGAAGTATAACCATTTAAATCCTAAAGAGGCTTTAAGAGCATATATAGATTTAGATGCAGATATATTTATACCAATGCACTATGGAACATTTAAACTATCTGACGAGCCTTTAAACGAACCTAGCGAGTGGATAGATAGATTAATTAAAGATTATAAAGATAAAATCTATAAAATAAAAATTGGAGAGGTAAAATTATGTTAAAAAATATAATATGTATAATACTATTTTTATCAACTATACTATATTCAAACTCTTTTGAGCAAAATGGTGTAAAGGAGGGGAATAGTAGAGTATCTGTAGGTTTATATGGAGAGAGACACTATTTACAAAGTAGTGAAAATCTTGATATTAAAGTTAATGCCACTTATGGTAAGTTTCTCTCAGATAGTTTTGAAATATCATTAAAACTAAAAGATAGTACAGATTTTAAAAACCATATATACAAAATAGATAGTGGATATAATTTTTATCTATTTAAAGAGCTTACCTATACTCCCTATATAGGATTTGAATTAGGTATATCGGGAAATACACGAGTTAATTCTAAAACTATAAATGAAGAGGGTATTTATCTTGGAATACACAATTTCTTTTCAGAAAATATTGCCTTAACAAATGAGATTGGATTTGAGCTTACTGATTTAAAAAAAGCTACTGAAACCTATTATAATATATATATAACATATTTTTTTGATTAGAGGATATATTTATGAGAATACTTCTTTTAGAAGATGACCAGATTTTTGGTGATACATTAAAACTATTTTTAACTAAAAAAGGCTACTTTGTAGAGTTAATTACAAATATAAGAGATGCTGAAGAGATAACTTTCAATGAAAAATTTGATTTATATCTTTTTGATATTAATTTGCCAGATGGTAAAGGGTTAGATTTTTTAAATGCTTTAAGATATGCAGAAGATAATACCCCAACTATATTTATAACAGCATTAGATGATTTAAACTATATGGCAGAGGGTTTTAGGCTTGGTGCTATGGATTATATTAAAAAGCCATTTGTTCCAAAAGAGCTTCTTATTAGAATTGAGGCAAAATTTAGAGAAGATATAATAAGATATGGAGATATAAAATATAATCCATCATCAAAAACTATCTTTTTAAAAGATAAAATTATTGATATTGGAATAGTTCCTACACAAATTTTTGCTAAACTTTTAAAAAATAGAGGTTTGATTGTATCTAAATATGAGCTTTTAGAGTGTTTAGAAAAACCAAGTGATAATGCATTAAGAGTAAATTTAGCTAAAATAAAAAAGAGATTATCTATTGATATTAAAAATATTCGTTCAAGAGGATATATCCTAGAGGATTAAATTTGAAATATTATGAAAAAGAGTCACTACTCAAAAACTTTATATTTTTTTTCTCACTTCTTGAACTTCTTTTAGTTTTTCTATTTTTACAGATATATCATAATAGCAAAGATGATTATAATAGAGAGGTTTTACATAAAATGGAGCTATGTAGCTATTTTTTAAAGTGTAAAGAGTTTAAGGTAGATTTTATACCTAAAGGTAGAGAAAAGTTAAATCTATTATATAATAATTTAGATGGGATTGATGCCTTTTTTTATATTCCAAAATCAAAAAAATTTAATATGCGTATTCACTATCCAATAGATAGATATAATATAGGATTAGATAAAATTTTTAATACTATGTTATATAAATTTATTGGATTTTCTATACTTCTATTTTGTGTAGCAGTAATATTTACAATATATACTCTAAATCCAATTAGAAAAGCTTTGAGATTAAATGATGAGTTTATAAAAGATATTCTACATGATTTTAATACTCCAATAGCATCAATGGTACTAAATATTGAGATGTTTAATGAGGATAATGGGCAAGAGGATATTTATATAAGAAGAGTATCTCAAAGTATAAATACCATTCTTCTTTTACAAGAGAATTTAAAAACATTTATACACCACTCTCCATCTCAAATTAGTTTAGTTGATATTAATATATTGGCTAAAGAGAGATTGACACTTATTCAATCTATCTATCCACATATAGATTATGAGTATATTGAGCTAAATAGATTTAAAATCTATACTAATAGAGAACTCTTAATTCGTATTATAGATAATATATTATCTAATGCTTTTAAATATAGTAAAGCTAAAGGTTTAGTAACTTTAACTATAGATAGATTTAAAATATCTATTAAAGATAGAGGTAAGGGAATTAAAAATAGAGAAAAAATTACCCAGAGATATTATAAAGAGCAGAGTAGGGGGATAGGATTAGGACTGCATATTGTTAAAAAATTAACACAAGAGTTAAATATAAGATTTACTATACAAACAGAGATAGATATTGGTACAGAAGTTACTCTATATTTCTCAAAAGAGAGTATAGTATGATTAGAGTTCTATTTATAATCTCTATTTCTATATCTATACTATTTAGCTCAATAGATGATGAGATAGAGGCTATAAATAGAGTTCCAGTAGAAGATAGATTTAAATTAATGAATAGATTAAAAGAGAAAATTGCTAAAATGCAAGAGGAAAAGAGATTAGAGAGCATAGAGAAGCTAAAGCACTCAACTAATGGGGAGCTAATTATTAGAGATAGAAATAACTCTAAATCCAAAATAAAAAATAAGATTGAAAATAGTATAAATAACTATACAGATTTCTATATAGAAGATGGGGGTGGAGATGATTAGATATATTTTTATATTCAATATACTATTTAATGTTTTATATAGTGAAAATATTAAAGATTATGATATGGACGGAGTTCCTGATAATATAGATAGGTGCATCTATACACCATTTTTTAATAAAGTAGATAAGTTTGGTTGTACTACTACAAGATTAACTCTTCCAGAAGATAAAGATAATCACAGTTTAGATATAATTTTTAATTATGGTCTATCTCATAATGATGATAGTATGGATAGAGAAAATCTATTTAAAAGCAGATTAGAGTTAAATTATTATAGAAATAGTTGGATATATGAGTTAAAAACAGCATATTTAAATGGTAAATCTTTTAGTGATATTGATGATACAATTTTAGATATAAAAAGACATTTTCAACCAAAACAGAATATTAAATTAACAGTAGGGGGTGGAGCAAAGATACCAATAGACTCTTTTAAAAAAGATAAGGTTGATTATATATTTTTAGGAAATATTAATTACTATATGAATGATACTATTTTACTATTTTTAGGCTCTACATATACTTTTGTTAATGATAAAAGTAGTAAAGAGAAGATAAACAATCAATATAGCTACTATTTAGGTGGGGGATATTTTATATCTAAGAAACTCTACGGTAGCCTCTCCTATAGTATAAATAGGTCTAAGTTTAAGACTCAACATTTAATTAGTATTATAGATACAACACTCTTTTATCAAATTAATAAAAAGTGGTTTACTTCATTACACTATAGTAATGAACTTTTAGATGATGATTTACATAATAGTTTTAATTGTACAATTGGATATAGTTTTTAAATATTTTGTAAAATAGATAAATTGGAGTTAATTTTTGATAACTAGACAAGTAGAGATAGAGAACCTATTATATAAACATGCACCAGATTTTGAGATAGCTAAAATATTGAGAGAAGATATAAAAGAGTATTTTACAACGCTAGAGAAGAGCTTTATAAACTCAAAAGGGAAAGATTTTCTATATAAACATACAAAAGCGATTGATACTCTTCTTAAAATAGTATATAAAGTAGCACTTCGCTCCTCTTTTGGAGCTTATATTCCAATGAAAAATAATCTTCCCATTTCACTTTTCGCACTTGGAAGTTATGGAAGAGAGCAGTTATGTGTATATTCAGATATAGATTTAATGATTGTATATAAGGATACAATAGGCTATAACATAAAAGAGATAATAGAAAAAATTTTACATATTCTCTGGGATTGTAGATTAAAGTTAGGTCATAGAGTACATGAGGTTAGCGAACTATTTGAGGTATCTAAAAGAGATATTACAATTAAAACGGCAATGATAGAATCAAGATTTATAGAGGGTTCACACTATCTATCTACAGAGGTAGAGAATGAGCTTAATATAATTAGACACTATAAACAGGAGGAGTTTATTGATGCTAAGATAGATGAGTTAAGAGAGCTACATATTAAATATCCTCTAACAATGGAGCCAAATCTAAAAGATGGAGAGGGTGGATTTAGAAGTGCCAATTTAGTATATTGGATAGGTAATATTCTATATAATATCAATAAGATACGAGAGTTACCAAGAGAGATAATCGTAGAAGATGAGTATAAAAATTTTCATATTGCATTAGATTTTCTATTTAGAGTCCGTTCAGCACTACATCTTGCAAGTGGAAAAAAGGAAGATAGATTAAGACTAGAGCTTATTCCTCAAATTGCTAAATATTTAGGTTATGAAGATACATATAAGGAGCAGATGAGGTTTGCTAAAAAGGTTACTCAACAGTTAAAAATCATTAAACTATATACAACTATATGGATAAATGGGTTAACAGGCAAACATCTATTAGGAGAGAGTAGTAATATTATAAAACCTAAAAATTACACTACACTAAATGAGTTTATAGAGCAGTTATCTAGTATAGAGGGTGATTTTTTACCACACCCAACACTTATAAAGAGATTAATATATGCTAAAAAACCTAAAAGAGCCGATGAGACTATATATAAAAGCGTATATAAGATATTTTTTAGACCAAACTCAGCCTCTATTATAAAAACTCTTCTAAACGCTCATTTAATATCATACACTATTTCACCACTGAAAAAGGTATTAAATCTACCACAATTTGATGGTTATCATCAATATGCTGTTGGTATTCACTCAATAAATGCTCTATATGCACTAGAGCATATTAAAGATAATAGACTCTTAGAGATATTTAATAGATTAGAACTAAGAGAGAAGGCTCTTTTAAAATTGGTAGTTCTACTTCACGATTCAGGAAAAGGGAGAAGTAGAGACCATAGTATAGTTGGAGCTGAACTATTTGGAATATATGCTAAGAAGTTAGGATTTTCTGCTCAAGAGATAAAAGTTGGTAAATATTTAATCAAATATCATACTAAGATGAGTTTTGTGGCTCAAAGAGAGGATTTAAATAGTGAGCAGACTATTTTAAAATTTGTATCTCTATTTCCTACTCAAAAAGAGTTAGACCTTATATATCTCCTGACATACTCTGATATGAGTGGAGTTGGAGTTGGGATATATAGTGACTTTAATGCACAACTTCTATATACTCTATATAGTCAAGCCTCTATCTCTCTAAATTATGATAAGAAGATAAATGCTACTAGTAAAAGGTTAAAAAAAGAGAGACTCTTACAAAAATCGATAGAGTTTAAATCACTTCCAAAACTTTTACAAAGAAAGATACTCTCAATACCTTCAGATTTACTCTTTATTAAATATCCACTTGCAAAGATTATTGAGATTTCTAAAAAGAGTTATGGGTTAAATGATTATATATTCTCTATAGAGAATAATAAATTTTTAAGCATTGAGATTATTAGAAAAAATAATCTTGATTTAAGTTATCTTCTAAATAAATTAAGAAGATTAGAGATAGTAAATATGGATATATGTAAACTCTTTAATGGAGTTAAATATTTTAATTTAGAGTTTAATAATATAATTGATAGTAGTGAAGCACTCTTAATTGAAGAGATTGTGCATAAAGCACTCAATAGAACAAAAAAATTAGAGTTACCATCTCCTGACATAAAGGAAGATGAGGTCTATATTAATTGTAACCACTCAAATGAACATGCTATGATGAGGGTGAAGTGCAAAAATCAAAAGGGAATATTATGTTATATTATTAATATATTTGATAATTTAGGTATTGATATAACTTCAGCTAAAATCTACACAAAGAGCAATAGAGTTGATGACCTATTCTTAATCGAAAAGAATGGAAACTTTTGCCATAATACTAACCAAATTATTAAAGAGTTAACGGAGTAGTTTTATATGTGTGGAATTGTTGGATACATAGGTGCAAAAGAGAAAAAAAATATTTTATTAGATGGATTAAAAGAGTTAGAGTATAGGGGGTATGATTCAGCAGGTATTGCTATTATTGAAAATGGAGAACTTAAACACTTTAAAGCTGTTGGAAAGTTAAAAAATTTAAGAGATAAGACAAAAAAATATAGTAGTAGTGGTTTTGGTGTAGCTATTGGACATACAAGATGGGCAACCCATGGAAAACCAACAGAGTTAAATGCACACCCCCACTTAGGAGAGTATAGTTTTGTTGTCCATAATGGAATTATAGAGAACTATCAAGAGATAAAAAACGAGTTAGAAGATGTAGGAGTAAATTTTTTAAGCCAAACTGATACAGAGACAATTGTTCACCTATTTGAAAAAAATAATACTAATTTGAATAATCCATTTCACGCATTTAAAAAAACTATATCTAAACTTAATGGGGCTTATGCAACTCTTTTGATTACAGAAGCAGAGCCAGAGAGTATATTTTTTGCAAAAAATGGCTCTCCAATGCTTATTGGTTTTAATGGAGATGAGATATATTTTGCATCATCAGATACACCTATTATTGGAAAGGCTACAGAGGTATATTATCTTGAAGATGGAGAGTATGGATATGCAAAAAATGGTGAAGTTAAACTATTTGATAGTATTGGTATAGAGAAGGAAATCATAAAAAAACCACTAGCTACAGATAAAAAGATGGCTCAAAAAGATGGTTTTAGATTTTTCATGGAAAAAGAGATATATGAGCAGTCTCAAGTTATGAATGATTGTATGATTGGTAGAGTTTTAGATAATAGAATAGAGTTTGAAGAGTTAGATAGCAATCTATTTAGAGATATTAATAGCATAAAGATATGTGCATGTGGTACAAGTTACCACTCAGCTCTAACAGGTGCATATCTATTAGAGAGATTGGCAAAAATTCCAACACAAGTTGAGATTGCATCAGAATTTAGATATAAAGAGCCTCTATTACAGAAAGATACACTATTTATTACAATCTCCCAAAGTGGAGAGACAGCAGATACCCTAGAGGCTCTAAAAATGGCAAATAGAGCAGGGCTTAAGAGCCTTACTATATGTAATGTTGATAACTCATCAATAGTTAGAGAGAGTAGCAGTGCAATTTTAACAAGAGCAGGAATAGAGAAGGGGGTAGCAAGTACAAAAGCATTTGCAACTCAAACAATGGTATTATGGATGTTAACTCTATATATTGCAGAGTTAAAAGGGAATATATCTAAAGATAGATTAGATGATGAGTTACATGCAATAAGAAAAATCCCAAAGGCTCTAATTGTAACAGATAGACTTCATGATAAAATTCATAGACTCTCAAAAAGGTATCTTCATGGACATGGATTTTTCTTTATTGGTAGAGATATATTTTTTCCATTAGCCTTAGAGGGGGCATTAAAGTTAAAAGAGATAAGTTATCTTCATGCAGAGGGTTATCCAGCAGGAGAGATGAAGCATGGTCCAATAGCTCTAGCAGATAGCGAACTATTTACTATTGCACTTATGCCAAAATCTCTACACTATGATAAGATAAAATCAAATGTAGAGGAGCTTAGTGCAAGAGATGCTACAATTTTGGCTATATCTCCAGAGGAGTTTGAGTTGGCTGATGATTTTATAAAGACAAAATATAGCTCTCATGCTATGTTAGAGTTTTTCGAGATGATGGTTATAACTCAACTATTAGCTTTAGAGATTTCCATTAGATTAGGAAATGATGTTGATATGCCTAGAAACTTAGCTAAATCTGTAACTGTTGAGTAGAAGAGAATTTTTAAAATTTCTCATGGATATAGCTATTTAGAAAAGTTTTTAAATCTATTTTAGCTTTTCCACTCATCGCATTAGTTGCACCAAAGATACATGAGCCTTTAAATTTAGAGTCCATATAGGCTGAACCCAAAGTATCTATACACATCTGTTTACTATTAGATAGTGCCGTCTCTTTACTACCTACACTATCTAAAATACTCTTAGAGTATTTATAACCTAATAGATAATATGTGTAGTATCTTTTTAACATCATTTTAGTATGAGCATCTAAAATAGTAACTAACATAGATATATATATAATCTTTTTCACCTTTGCTCCTTATTGCATTTTAACCATAACTGATATTAGTGGAATAAATGAGGTAAATATATGGAGTCCAATTCCTGAAATTCCAGCTCCAATATATCTTAAAAATTGTGCTGATTTTCTATTTCTCTCAGATAATAGTCCAATAAAAACACCTAATATATGAATTAGTGAAGTTCCCAATACAAAGCCTATTGAGTATAGAAGTGGATTTAGAATGTTTGGCATCTCAACTCCATGTGCATAACCGTGAAATATCCCAAAGAATGCTACAAATCCTAAACCAATCTTTACAGGAATAAATTTCTCACTAGCTATTGCAATACCAAGTAAAAATACAGACATTGCAATACCTATCTCAAAAACAGGAACTTCAATCTCATATATACCTAAAATTCCACCAATAATCATAAAAGATACAAAAGTTCCAGGTACATACCATATTGCTCTACCTCCAATTTGAGCACTCCAAATCCCAACACTAACCATTGCTAAGAAGTGGTCAAATCCTAAAACAGGGTGTTCAAAACCAGATAGAAATCCTGTTCCACCAATCTGATGAGCATTTGCAAATATAGATATAGATATTAAACTTAATATTAACTTCATAAATTAATCCTAATATTTTTTTAAAATTATATCTAATTTTTATCAAAGTGCTATATTAGCAATAGTGTGTTACTATGTAAAAGAATTAAAATTATAGGAAAAGATAGTGCAAAATCTATATGGAATTAATATATGGGGTGATAATAATTTTATTATTAAAGATGGGAAGATAAATATTAATTATAAAAATAGACCATCTCTAATAGAGATAGTAAAAAATATACGAGAGAAGGGACATAGAGGACCAATTCTACTAAGATTTCCCCATCTTATAAAAAAACAGATAGATAAGCTATATTTTGAGTTTAATAGAGCAATAGATGAGTTTGAGTATAATGGAGAGTTTAATGCCCTATTTCCATTAAAGGTAAACCAATTTCCAAATTTTGTAAATTCACTTATAGATGTATCTAAAGAGTATAATTATGGATTAGAGGCAGGAAGTAAAGCAGAGCTTATTATTGCTATGACTCACACTCCATTAGGCTCACCAATTACAGTAAATGGATTTAAAGATAGAGAGATGATTTCTCTCTGTTTTATTGCTAGTTATATGGGGCATAATATAACTATTACTATTGAGGGGCTTGGAGAGTTAAAAACAATTATAGAGGTTGATAGTGAGTTTAACCATCACATTAAACCTAAAATAGGTATAAGAGTTAGACTCCATAGCTCGGGAGTTGGTATATGGGCAAAGAGTGGAGGGTATGGCTCTAAGTTTGGATTAACCTCAACAGAGATATTAGAGGCTTATGAGTTACTAAAAGAGAGTACTCTTTTAGATAGATTATATATGATACATTTTCATATAGGCTCACAGATGAACCAGATTGCACCTCTAAAAAAGGCTCTAAGAGAGGTAGGAAATATATATGCAGATTTAAAAAAGAGAGGAGCTAAGGAGTTAAATGCGATTAATATTGGTGGAGGGTTAGCTGTTGAGTACTCTCAACATATAGATAGTAAAGAGCTGAACTATTCTCTAAAAGAGTTTGCTAATGATGTAGTATTCTTAATAAAAGAGATTGCTAAAAATAAAAATATAGATGAGCCTGATATATTTACAGAGTCTGGAAGATTTATAGCATCTAGCCATGCCATATTAATAGCACCTATATTAGAGCTATTTTCAAGTGAATATCATGAAAAGAGTTTAAGATTTAAAGATAAAAATCCACCTTTAATAGGGGAGCTATATGCACTATTAAAAGCTATAAATCGCTCAAATGCAAGAGAGTATCTACATGATGCTCTTGACCATATGGAGAGTCTATTAACCTTATTTGATTTAGGTTATATAGATTTAGAAGACCGTTCAAATACAGAGATTTTAGTAAATCTAATTATAAAAAAAGCGATTTTGCTATTAAAAGATGAAGATACAGATGAGTTAAAAATACTTCAAGATAAAATCCAAGAGAAGTATCTTATCAACTTTTCGGCATTTCAATCTTTGCCAGATTTTTGGGGATTGGGACAGAATTTTCCAATAATGCCAATAGATAGATTGGATAGTAAACCGACAAACTCTGCAACACTTTGGGATATTACTTGTGATAGTGATGGGGAGATAACATTTAATAGAGATAGACCTCTCTATCTGCATGATATAGATATAACTAAAGATGAGTATTTTATAGCCTTTTTTCTAACAGGAGCTTATCAAGAGGTTTTAGGAATGAAGCATAATCTATTTACACACCCAACAGAGGTTATTGTAAATTTTAATGAAGATGGAAATTATAGATTAGATAATCTAATAGAGGCAGAAAATCTCATAGAGCTACTAGAGGATATTGAGTATAGTAGAAATATAATAGATAAGAGGTTAAAATATATGATAGAGGAGTCAAAACTTCTTAATCACTCTCAAAAAAGAGATTTTTTAGGTAAACTTTACTTATATTTAAGTGAAAATAGTTATCTTAAAACTATTTTTAACTATAAACTATATTAAATAGGTGGAGTCTCTGTCATTTGAGATAGAGACACTCGTGTAACAAGAGGAATAAATCCATTCTTATCAAACCTTAGCATAAAATCACCTCTTTCAAGTGGTGGAGTATCAATATAAAAACGATTAATATGGAATATTAATTTTTTGTCCTATATATAGAGTTTTAGATTTTTTTAACTCTCTATTTGCATCTACTATTTTTGGATATTTCATAGCATTACCATAAAATCGTTGTGCAATAAGTGCTAGCGTATCACCCTTTTTAACTGTAATTACTCTATTTTTTGACTCTTTACTATCTTCTTTGTAAAATTCATCAACCATTCCACTAAGTTCTATAGGAATAGATGCTTTTTTATTATAAAAACTATCAACCATATTATTAAGCTCATTAGATATATCTTGTGGCTTATTCTTTTCATATTGAACTTTTATACTCTCTTCATAGTTATTAACTATATCTTTAATATTATCTCTAATATGGGAATTATCTTTTTCTGCTAATGGAGTTTGAATAGTTGTCTCATTAGGATTAATGTGAGATACACCCATTACCTTGCTCTTTTTAGGAACATTTTCATTACTATTTATATAATTAAAACCAAAATATCCTATAACTCCTATAGTACTAACTATAAATAGACTTTTTAAAAACAGATTACTATTATTATCATTATGTTGGTTAATACTTGCAGATTCACTCTCTTTTATATACTCATCTTTAATATCAAACATATTAATTTAACCTTATATTTTTTATTTAATATTATTTTATCTAAAAATAATAAAAATTTAATAAATTTTAAACTTATTATTAGATTTTTTGTTTAAAATATGTTTAAGATATAATAAAGGATAATATAAATGAAAAAGAGTATTACTATTAGTTTAGGAATAATATTGACTCTAAGTGGATTATCAGCAGTTGATATAAAAATTACAAAAGAGTTAAGCTCTATAGTAGCAGAAGATAAAGGTAATAATATTGTTATTAAAAGAGTTCAAAACCCGAATAGTAAATTAGAAAATGCTTTTAAAAAAATTAAAAAAAAGTGTCCTCCATACTGTATTCAACCAATAAATATTGGAGGGGTTAAAACTTTAGGCGAACTTGAAGTATTGGCTTTTATTAAAAATATGAGAGAGAGTAGTGGTTCACTATTAATTGATGCAAGAACTAGAGCATGGTATAAAAAAGGAACTATTCCAACAGCAATAAATCTACCATTTTCAATGCTTGATAAAAAGGGAAAATATTTTAATAAAATTTTAACACTACTAGGTGGTAGAAAAATAGGTGATAGTTGGAACTTTGATAATGCTCAAACACTACTTATATTTGGTAATGGTGCATGGGATGAAGAAGCAACCAGAGAGATTAAAAATCTTCTTGATGTTGGTTATCCTAAAGATAAATTACTATACTACCGTAGTGGTATGCAGATGTGGAATAATCTTGGATTGACAATTAAATAAATTAAATTTAAAAAAGGAAAATTTTATATGAAAAAAAAACTATTAATTACTTCTCTTTCTATAGCTCTTTTAAGCTCGAATATTTTTGCAAAATCTTCAAATAATGAATTAAAAGTATATGCTTGTGGTGTTACAAGAGTTGCCTTTATGAAAGAGTTAAATGAGGCTTTTAGCAAAAAGTTTAATATTAAGATACCAATGAATAAAAAAGGTGGAGACCTTTTTGTACTATCTGGAGTACATAAGAGAGAGGCAGATATTGGTTCTGGTTGTAGAGAACCACTTAAAAGTATTGATAATGAAAAAGATTTATGGTCAACACAAGTAGCTTGGGGTGCATTATCTTTTATAGTAAATCCAACAAATAAGATAGATAATATATCAATAGAGAATATTAAAAAGATTTTAACTGGTAAAATAACAAATTGGAAAAGCTTAGGTGGAGAGGATAAGCCAATTCATCTAATTAAGAGAGCTAGTAAACAATCAGGTATAGGTTTAACAGCTAGAGAGTTACTCTTTAATAATAAAAATCAGGACTTCTATAAGAAAGCAAAGATTGTCAAGAGTTCAGGATTTATTAGAGAAGAGGTAGCAAAAGATAAATATGCATTTGCTATTGATAATATAATTAGTTCTAAAGGTGATAAAAATATTAAAATATTAAAAGTTAATGGTGTTGAGGCTACAAAAGAGAATATATTATCTGATAAATATAAACTTAGACAAGCACTATACTTTTATTTAAATGAAAAACCAAAAGCTTTAGCAAAAAAATATATTGATTTTGTACTTAGTAAAGAGGGGCAATCAATTATTTCTAAAACAGGTACAGCAAATCTTGAAGAGGCAACAGGAAAAGGAGATAAAGATAATTTAATTTTTCAAAATCTACAATTTGATATAAAAAGCAAATAATCCTTATATTTTAAAAAAATTATAATATAATATTTTATTATAAAAGGTTTATGTCAATTACCCCACCTTAAAGGGTGAGGCTTGAAGATTTTTAAGCGACTAAGTCGTTTAATTTTAATCTTGGCGGATGATTGACGCACCCATATCTCTTGGCTACTACTTTTGGTAGGGGCTGAGAGTTACTTTTTAAGAACTTAGATAGGATATTTGCAGCACCA
>WGAM01000134.1 GCA_015494795.1 Campylobacterota bacterium
AACCTAAATCTCTATATACTCTATGTGGAGTTACTATTTTATCTTTTTCGTTTAATAGATTATTATGGATACTACTATATCTATATAGAGAGGCATCACTAATTAACCCCTCTATCATAGGTCTTGACTCAATATATCTCATAACATCAAAAATATAACTCTCTTCAACAATAGAGGATTTATATCTTCCCTCCCATAGAGTACCTTTTCTATTATACTTTTTATTATAATATCTAACATATCGTCGCCCTAGAGACTGCATAAATTTAGATATACTAGTTTCATTTGAAGGAGTGGCTATAAAATCTAAGTAGTTTGGCATTAACACATAAGAGTGTATATCTAAATCTATTCTTCTCTTTATATCTCTTATCATGGATAAAAATAGCATATAATCTAACTCATCTCTAAACATATTATCGAGACTCCTTAAGATAATATGCTGAGCAGTATCTTTAATAAAAAGTCGAACTTTTCGAGCCAAATATCTTTTCTCCATATATAATCTATATAAAACGGTAAATTATATCTATGGTTTACTTAAATATCTATTAATTTTACTCCGACACCATTTATTTAAAAAAAATAAGTGCCATATAATTTAGACTCATTAAAGATAAAGAGATATAATCTAAAGATGAAAAAAATATTTGCCACTACACTCATTTTATCATCTATATATAGTTCTACATTAGATTTAGGTATAGGAGTTGGAGATATGAGTTATCCAGACTATCTAGGCTCTAACCATACAAATAGAACTATTTTACCATTTCCATATATAGATTATCATAGTAAGAAGATAGATATTGACCAAGATGGATTAAAAGAGAGGCTATTTAGCATAGATGAACTTAGATTAAGGCTAAGTATGAGTGGCTCTCTGCCTGTTCGTAGTTCTGGAGCAAGAGAGGGAATGGATAATCTTGATATTTCTGGAGAGATTGGACCTGCTATTATATATGAATTATATAAAAAAGATGGCATAACTTTAAAATTAGATTTTCCAATTCGTGCAGTTATATCTACAAATTTTAAAGAGATGAGGTATAGAGGTTATAAGTATGACCCAAAATTAGCAATAGACTATAATTTCTTAGATGGGTATATATTTCAATTTAAAACAGGTGGAGTATGGGCAGATAGTAGATTTCAAAACTATATCTATGGTGTAGAGAGAGAATTTGTAACAGAAAATAGAGCTAAATATAAGGCAAAAGCTGGATATATGGGATATAAAACATCTATCGGTATATCTAAGAAATTTAATAGAGTATGGGCTGGAGCATCTATAATATATTATGATTTAGATGGAGCAGTATCTAAAGATAGTCCACTATTTAATAAAAACTATGGAGTATATAGTGGACTATTTATTGCTTATCTATTTGATGAAAAGTTTTATAAAAATATTAAAAATCTATTTAAAGATTAGGATAAGAGATTTTATATTTTTTATAGTTTCTAGTCCTATCTCTTTTATTAAATATTTTTATAATACAGATAAAATCTTCTAATACTCTATCTCCTTTTCTGCCATTTTTACCATATTATCTATCTCTGATAGTAGTATTGGGTTCTCTTTTATTATAATCTCTAAATCTTTAGATGATATTTTCTCTTTTTTATATAGAGGTTTTAATTTAGACCATATTTTATAAATTTCATTCAACTGCTTTTCTATTTTTTTATTTGTTGGCTTAATAATATTATCTTCTCTATTACCATTTATTAGAGAGTTTAAAGAGTCATTAAATAGTTTAATAGAACTATTTAGTTCACTTATATAATCCTTTTTCCCTTGAAAAACTAATAGTTTCTCTTTTGTCATCTTTTGAGACAACATTCTCTCTCTACCTGCAATATTTATAACATGTAATCTTGCCTTTTCTAAGTAGTTTTGTGATTTATCAGACTTCTCATACTCTTTTACTAAATCATCAGATATTTTTAAAAGCTCCTCATTCTTATTTATTATATATTTAAGTGACTTTTTATCTTTATCTTTTGAATTAATAATATTTTGAATATTTTTATAAAAAGGTTTCCATTTCTCTTCTACAATAGCTATCTGCTTTTTAATCTCTTTATCATTAGTTGGAATACAACCTAAGTCTTTATCTCCATTTTTAAAAGCATTTAGAGTTTTATTATATAGATTTGAGTATTTTTTTAACTTTTCTATATTTTTCTCTCTATCTATATTAGAACTTACAAGAAGTGCCAATTTTGTTACTCTCTGAACTAACATTCTCTGCCTACCAGATAGGTTTACTCTCTTCTTTAAAATTTTACTCTTATTCATAAAATCACCTAAAATAGATGCAA
This sequence comes from Campylobacterota bacterium, assembly GCA_015494795.1. Taxonomy (GTDB): domain Bacteria; phylum Campylobacterota; class Campylobacteria; order Campylobacterales; family Sulfurovaceae; genus UBA1140. The sequence continues at coordinate 2,329 of WGAM01000134.1, forward strand.
ATTTAAATCTTAGTTTAGCCCTATTTATAGATTTTGTATATAGAGTAACTGTTTTATTTATCTCTATTAATATATTATCCAACATATCTATAGATTTTTCTATATTTTTACCTCTTGAAGCAGTATCTAATATAGGTTCTATATCTCTCCATCTCTTATCTACTACTTTAAGTTGATTTAGAATATTTGGAATATCTGTACCTATAAGTTTTAAATCTTTATCTCCATATTGTAATCCATTTAAGATTTTAGAAAATAGTTCTCTCGACTCTTTTAAATCTTTAATATGACTATTTTTATTTAAACCATTTTTAATAGCAAGTATATCTTTTGCTATTCGTTGAGTTAACATTCTCTCTTTTCCTGCAAAATTTATATCATTTGCAAGTTTAAAGTTACTATCTTCTCTACTTAATGAGCTATATAACTTAACAGCTCTATCCATCTCTTCCAATAGAGCCATATTATTTTTTTCCAGAAATTGATAACTGCTCTCTTTTGCTCTATTTGATAAGATGTTTTTAATCTCTTTATAAAAAGGTCTCCATAATTTATCTACACTACTCAACTCTTTAGATATATCCTGATTATCTATTTTTACTAAACCTAAAGATTTATCTCCGTTTATAAGTCCTTTAAGTGTTTTATTAAATATACTACTACTCTCTTCTAACTCTTTAATGCTCTTATCTTTCTCTAAATTTGCATGAATTAGTAGTGCCTCTTTTGTCATTTTTTGAATTAACATTCTCTGCTTACCAGCTAGATTTATTGTTGTAGCTAACTCTCTATCTGTTGTAGCAAATATTAAATTACTGAAAATCAATAAAAATATAACTATACTCTTCATATATAGAATCTCCTTTTTTTAATATATTATATAATATTTTTCTTTTTAAAATATTACAAATCTCTATATATCTGCTGTCCTATCTCTCTATATCTACTATAATATCTCTCAACAAACTCTAATACCTCTTTATTTTTTGGAAGATAAACACCATCACTCTTTTTTATATATTTAGATAGATATATATTAGCATCTAACTTATCTATATAGTTTTGAGCTAAATTTCTATAAGCTTCTTGATATATTTTTTTCATATCACTATATCTACTATAATCAATCTCTACTATATCACTATATTTAATAATACCTGATTTAAAAAGTATATCTAAATGTATTAACCCCTCACAGTAATATGGCAGAACCTCTCCAACCTCTCTCCACGCTATAAGTCCAATAGCTCTAGTTATTAAATCATCTATAATATGCTCTATTAGCTCCTCTTTTTCACTATAGAAAAATGCCATTATCCCACCAGTAGTTGCTTTAAACTCCTCTATATTTTTAAACTCTCCACTAATATTCATAATAGTCTCTGTATCTTCTCCAACCCATAAAATATGTCCAAACTCATGACCAATAGTAGATATATCATATATCTCATGCCATATATTTGGACTATTCTCTATTAGAGATTTCTGTTTTTTTACAAAATCAACTCCAAATGTCTCAACAGATAGTTGCATAATCGGTTTTGCTCTCTTACTCTCTAATACAAAATCGGCATAAGCAAAAATCTTCTTTCCAAACTCCATAGATACCTGCTCATCATTTGGTACAACTTGAGCTGAAAATAGTCCATTAAACTCAGCTCCATAATATAACATCGGTTTACCTATATAGAGTTGTGTATTCTCTATCTCTGTCATATTTTTATCAACTATACTCTCTAACTCTTCTCCTCTTAATTTAGTTGATAGACTTAGAGCAAAATCTTTGATATTATCTCTTGTTTTAGAGTTATCTTGTAGTTTTGGATTTACTACTCTTAAATCCCACTCTAGGGCAACTGCTTTTCTAAAGTGGTCTTCATAATACTCTAATGGGTGACCTATCTGTATAGGTGTAGTTATCTTCATCCATGCTCTATCTACATTTGCCCAATATCCAATTAACTTTTTAGGCTCTGTTACGGAGAAGGCTTTTTTAAGTGCTACTAGATACTCAATCCATGCCTCTTTTTGGTTAAAAACCTCATCTTTCTCTAAACTTAAATTCTCAATACAATCCTCTATAACCGATACTATCTCTCCAACCTCTTTAGGAAAAGCATTAGAGTATGCTACACTCTTATATATATCTCCATCTCTCTCCAATATAGAGTAACATCTATCTCCAATATCTCCATTAGGGTCTAAATCTAATAGGTTATTATTATAAAGCATCTCTAAAATAGCTTTTTCATCTCTATTATATTTTTCTAATAGCTCTCTATTTACTCCATTAATAATCTTAGCAGTCCAACTAGATTGCCATCTACTAATAACCTCTCCAATATTATGAACTCCCTCTATTAATATTTGATAAAAGGGTGTTAATAGCTCCTCTATCTCTATCCATGCAATAAAATACTCATGCCTTAATAGATACATGTCTCTTACAAATTGATATGCTATCTCTCTCTTTTCTATAATCTCATCTTGATTAAATCCCTCTTTTAAAAGAACCTGCTCCAGTGCATCTTCTCGTAAATTTACAATACGAACTAAAGATGCCATGACACTCTCATCACTATATGGTAAACCTATCTGTTTTAGAAAATCCTCTACAAGATTTTTAGCCCTACTATGTCCCCCCTCTAAAAGTTTATAATAGTCATTGAGTTCCCTCTGTCTAATCTGTAGCTCATCATATATTTTCTGCAAATCTTGCATAAATTTCTGTTGCATTTTTTACCCTTATAAGTGGAATTATTCTAAATCTTATAGAATTTTTCTTTAGCTTTTGGTTACTTTTTGAGACATTATTATTTTTTTTTAGATTTTTAAACACCCAATATTAGATTGTATTTTTATAGTCAAATATAAAAAAAATATGATTTTTTTATGTTTATTAAAATTAAAAATCTTAAAAATATATTAATTTTTCGTTTTAATATAATGGCTTGAAAGCTCTATTTTATGGGATTTATTCTTAAAGTCAATTACCCCACCCTAAAGGGTGAGGCTTGAAGATTTCTAAGCGACTAAGTCGTTTAGCTTTAATCTGGGTGGGTGATTGACGCACCCGTATCGGTTGGCAACAACAAGATGTCGAGACTGACCGTTACTTGTTAGGAATTTTATTAGGATATTTGCAGCTCCATTTGTATCGGCATTTATCAAATATCCTTTCGAGGTTCTAAACAGACCTCTTTTAACTCGTTTTCCTTTATAGGTATCGTGTTTTTTAACTTCCTCATTGTCAAGATAGGAGCATTTGGAAGTGTAGCTCTCTTCTTGTAGGTGATACTCTATACCTAACTGTTCACATTTGCTTTGTACTTTTCTTTTAAACATACCATAAGGAATATTTACAAAGTTTTGGTTGTTTTTCTTACCGATATTTATATTTCTTTTAATATCAGAGAAATCTCCAATAACGATATTACCTATATTATGCTCTACACAATAGTCGGTTATGTATTTAACAGTTAGGTTGAAATAGTTGTTGAGCTTGTTGTACCTCTTACGGGAAAGGGTTAATATCTTTTTAGAGACTTTGATATTTTGTCTGTCGAGTATGGATTGATAATATGCTTTTTCTTTGTTGTAATGTCGGTTAATACTTTTGATATATCGTCCATCAATAATAAAAGACGACCCGTCATTAGAATCAAAGCAGGTAGCAAAATTATCTAAACCCATATCAATAGATAAGTATTTATCTTTATCCACTGATACGGGTTCAAACTCTTTTTTGTAAACAAATTCTATATCAAACTCCATTCCATTCATTACAGGTAGCATCCTAAGCTCTTGGAGTTTATCAGCTGTTATGTTTTTTGGTAATTTGAATTTGAGTTCTTTAAAAGGCGGATTATGTTTTTCTCTGAAAGCTTTTGATAAGCCTATGATTACATAACCTTTACGAATACGAGCGGAACGACCTTGAATAGTTATATTCATAAGTTCATATTGTTTTTTATAGTTTGGCATTCTGATTTTTTCAGTGTATTTACCTCGAGATTTAAGTTTTAAAAGCCCAAAAAAACTTTTAAAGTTTCTATCTACAATACGAAGTATTTGCTGAGAAGTATCACTAAGTAGAAGTTTGTAATTTTCATTACTTTTACATTCGTGGTAATTCTTGGCATAAGGCAAATAGGTGTTATTGTTAAAATAATATTGTCTTACACTATAAAGACCTACATTGTAAAGTCTTGCAGAGTAGTAAGACAATAATTTAATAATTTCAAGTTTTTTAGAACTAAGTTTTAATCGGTTCTTTTGAGTTATTATCATAGTCTTCATATAAGAATTATATACAAATTATGATAAAATATCAAGAGAGAATTTTCAGCATAGCTTATTTTTCTCCTCACCGTCTTGAAAAACAATGTCTCCGAAAAAGGAAGAATTGATGAACTTTCTTAGAATTATTAAAATAGTAGTAGTTAAATAGATTTTTTTTGTAACATATCTATAATAGGTCTAGCTAATTTTAGAGCTTTAGAACGGTGAGAAATCTCTCTTTTTATACTACTATCAAGTTCACCTAAAGTTTGATTATAACCAATAGGGATAAATACTGGGTCATAGCCAAAACCTCCATCTCCTCTCATAGTTGTAATTACATCTCCATACATCCAACTATGAACACTATACTCTCCATATCTACTAACTATAGCAATAGATGCTGTATAGTATGCTTTAGTTCTAGTTATATTTTTCTCTTTGAGTTTATCAACTAGCTTTAATAGATTTTCTCTATCCGTAGCATTAACTCCTGCATATCTAGCAGAGTATATATTAGGCTCTCCATTTAAAATTGGAACTGATATTCCACTATCATCTGATACTACTAAATAATCTTCTCCTAATCTCTTATATATCTCTCTAGCTTTAATAAGTGCATTCTCTCTGAAGCTACTACCATCTTCAACTATATCTATATCTCCTAAAATTTCAGAAAAAGAGATAATCTCCTCACCACTAAACAGTTCATTAAACTCTTTTAATTTTCCCCTATTTTTTGTTGCTAATACTATATGCATACTATATAACCTTTTTTAGAATTATATTTAAATTTTAATCATCGCTCTCTTTTAAATCAAAAACATCATCTTTTATCTTCTCTCTATTACTATCTTTACTACCTTCTGACATACCTATACCTTGTAGTTTTAGTCTCATATCAGATGGATTAGTAGCATTCTCTAATACAGTCTCCTCTGTTATCCTATTTTGATAATATAAATCAAGTAGTGCTTGGTCAAAAGATTGAGAGCCATATATCTCTTTTCCCTCTTCAATAGTATCTAATAGCTCATAGTCTCTATTTTCAGCTATAAGTTCAGCAACTCTTGCTGTCCTTTTCATAATCTCAATAGCAGCAGCTCTTTTGCCATCGATAGTTTTAACCAATCTTTGGGATACAACACCCTCTAGTACAGAAGCTAGTGTCATTCTAATTCTATTCTGCTCTGCTTGTGGAAACATTCCAATAACCCTATTTATTGTCTCTTTAGCGTCTAGTGTATGTAGAGTTGAAAATACTAAGTGACCTGTATTAGCAGCATGTAGTGCAATCTCTATTGTCTCTAAATCACGCATCTCACCCACTAATATAATATCAGGGTCTTCTCTAAGTGCTGCTCTTAATGCATTAGAGAATGAGTGAGAATCTTGTCCAATTCCTCTTTGAGATATAAGAGCTTCTCTATCTTCATGTACAAACTCAATAGGGTCCTCAACAGTTATAATATGCTTTTTTTTACTTCTATTTATCCTATCTATCATTGATGCTAATGTAGTAGATTTTCCACTTCCAGTAACACCTGTAACTAGCACTAAACCTCTATGTAAATCAGCTAATTCAGATATAACGGGGGGAAGTTGTAGCTGTTCAATAGTTAATATCTTAACAGGAATAATCCTTAAAACTGCACTTAATCCATTTAGTTGATAGAAAAAGTTTACACGAAAACGGTTATCTTTATCTAATACATAGGTGCAATCTAACTCCTTATTGGTAGTTAACTCTCTATACTGTTTATCTGTTAATATAGCCCTTGCAATCCCATCTAACTCATCATGAGAGATAACTCTATCTGCAAGTTTTAATAAATCTCCATTTACTCTTAATCTAATAATTGAACCTGATTTTAGATGGAGGTCACTACCTCCATTATGTATTAAGTTTTTTAAATAAAACTGTAGTCTCTTCTCCATAATATACTTTCTTAATTTTTTATTAAATTATAACAAAAGTATATTAATTAAAGTTATTTTAATGCTTCTAAGATACTATTAAATGACTCCTCAAATGCCTTTAATCCATCATCTAAAAGCTCTTTATATATCTCTTCCATATTAAAACCATTATCTTCAAGATTTATAAAATATCCATTAATAATACTATCTTCAATAGGTAACAGTTCTCTACTACTATTAGTTTTAAGGTATGCTCTAATTGTATTTAATGGAGCTGTATTTATTGAGTGTGGAGCAGTTAGCTCTGTTACATAATAATCTTCTAAAAGAGAATCATCTTTTATACTTGTACTAGCAAATAGAGTTCTAATATTAGGAATTGCATTTCTCTCTACCATATTATATATTTTAGCAGAGTTATATATTCCTGTCTTATGAGGAGTTATTCCACAACTCTCTAATTCACTATCTAATAGTCTATCAAAACGACTAACAAATACAGATATTACACCCTCAACCCTACAACTACCATCAGACTCACCCTTTGCAATTCCTCTAGTCATTGCACTAAAAGATTTTCTTGCCTGTTTTGGTGAAAATACTAAAGTGGCATTTACAGATATTCCATCAGCCATAAGTTCTGACATAGCCTCATATCCTGCCTCAGTAGCTGGTATCTTAATCATAACATTAGGCTCACCAATAGCTTTAAATAACCTTTTTGCCTCTTTAATAGTCTCTTTTGAGTTATTAGATAGTGATGGGTCAACCTCAATAGATACATATCCATCTCTATTCTCATTATATAGAGGTCTAAGCATTTTAGCAGTAGTCTTAATATCCTCTATTGCTAAAGCCTCATACTTCTCTTTTGGACTCTTTCCCTCTAGGGATTTTAACTGCTCCTTATATGCAGGAGAATTTATAATTGCATTTGCAAAAATAGAAGGATTTGAAGTTGCTCCCGTAACTACCCCCTCATCTAAGAGTTTTTGAAACTCATTTTTAAGATAATCTCTCTCTATAAAATCCAACCACAATGAAAAGCTTATATCTCTACCACTTATCATGACTTATTCCCTCTTTATAAAATTTTACTCTATTTAAAATCATAACATTGTTAAAGATAAAGACTACTTAACAGTTATTATTTTTACTTTTAAATATTTTAGAGCATATTTAATTATTTTTAAGTATATTATAATTTTTTTTAACATATAATAATATTTGTAATATAAATATATTAAGGAATACAAAATGAATAATTATAGATTATTATCAAAAGCTATCTTAGGTCTAATTTTTAGTTATCAAATTAGTTATAGTGATGCCATACTCTTAAATGAGTATAATGCAGTAGCACCTGACCAACAGCTTAAAAATAGTGGATATGATACATATTATGGAACAGTTAATGGTAATGGAGGTAACTGGATAGAGTTGGTTGTTGTTGAAGATTTTACCGATTTAAGAGGAGCTATAATAAATATAGAGAAGAGTAAAGGTGTTCATCAACTAACAGCTTCGTTTCCAAACTTAACAGAGTTGGCATATCTTAGAAAAGGTACAATTATTACAATCTCAGAAGAGCCAACTAATCTATCCTACTCTCCATCTCAAGGAGATTGGACAATAAATCTAAATAAAGATGATTTAGAAAATGTTGATGGCTCTTTTGAAATATCTGATAAGACAATGGATATATCTATTAAATCTATTGATAATAGTTTTTTAATGAGAAACTCTGGAGAGATAGTTAAAGGTTTGGGAATTGATAATAGAGAGGTATTTAAACTAAAAAAAGAGCCAAATGCATCTATTAATCCAGATGACCCAGCTTATGGAGATGATGCATCTAATAAACAGATTATTAGTACATTTGGCTCACCAAATCAGTGGATAGATAGTAATAATACTACACAGACTCAAGATTTTACTACTCTAAGAGATTTAAATAGTAGCAGTAATCAGATAGTGCTTTTAAATGAGTATGATGCAGTAGGTAAAAATAAAAAATTAAAAAATGATGGAAATGATACATATTTTGGTAAGATTAAAGGAAATGGTAAATCATGGGTAGAGTTTGTTATCTTAAAAGATAAAACTGATTTACGAAAAGCTATAGTTAAAATAGTTAGAAATAGTGGTAAAAAAATCTTTAGAGCAGAGCTTCCTAATATAGAAGTCTTATCTAATCTTAGAAGTGGAACAATTTTAACAATATCAAATAAGGTAGCTACCAATTTAAGTTATGACCCATTTAATAACTGTAATCTTGATTGGAATATAAATATCAATATTAATGATTTAAATATCTTAGAGGGAAAATTTAAAACAAATCATAAAGATATGATTATATCTATGGTAAGTGGTAAAGGTGATGTTACAATCTTGCCTGATAGTGGAGAGGGTATCACTGGAGCATCTGTTGATAAGAGAGAGGTATATAAACTAAAAAAAGAGCCATCACTCTCTATAACTCCTACAGATAGTAGCTATGGAGATGATAATAATGGTCAAGCAGTAAGCACTTTTGGTTCTCCTAACCAATGGAGAGATAGCAGTGGCTCACTTATAACTCAAGATTTTACAAATTTAAGATTAATTGCAATGAAAGAGAACTTTAGACGACAAAAGACATCACTCTTATTAAATGAGTATAATGCAGTAGCTCCAGATAAATATCTAAAATATAGTGGAAGTGACGACCATTATGGATATGTTCAAGGAAATGGTGGCTCTTGGTTAGAGATGGTAGTAACTAGAGATTATCTAAATCTACAAAATGCCACTATTCGAGTTAATGAGAACTGTACTCAAACATTCTCTGCAAAACTACCTGCACTACTCTCTTTAGCCTATCTTAGAAAAGGGACTGTTATTACAATATCTAATGAGCCAACAGAGATGAACTACTCTCCATTTGCACCAAATAGTCCTGATTGGAAACTAAATATAAATGTAAATGACCTAACTGACCAGAATGGAACTTTTAATCTAAATGATAATAAGATAGATATATCTATTGTAAAAGATAATAGAACAGTTCTTGCAAATAGTGGTGAAGGTATATGGGGAAGTGTTGTTGATAATCAAGAGGTATATAAGCTAAAAACTGAACCAAATTATACCATTTCACCTTTTAATAGTGGATATGGTGATGATGGAAATAACACTGTAATAAGCACTTTTAACTCTCCAAATAGATGGATAGATAACGGTAATCAGGTTACACAACAGTTTACTCTTAGAGATAATAAAGATTTAGTTGAAATCGGAGGTATAGTAATCTCTAATATATCTGGCTTAGAAGAGTTAAGAGATGGAGAGTCACTAGAGTATGTAGCACCAAATAATAGTTTGTGGATAACAGATGATGACTCTCACCATGTTTATGAGATAGACTATACAACTCATGCAATTAAATCTGTTATATCTGATGAAGATTTAGGTAATTTTGCTCCTGAGATTGGTGTATGTGGATATGAGTACCATAAGGGGGCTTGTGATATTGAATCAGTTGCTTATGATGATAATAATGATACTCTATATATCTTTACTGGAAAATCACCCGGAACTCCTGCTATATTTAAATTAACAAGAGCAGATGTAAATAGCTCATTTACTCTTAGTGACTATAGAGCATTAGGTACTATTGAGTATCCTGCTACAACTTTTATTGGTAGTGATTTTATTGTAGCATCAAATAAGAGTCTATACAGATATAATTTTGATACTAATACCACAGGAAATGCACTCTATACAACACCAAAAGGTAAAATTGTAGGATTAGCTTATGATGATAATAGTGGAATTTTATGGGTAACTACATCTAATTTTGAGATTTTAAAAGTTAATTGGCAGACAAAAGAGACTTTAGCTACCTATAAATCAAGAGATAATGGAGTTTATGACCCAAGAGGTATTGAGATTGTAGATAATAAAATTCATATATTAGAGGGGGTTAATGCTTCTGGTGGAGATGTAACAGCACCGATTGGTCACCCTCTTAAAAATGCAATCCATATATATCAAATGGCTCAATAGATATTATGTTAGAGTTAATAGAGATAGCATTTATTAATGTTTTTGCAAAACTTCTCAAGTTCGCTTTTGAACTTGGGACATCATTTTTTGTAAATAAAACAACTTATGGTGAGTTTGCATTAATTATTAGCTATATAATGATTTTTACTAAAATATCATCTTTTGGAATACAAAATATTATGGTGCGAGATGTACCAAAATATTCAAACTATAAATATATCTTCTATCTATTTTTTAACTCATCAACTATTATATTTATAATATCTATTATATTATATTTTACCCTATATCTATTCTCTTTTAGTTATATTATATACTATCCCATAATATATATTATATTTTTATCAAACTCATTTAATATACTCTACTCTACATATCTAAGAAGTATTAAAGAGGTTAAATTATGGATATATTTTCAAGATATTAATATATATATTATCTATTTTACACTTTTAGCTATTCTATATCTATTTAATAGTAAAGAGTTAAATATATCTTTTATATTAAATATATATACTATAGCCACAGTAGGTGCTTTAATATCTACTATAATATATCTAAAATTTAAAAGAGAGTTCAGACTTCTATCAAAACTATCAATAAAAAAGATAAGATATATAGCAACTCACTCTATGCCTGTTCTATTTACAGGTTTAACATATCTAATAATATCCCGAATAGATATTATTATGTTAGAGAAGTATGTCAGTTTAGAGCTTGTTGGAGAGTATAATATTATAGCAAGAGTAACACTTCAAATTCTATTTTTCAATCAAGTAATAGTGTCCTACTACTATCCTAGATTGGCAAATATGTTTGCCCAAAAGAGAGATTTTTCACAAATTGCACTCTATAATACAAAATTTGTACTACTATCTTTTATCTCTGTAACTCTAATTAGTTTAGCTCTATATATTGCTATAAGAGATTTTAATCTATTTGAACTTCTAAATATTAAAAATAGAGAGGCTCTATATAGTGTATTTATAACTCTTACAACTACACAGATAATATACTCTGCTATATGTTTCTATGGAAATATCTTAATATATATTCATAAGCAGAAAATGGAATATCTAAATAATTTTATAGTCTTAATATTAGCAATTTTGTTAAATATTATCTTAATTCCTCTATATGGAGTATGGGGTGCATCTATTGCTACCTCTATTTCACTTATTTTAGGTAACATTCTACAGATGGTTCAAGTAAAATACTTTACAGGAACTATCTTTATATCATTTAAGAGGAGATAGATATATTTAATTTTCTATATTTTGCTTTTATTATAGCTTTTCCATTCTATATTTTTAGTAGTGGACAACCTCAAATATCACATTTGATATTAGTTGTACTATTTGCTTTTATACTCTTTAAAATGCCATCAGAGTTTCTAAAAAGTATAAAAGAGAATAAGCGAATTATGATATTTATGATATATATAACATATGTCAATTTAATTTGGCTCATCTTAACAGAGGATATATCATTTTTTATATATACTCTATTTTATCTATTTAATGTTCTACTCTTCTACTCAACATATCTACTTTATGAAAACTCTCTAATTAGTAGTAAAATTATAAGAGTATCTATACTTTTTACACTTTTAATACAGTTTGTATTTCTATTAAAAAGTGGATTAAGTTTTAATACTAGAAATATGCTATTTTTTAATAATCCAAATCAGTTAGGTTATTTTGCTATTGCTATACTTAATATATATTTTATATTGGGAGTAAATCAAAAAATTGAGGATAGAGGCAGATTAGAGATTGTTCAAAATATTTTAGTATATATTCTATCTTTTATCTTAATACTATTCTCATCATCAAAAGCATCGATATTCTCATATATACTTATATTGATGTTTATACTATATATAGAGTTGATAGAGAGAGTAAACTCACTAAAAATCTTTATTAGTGCAATATTAGCACTATCACTAGTGACAGCATTTATAGTTAATTTTAATACTATATCAAATATGGCAGAGAATACTGCACTATTTAATAGAACAGAGAAGATTGGAACAGAGAGTGATGACTCTTTAGCAGGTAGAGGTTATGACCGTATTATTGAGTATCCTAAATATTTATTATTTGGAGCAGGTGAGGGAGATTTTAAAAGGTTTGCTTTATCACACCATAAGGGAGAACTACACTCTACAGTAGCAAATATTCTATTCTCTTATGGATTAATTGGATTTATTATATTTGTCTCATTTTTTTTAAACTCTAAATTCTATATAAAGAGAGTTCTATTCTATATGTCTCCTATTCTGTTATATGGATTAAGTCATAATGGAATAAGGAGTCCACTATTTTGGATAGCTTTAGCAATCTCTTTTAAATATTCTAAAAAAGAGGAGAGATATTAAAATCTCTAATCTCTACCATATGCTAAATCAATTAAGTTATAACCTCTTCTCCACTGCTCTTGAATTGATTTTCTAAAATTATATATTTTTTTACTTGTAGTAAATAGCTCTTTTCCATTATCCTCTTTTGTAAAGATACAGAACCATTCACTTGAGGTATATTCTATATTTTGTATATGATAACCCTCTCTCCATCTTTTTTTAATAATATACTCAACATCTTCCCACTCATCAATAACATCATAAGATTGCTCTTTAATTCCACTATTTTTAACAAATACTCCAACCCAATATGCTTCTGCTCTCTCTACATCAATCATATGATAGCCCTCTCTCCACCGTTTACTTACAAGTTTATTAAACTCATTCCAATAGCGAACTCTATCATATCTTGTATCTGTATATTTAGTACCTTTCACTAAAACTCCAGTCCAGTAACCAGCACCATACTCTATATTAATAATTTTATAGCCCTGATTTGCATATTTTCTAAAAGCACTATTAAACTCTTTCCAATATCTTTTATGAATATAGACCTGCCCCTTATAACCAGTACCTTTTGCCATAATAGCTGACCATTTACCATCTCCATATTGAATATCTACAATATCAAAACCTCTACTCCACTCTCTTTTTATACCTTGATTAAACTTACTAAAACTTCCACTTGATAAGAAAGTCTCTGCAGTATAGGGTGTTTTTTTAGCAAATACACCAACCCATATATCTCTACCCATAACTGATATAGGCAATAGAATAGAGAGTAGAATTAACCAAGAAAATCTATTTAATCTCATTATTACTCCTTGTATTATTTAATTCTATATTCTAACATTATTAATTCTATTTCACATAATTTTTATAAATATAGATTTAAAAATATATTTTTTTATGCTTATATTATACAGTATCTACTTTTTTTCTATCTGTGGAGGTTTTTTTATTGTATCAATAACTTTTATATTTGGATTATGAGTAATCTCTTTTAACTCTCTCTCTCTATCTTTTAATCTCTTCCCTCTCAGATAGTATCCACCAATAGCTCCACCTGTAGCACTCATTGCTAGTAGTCCCACTGTTACCATCTGTGCAAACACAAAGAGTGCACCAACACCAAGAACTCCTGCAAATGCAACACCCACTTTAAAATTAGCCTTTGCATGTGTTGAGGTTGCCTCTTTAACAATACTTCTCTGTGCCTCTTTTTGAGCATCTTTTTCAATACGCCTTTTTTCCTCTTCTGCACTTAGACGAATTTTCTCTTTCTCTTTTGCAAAACTCTCTTTTACTCTATTAATAGCATCTTTACTATAAGATTTAGACATTGAAGTAAACCAAAAAGCTATAATAAGAGCTATAAATAGTAGAGGAATTGCTATACGAAGAACTCCTACTGTTGTAAAATCATTTGGTGATAGTAGTATTAGTGATACAGTTACTATTTGAGCTAAAATAGTACCAAATAAAAATTTTAAAAGTTGCATATTATATTTGCCTAAATTATTTAATTTTAACAATATTATATCTTTTTAACTATTAAATTAATCCTCCATAATTCCAATACGAACAGCCTCTTCATAAGATGTATCTCCATTAATTAACATCTCTTTTAACTTATCTGCAATAGTTACCATTCCACTCTCTTTTACCCTCTGTCTAATCTGATGGTCATTTAATCCATCTTTCATCATACTCTTAACTTCATCATTCATAATAAAAAGCTCTCCAACTGCTTTTCTTCCACTATATCCTGTGTAGTCACACTCTTTACAACCTTTAGCTTTATAAAAAGTACTATGAGTTGGTAGAGATAACTCATCTATAACAGTTGGAGATAATTTAGTTGGCTCTTTGCAAGATGGGCATAGTTGTCTTGTAAGTCTTTGAGCCAATACTCCTAATAGCGTAGAGGATATTAAAAACTCTTCAATACCCATATCCATTAAACGACTAAGTGCCGAAGTTGCATCATTTGTATGTAGAGTAGATAGCATTAAGTGACCTGTTAGAGCAGAACGGAGTGCAATATCTGCTGTTTCACTATCTCTAATCTCCCCTACCATAATAATATCTGGGTCTTGTCTAAGTATTGAACGGAGTCCTGCTGCAAAGCTTAATCCAACTTTAGCATTTACTTGAATCTGATTTACATTTTGAGCATTATACTCAACGGGGTCTTCTACTGTAATAATATTTTTATCTGGAGTTGCAATATGTTGCAGACAAGCATGAAGTGTAGTTGATTTTCCTGAACCTGTAGGACCTGTTACTAGTATCATTCCATGAGGGTGAGTTAAGAGCCTATTTAAATCTGCTGTTAACTCTTCTGAAAATCCAAGACTCTGTAGAGTTGGTATATTTTCACTCTGCATAAGCATTCTCATAACAACTCTCTCTCCATAGTAGGTTGGAAGAACAGATACCCTAATATCTAAACTCTTTCCTGCAATTGTAACCTGTGTTCTACCATCTTGTGGAACTCTCTTCTCTGATATATCTAAGTTAGAGATAACTTTAATTCTTGATATAACTAATCCTGTAATATTTTTATCTATATCAAGATGTTTTTTTAATGCTCCATCAATTCTTAATCTAACTTCACCCTTCTTTTCAAGTGTCTCTATATGAATATCACTAGCACCCTTTTTTATAGCTTGAAAAAATAGAGAATTTACAAGTTTTACAACAGGTGCTGACTCCTCATTTGATAATAAATCTTGAGAGTTTCGTATAAAATCTAATAAATCAGACTCAACTTCAATAATATCATCACTACTATCAGTAGCAATAGAGTCAAAATCACTACCTGTTTTAATCTCTAAAAACTTATTCTCTAATCTTTTAAAACTATCTTTATCAACCTCTATAATAGGATAATCTATATCTAATTTAGATAGATAATTTAGTGCCATTGCCATAGTATCTCTCTCTATAATAGTACATCTTCTATCTTTAATAAGTGCAAATAGAAGATGATGCCTCATTGCTATAGAGTTATTTATATCATCACTCCAAAATGGTTCTAAATCAATATTCTCAATAAATGGTAACTTCTTAATCACTAATATGTTACTCCCTCATTATACTCTATACCTGTATCAATCTGCTCTAAATCAATCTTTTTTTTAGGTTGGCTAATTGTATCTAAGATTGATTCACTTCTTACTCTATCTTCACTACTACTCTCATTATCTGCTTGAATATATGGAATTGAGTTATCCTCCTCTATAAAATCACTATTACTAGTTGTTAAGAAATGGTCTTGTGATTTTGTTCCAAATGTGGTATGCTCTTTCTTCTCTTCTATTCCAAGTCTCTTTTTTTCTAAGGCATTAAGAACTATCTTATTAAATTTATCTTGAATAGAGTCTAACTCATCTAAATTTTTTCTAAGTGTTACTAAATCAGTACTCTTCTTAACTATATATGGAGTAAGATATATAACAACATTTACTTTACTCTTTGCATTACCTTGAGATGTAAAGAGTCTGCCTAAAATTGGAATATCTCCTAATATAGGAACTTTAGTTGAGCTTTTTCCTGTTGCCGTTTTAATAAGTCCACCTAAAATAATAGTCTCTGCATTATTAACTATTGCATTTGTTTTTATCTTTCTTTTTGTTGTTGTTGGTCTATCTGCTGAAGCACTAGAGCCAGGTAGTATATCTTCAATAGTTGTCTCAACCTCAAGTGCTACTTTATTACCACTAGATAATCTAGGTTTAACTTTTAGAGTTATACCAATATCCTCTCTACTATAGTTATTTAATATATTTGATGCACCTTGTGTACTCTGTTGAGACTGTGTTAAGATTGATTGAGTTCTTCCCACATAAATAGTTGACTCTTTATTATTAGTGCTAAGTACAGATGGCTCTGATAAGATTTGTGCTGCTCCATTCTGTTTTAACAAATCAAGTTTAACCCCCATAGAGAAAATCTGCTTAATTCCCTCATCAAATGAGAAGTTTTTACTTGTCTCTGTACCTATTGGATTTCCTGCATCATTATATATAGTTCTTGTTCCACCTTGATTTAAAAAACTCATAAGCTCTCCAGAGATTGCAAGTGGTGCTGCCCCTGAACTTGATAGGATAGAAAATATCCCTTTTGATGTAATAGCTCCACCATTAAATCCATACTTTACACCTATATTTTCAGCTAAATTTGTATTAACTTCGACAATTTTTGCTCTAATATAGACTTGAGCCTTCTCAACATCTAAAGCATTTATGGTCTCTCTAATATTTGCAATTTGAGCTGGATTTGCTAAAACTATAAGTGCATTTCTCTCTATATCACTAGCAATAACAGCCTTTTGAACTTTTCTATTCCTTCTTGGAATTGGATAGTTTCTTCTAATTGGAACTTTTGCACCCTTTACTATGGCATGAATAGAGCCACTTGATAGATTTCCTGTCATCTGTGGTAGAAGTTTAGATAAAATCTTCTCCATCTCTTCAACATTAGAGTTTTTAAGAGGTATAACATACATCTTCTGTCTATCTTCATCTTCCCCTTTAACATCAAGCTCTCTTATATATTCTGTAAGTTTATCTATATTTCTACTATTTCCTACTAATATGATTGAGTTACTATTCTCATCTTTCATAACAGATACTCTCTCACTTATAATATCTTGTGGAAATAGACTCTTTGCCATCATCTGAATATTTGGATAGACATTTTTTACGAAGGCATTATTTAGTGTAATGATTTTACTTCTTTTTCTCTCACCATTTTCTATCTTATCTATCAGTTTTTTTATAGATTTTAGAGTTCTAGGATATGCAGTAATTGCTAATAGGTTATTATTTTTAAATGATACAACTTTTGCACTTCTATGAAGAAGAGGTTTTATTTTAGTTCTAATAACAGCAGAATTTACTCTATTTAGTTTAAATATAACTGTCTCCATAATTCCATTACTACTATTTCGTCTATTTATACTATGACTACTCTTAACAGGTAATCCCTCTCCTGCTGCTTCTGGACTTCTTACTACTTGATAATAGTTACCCCTTTTTATAAGAGTCATCTTTTTACTCTCTAAAATAGCATTTACTAAAGGTATTAATTCACTTTTATCAATAGGTTTATTTGAGATAAAATTTACTTTTCCTTTTACATCTCCATTGATTAATATATTCTTTCCAGTAATTTTAGCAACCATTCTAATAAAATCTTTAATCTCTAAATTTTTAAAATTTACAGTGACCTTTTCTGCATTAGCAAAAAGATTTAATATAATAAATATTATTAATACTCTTTTAGTTAATCTCATACTCTAACTCCATCTCTTGATTATTTCTTACTATACCTAGCGTTAAACTATCTATATTTCCAATCTCTTTATAAAAAGAGAAAGCAGAATTATAGCTATTTAACTCTTCTCCATTTATTGATTTTAAAATATCACCTCTCTTTAGACCCAATTTCTCAAAATCACTACCTCTTTTTACAAAATTAACAATAAATCCATCTAAAACACCATTTTTCTTATGCTCTCCAATACCAATATCTCTCCATACTTTATCTATATCTTTTGTATAAGAGGTTAATAGTCCTTTTGAGATAACTCTCTCTCCATCATCTCTCTTAATTATTTTTTTACTTTTACTATCTTTTTTATGATTTTTTTTATCTTTCTCTTTAATAACCTTAATTGAACTTGGATTTTTTATTTTACTACCTTTTAAAGAGAGTTTAAACTCTCTATTACTCTTTTTAAATATAGCAAAATCTCTTCCTCCTGAAATTAATTTAAATCCATCTATATCTTCACCTTTAGCTAAAACTTTACTCTTTCTATTTTTTGAAACAGTAACAACTAATGTCTCTTTAGAGCTATATATTCCTAATAACTTTATCCCTTTCATACTAACTACAGGAGGAGGAGCCTTTTTTACTATTTTCACAACTTTTGTGGGTGCTTTTTTCTGTTGAGGTAACTTTCTAGCTAATTTTATACGATAATATAGATTTTTTAATTTTACATCTTTAATATGTTCTACACCTGAAGTTGGTAGAAATAGATAAGATGTAATAATCCATATTAGTTTTACAAAAACTACAATAGAGAAGATATATATTAGAGTTTTTAATTTTTTACTTAAAAAATTTTTCATAATATAACCCCTTTGCATCTGTTTTTAAGAAACCTCTAAAGGCACTAATATCTTTAGGTTTTGGTACTCTAATAAATATCTTATTCATATTTAGATAGACTCCACCAGTGATTTCTCCAAACGAGCCATTAGCATCTATTGATATTTTATATGGTTTTAATATACTAAAAACAGCCTTAGCATAATTTATATTTTTTGGAACAAAATTCTGTATAGATTTATCTGTTGTTACACTATCTATAGTTAATCTATTATATAAAAAAAATATATCTAAATTAATTGATTTTATGTGGGCTACATTCATACCCTTTAGATAGATATTTGCATTTTCTATTTTTACTCCTAAAATGGTATCTGTAAATTTCTCATCACCAATTACAATGCCATTTTTCTCTAACTCTTTTTCTAATTTATAATATAGTTCATGTTTTGGAGCAAAAATTAAGAGAGCTAAGAGTATTATAAAAGAGTTAATTATACTAATAATTATCTTTTTTACCATTTGCATATTAACTCCATATTATAACTCTCTCTCCCAGCCTCTTTTATATCCAATTTTACAATCTGAAAAGGATTATTCATAACTATTTTTATAATACTATTTAACTCTTTTATATTAACTCCTCTATATTTAACAATAACCTTTTGACCTCTCTTTTTAAAAGAACCTATTTTAGATTTAGAGACTATAGTTCTTAATATTTTAACCTTTTTTAATATAGATTTACTCTTCCATATCTTTTTAAGCTCTAAAACTCTATTAATCTGATTGATTGAAGTTGTAATATTCTCTCTCCTATTCTCTATATCTCTATCTATAGAGTGTTTATATGAGAATGTTAATATAGCAAATAGAGTAGCCCCTAAAATAATAAGTTCATTTCTAAATCTTTTTAATATCATTAAATTCATAAAGACCTCTCTACTCTAATCTCTTTTGCATTTAATTTTCTAGTCTTTAATTTTCTTTCTAAAGCTTTTTTTAATATATAATTAATATTATCTGTTTTAATAGTAGCTGATATTTTTTTATCATCAAGCTTAAGCTCTTTTAGTCTATTGTGAGTAGAGAGTAGTTTAGATATATCTACTAAAGTATCTCTTTTTAATCTCTCTATCTTATCTATCGGCTCATATTGAGCTAAAATACTCTCTCTAATTCTTCTTGAACTTAGTTTTGTATCTCTTTGGAGTAGTAAATCCAATTTATCCTCACTATCTCTAATAGATTTTTTAGCTCTATCTCCTTCTGCTACAAATACTCCACCCAATATAAATAGAAGAGTTGTTAATATAAGAGCATATTTAAATGGTACTATAGAGCCAAAAGAGCTACTAATAGAGGCTCCATGTTTTAATGATATTTTCTTTAAGTTTAAATTTTTATACTCATACTCATCTCCCATTAATTTTTTAGGAACAACTGTAACTATATTATCAATACTATTTAAACAGATATTATCATCTAAATCTAATGCACTATCTAAATATCTATCTAGCTCTTGAGCAAAAAATATCTTATTAATCTGATATTTTTTAACCCCTCTCTCTGCTAAAAATGAAGTAATCTCATCTATATTATATGCAAAAAAATACCAATAGTTATCACTCTTATATACAAAAAATTGATAATTCTCAATATCTTCTAAATAGTCATCAAAAATAGAGGTGGCTATCTGTTTAGCTTGATAGGCAAATTTTATACCTAACTCCTCTCTTAAAAAAGTATAAAATTGTGGTGAGAGTATTATATCAATATGCCTTTTAATTTTTATATTAGGCATATCTTTATAAACTAATAATATCTTATTAGATTTCCCCATTAAACTCAAAATTTAGACTCCTCTCATTTGAATAATCAAAACTAAAACTATAAAAATTTTCTCTATATGCAAATCTCTCTTCACAATGCATAGCATTTAATCCTCTCTCTGAAAATAGCTTTGTATCAAAACCCTCTATATCATTTTCTACTAAAAATTTCTTCAATGTTATTTTATCCTCATCAATACTACTACTTCTCTCTTGCCAATCATCTTTAACACTCTCTAATGGAATATCAAATACGATAGATATAAGCTCAGGAGTAATATAGGCACCATCTATAATAGCTTTTTTTGTTACATCTACAAATAGAAAATATCTATCCCAAGGTACTTTAAATACATTCTCATCATCATATTTCAATCTATAATCTAATAAAATTTTATAAAACTGCTCTTTAGATACAATATTTTTAGCCATATCTAATCTAGGAGTATATTCACTATCCTCTATATATTTACCTGTTATATTAGATAATATAAGCTCTTCTAATCTATTTGGCTCTTTTATATCAAATTTCTCTATAATAGATGAGAGTACTTTTTTTGCTAACTCAAATCTTTGTGGTATCTTCTCTGTAAATTTCTCATCTAACCATTTTATAGGAATTCCCTTTAAGAGAGGCTCACATCTTAGGTTTATATTAAGACCACTATCTGGCTCACTAATCATAAGTGGTAGAGTATATATCATATTCAATTTTTTTCCATCTGCTTTTCCTTTTGGGAAAATTCTTTTTAAAATCTCTGTTGTATCTTTATATAAAATATCTCCTTGTATAATTGCAGATACTCTAAAAGCATCTTTTTGTACCTTCTCAAGATATGAAAATGATACAGCAACTATGGACAAAATAGATGCTATTATTAAAAGTGTGATAAAAAGGGCAATACCTCTTTTTCTTTTATCCATTATAAAGCTCAATTCAAGTAAAATCGCTATTATTATAACCAAAATTAACTAAGGAATTTTAAATATGAGTAAAGTTTACCATATAAGCGTAAAAAAAGAGAGTATGAGAGGAAAAAACGCTTTCTCTCTAATTGAACTTTTAGTTGTTATCTTAATATTGGGTCTATTAGTGGGACTTGTTGCACCAAAAGTTATTGGACAGGGTACACAAGCACAGATAAAGCTAACATGTACACAGATGGGAAGTATTAAAGAGGCATTAAAGATGTTTAAGTTAGATAATGGGAAATATCCAGATACAGATGAGGGTATAGAGGCTCTAATAAAAAATCCTAATCCAGATAAGTATCCAAACTATTCAGCTTCACCATATCTTGAAAAGATGCCAAAAGACCCATGGGGAAAATATTTTACATATATTAAGACAGGTAAAGATTTTAAAATTATTAGTTTAGGTCCTGATAGAGCAGAAGGTGGAAGTGGTGAAGATGCAGATATTGAGTATCCAAAATGTAGTGATAAATAGTTAAATTGAGACAAGCTTTTACATTAATTGAACTTATTATTGTTGTTATGCTCATATCTCTAGTGGGCTTTTTAGTCTTTTCAGAAGCTGTTAAGCAGAATAAAAGACCCGATACCATAACTCCATTAAATCTTAAATCCACTATAAAAAGTAGTTTTCCATATAATGAAGATATGGAGTTTTTCTGTATCCAAAACTGTAGAGATTGTTACATTGCAAAAGGGAGTGATATTATGCCTTTCAAGGGAAATATCAATTTAGGTAGTAATCTTGAAGTATATAAGATAGATAGAAACAATCAATTAGTAAAAATAGAAGATTTTGGTAGAGTTAAAGATAATAAAATATGTTTAAGATATAGCATATATAAAAATGGAAGCTCTAGTGAATTAATATTGTCTAATGATAGTGGAGTCTATTATCTACCTAGCTATTTTGGAAAACCTAAAAAGTTAGAAGATTTAGATAGTGCTAAAGAGTTATGGTTAAAAGAGGATTATAATCTAAGAGATAGTGGGAACTACTACTAATGAGAAGAGGATTTACACTTATTGAGGTTATTATGTCTGTAATTATAGTATCGATTGTTGTAATGGGTGCTATGAAACTACAAGATAGAAATAGAGAGATGGCAATATATATACAGCAGAGAGGTAGTAGTGAGTTAGATAACTCTATATTTTTAACTGCTAAAGTTTATAGGTATGATAAGAGCGAAAAAGATGCCTATGAGTTAGTTCGAGATGAGTTTAATATTAAAGATGATAATAGCAAAGAGACTCTAAAAAAGATAATTAAAAAGATTAATATTACTGAAGATAAAAATATTCCAATATCTATAGAAGAGGGAAGTGAACCTATATTTACATTTTATACAAATGAAGTTCTATTAAAGGGGAAATATCCTGCAAGATATTATAATTTTAGATAACTAGATAGATATAAAATAAAACATAAATTTATTAAAAAAAATAAAAAATTTAATCTCAATCTCTATTAGGATATTTTGTTCAAAATTTTACTAAAAAATTAAGATTAATTTTATACAATAAGCTTAATAATATATATGGAGCTTATTTTATGATAAAATATAAAAGATTAATTTTAGTTTTTTTTATACTTCTCTTTACAAACTGTTCATCTACAATTAGTAAAAATAGTGTAATTTTACCTAAAGATAAAATATATGCAATTAGTACATTCTGGAACTATACAGAGACTCCTATGGCAGGATTTAGAGCTTCAACTATTATTGATGGAGTATTATCAAATAGAGGAGTTAGAACTATCTCTCTAATTGGTGGAGAAGATGAGATAGAGAGTGTTAAGAGCAAAGAGAGCTTTATTAAAAAGAAGATTAATAGAGCCAAAAGCCTTGGTGCTGACTATATCATATTAGGCTCTGTTCAAGAGTGGAGATATAAAACAGGAATTGATGGAGAGCCTGTAGTTAGCTATAGTGTTAAAGTAATAGATTTAAATGATGGTAGCATAGCTTTTAGTGGAGTTGGAGCTAAAAGTGGTTGGGGACATAAATCTATAGGTGTCGTAGCTCAAGAGATAGCTAATAAACTTATACCTCAATTTATTCCATAAAATAGTAAAATGACACTAGAGAAAAAATCCCCACTAATTCAAGGCTTGGAAGTAGTAGCCATTACAGCTATAATTAGTGCTATTGGCTATTTTATAGATATAAAAGACCCCCTTTTAATCCATTATAACTTTAGTTTTTTAATCTTATGGTTAGCAATAGTAACTCTATTTTATGGATTGAGTATGGGGATAGTTATGTGGGTTGGATTTGCTATAATATCATCTATAGTATATATAGATGACCCAATATTTATATCTACTCTTTTAGAAAATCTATTTTTTGTATTTCTATTTGGACTATTTTTTTCAAATCTTCATAATGAGCTTGATAAATATAAGATAAAAAATCAATATCTACAACTTAGATTAAAAGAGTTAACAAATGCCTTTTTTACACTAAAAATCTCACATGATAAACTAGAGTCAATCTATATTATTCAACCAGCATCTATTAGATTTGTTATCTCTGAAATTTTAGAGAGTAATGAACACTCTATAGCAAAAGAGAGTGCAGATAATACTCTGAAGATTTTAAAAAAGTTTTTTGGAGTTCAATCTGCTATGATATATAGAGTTAAAAGAGATAGTTTAAGAGAGAAGTTTGCATCTATTGGAAATATAGATAAAAAACCAACTATGAGTGATAAACTTATATCAGAGGCAATTATACAAAAAAGAGCAATCTATTTAGATGATTTAGATGATAGAGAGCAGACAGATTATCTATATGCTGTTCCATTTTTAGATAAGAGAGATAGGGTTGTAGCAATTTTAATTATAGAAAATCTACCATTTCTATTTTATAATAAAGATACTATATTAAAAATTAATGTGGCATTTAACTATATATGGACTGAATATAAGAAAAGAGCATCTCTAATTAAAATTCAAAATAGAAAAAAACTCCCTTCCATTAAAAAAGATAGACATCAAAGACAAGATATTATTAATTTTAAAATAGAGGTAGAGAGACTTACAAATATTCTAAATGGATATAATATTGATAGTAGAATATATGCAATATATACTAAGAATAAATATTTAGATAGAGAGATTAGAGATTTCCTATATCAAAATGAGCTATTTGAGATTTTAGACCAATATATATCTATAAAATGTAAAAATAGATATATACACTTTATTCTATTTCCATTTGTATCACTTCCAAGTCTACACTCAAAAGCCAAGAGTTTAGATGAAGAGCTTGATGAGATAGAGAGCAGACTTAGAGTAGAGATGTTAGAAGATGGATTAAAATACCACTTAAGTTCAAAAAATTTTGAGGGGTTAAGAAAAAAACATATAAGTGTAAAGCTATTTCATAATCTACTACAGGAGTATGATTGTGTTTAGTGATATTAACTATAATTTAACAGATATTATTACTCTATTAGAGCATAAAAATAGTCCTAAAGAGATAGCTATAATTTTACTATTAGAGATAGCTATATGGACTATATTATCTTTAATATTAATTATCTTTCTACCTAAAAAGTATAAAGAGTATAGAAAAGAGATATTTATATTCTTTTTAATTATTAATGTAGGACTACTATTTATTGGAATTCTATTAACTATTATAATGGTTGCATTTGGACTCTCTTGGGCAACAAGTAGAGTTAGTCACCCTACCTATGAGAGTATTGACTTTGAAGATGAGGTAGCAAAATTTCCTGTTGTATATAGTAAATTTCAAGAGGGAGTTTTAACTATGGAGGGTAGAAATAGAGAAGAGATTTCTAGTGATGATAAGATAAAATCACTTAAGATTTTATATGATAGTAATGCACAAGGAAATATTGGAAAAATAAAACATTTTCTATCTGATAGCTCTGATGAGACAAGACTATACGCTTTTGCATTAGTATCTTCATTTGAAAAAAGATTAAATGATAGAATTACAGAACTTCACAATAAGATTAAATTTGCAGATGGTGATAGATTAGAGAGATACAATTTTGAGTTAGCAAATACATATTGGCAATTTATATTTCATGGTGTAGCAGATGAGCAGTTATCTGGGTTTTATACAACAAAGATTGAGAATATATTAAAAGAGATAAAATCAAACTCCAATGCTTTTATACTTTTAGGAAAAATTCATATATTTAATAGAGAGTATATAGAGGCAGAGAAAGCATTTTTAAAAGCAATAGAGTTAGGTGTTCCAAAAGAGGCTATGTCAACCTTTTTAGCAGAGATTAAATATGGATTAAGAAAATATAATGAGGTATCTAACTTTATATTAGAAGAAGAATTTAATTTTAATTTAAGATTAAAACCTCTAATCTCTATGTGGAGAAGAAGATGAAAGTAGTCTTTGATAGAGGTGAACCCGATATAATAATCCCTTGTGAGGGGACATTTCCTTATGTTAGAGGTGGAGTATCATCTTGGATAGCTCAAATTATTACAGGTATGCCACAATATAAGTTTGGAATAGTATTTATTGGAAGTAAAATAGAAGAGTACTCATCTAAACCATTATATGAGTTATCTGATAATTTAGTATTTATGGTAGAAACATTTATGTTTGAAGAGGATAATAAACCTCCAATTAAAGCTATAAATGGAGATGAAGAGAGTTTTGAAACAGTAAAAGAGCTATATTATTGGTTTAGTAGTAGAGATAACACTATTCCTTTTCCACAAGAGGCAATGAGTTTAGACTTTTACTTAAATAAAATAAGTGAAGAGATATTTCTATATAGTAGAGAGTCATGGTATTTTACTACTACTAAAAATAGTGAGAACTGTCCAGAGATACCATTCTTAGACTACTTTTGGACTGTAAGAAGTATATTAATCCCTGTATGGAAAATGGCAAAACTTGCTAAATTCATTAAAAATAGAGGTAAAATTATCCATTCACCATCAACTGGTTATGCAGGATTTCTATCTGCATTAATATCTAATGATACTAAAAAACCTTTTATATTAACAGAACATGGAATATATACCAAAGAGAGAAAGATTGACCTCATCTCTACCTCTATGAGTCTATATAAAAAGATTGAGCTATTTAGAGAATCTGCAGAAGATAACTATATTCAAGGTATGTGGGTTAGATTTTTTGAAGGAATTGGAAAGATGAGTTATAGTAGAGCAAATCCAATTCTTTCACTATTTGGTGTAGCAAAAGAGACACAAATTCTATATGGGGCAGACCCTAATCTATGTAGAGTAATTCCAAATGGAGTTGATATTAAAAAGCTTGGAGCAACTCTAAAAAAAAGACCTAAAGGTGTTCCAAAAGTTATTACTCTTATTGGAAGAGTTGTATCTATTAAAGATATAAAGACTTTTATTAGAGCCATTAGAGTTACTGCTGATATTATTCCTGATGTTGAGGCGTGGATAGTTGGACCTGATGATGAAGAGAAGGAGTATGCTAGTGAGTGTAGAGATTTAATAGATATATTAGATGTAAAAGAGAATATTAAATTTTTAGGATTTCAAAATATTGTAGATATTCTACCAAAGAGTGGAATATTAACGCTAACCTCTATTAGTGAAGGTATGCCACTAGTTATATTAGAGGGGTTTGCTGCAGGAGTTCCATGTGTAAGTACTGATGTTGGTTCATGTAAAGAGCTTATATATGGTGGGGAAAATCCTGAAGATATAGCATTAGGTAAGGCTGGAGTTGTATGTGAAATAGCAAATGTCAAACAGTTAGCAGATGGATATATAAAACTCTTAACTAATGAAGATGAGTGGTTAAAGGCACAAAAGAGTGCTATTGAGCGAGTAAATAGGTTTTATACTCAAGAGATATTTTTAGATAACTATAATGAAGTATATAGAGATATATTGAGTAGAGTAGGAGAGTAGATGGCAGGAATAGGATTTCAATTAAAAAAAATTCTTGAAGAGAGAACACTAACATCTGTGGCTAAAACTTTTGGATACTCTGCAATACTTAGTAGTGGCCCTTGGGTTATATCTATGATTATAATACTTGGAATTGGTCTAACTAATATATATTTTTTTCAGACAAAAGACCCAAATAGTATTATACTAAAGTCATCAGTTACCTATGTATCAGCTCTAGCTATAAGCTCTATCTTGACAGGTTTTCTACAACTTCCATTTACTAGATTTGTAGCTGATAGAATATATGAGAAGAGATATTATCTAGTTCTACCTAACTTTTTAGGAACAATAGTTGTAACTATTGGAGTTAGTGCAGTTATATCTACACTACTTGCAATATTTATATTCTATTCTCAAAGTAATCTATTTATTATACTATATATTACTCTATTTGTAGTTTTAAGTGTTGTATGGATTGCCAATATATTAGCAGCTAGTCTAAAACTATATAAGTTAGTTATTCTATTCTATCTATTAGGTTATATTGCTATATATATCTGTTTTATCTTTTTAAGAGAGTATCAACTAATTGGATTAATTATCTCATTTATTATAGGTAATAGTATCCTATTTATTCTACTATTTTTAGGAATTATCTACTACTATCCATCATCAAATAGAAATAATAGAAGATTTATTAGATTTGATATGTTTAAACAGAACTATGGAAAGTTCTACTGGAAACTTGGCTGGTCTGGTATGTTATATAATATATCTATATGGATAGATAAGGTGATATTTTGGTTTAGCCCTATAGTTGGATATGCTGTAATAGATGGGCTTCACGCCTCTATGGTATATGATTTTCCAATATTTTTAGCATATCTATCTATCATTCCTGGAATGGCAATATTTTTCTATAGATTAGAAGCAGACTTTGCAGACTCTTATGCAAGATTTTATCATGCTATTAATAAACATGGAACACTAGAGCAGATTAGAAGATATAAACAAAATATGATAGATGGAGTAAAGAGGAGTGTTCAAGAGGTTCTATTTGTTCAGGGAATGTTTAATATTTTACTATTTTTAAGCTCCAAAAAACTATTTGAGATATTTATGTTACCTAAACTATATCTACCACTATTTTATGTTGATGTAATTGGTGTCCAACTTCAACTTGGATTTATGTCTATTTTAGCATATCTATACTATTTAGATAGAGAGAAGGAGGCATTAATATATACTGCTCTATTTGTACTATTAAATGCTCTTCTTACTTGGATAAGTGTTCAGTTAGGTCCATACTTTTATGGATATGGTTTTAGTACTGCTCTACTTATACTATTTGTAGCAGGCATAAATACACTAAATAATATTTTACAGGAGTTAGATTATCAAACATTTATGTTGCAGTAGATTACTATTTTTAGTAATCATCTTATCAAACACTCTTTTTGCTAATAGTAGATATGCCTTTATATATAGTAAAAATATAGATGATACATTTATAAACTTCTATGATAAGGTTGTAGTTGATGCAGATATAGTTGATGATATATATGCCTTTAGATACCCTAAAAAGATGGTGGCCTATATTAGTGTAGGTGAAATTGAGAAGTGGAGAAAAAATAGATATAAAAAGAGTTGGGTTATATCTAAAAATAGAACTTGGAACTCACTTATAGCTGATATTAGTAATAGAGAGTATCAAAATTTTCTACTAAAGAGAGCTAATGAGTTATATAAAATGGGATATAGAAACTTCTTTTTAGATACTATGGATGCTTATCATATAACATCTAAAGATAAAAAACTCTTTTTAAAACTTCAAAATGGACTTGTAGAGTTTGTTCATAGACTACATCAAAAGTATCCTAAAGCAAAAATTATAACAAATAGAGGATTTGAGATATTAGATAGAATACATAATGATATATCAGCTGTTGCAGTTGAGAGTCTATTTGGTAAATATAACCATAGTAGTAAAAGTTATACAGAAGTATCTAAAAAAGATAGAGAGTGGATATTATCTAATCTAAAAAAAGTTCAACAGTATGGACTTGATGCAATATCTATTGATTATAGTAATCAGGGGGAGAAAAAGAGAAGAGATATAGCTAAAAAGATAAGAGATTTAGGGATAATCCCCTATGTTACAGATGGACTACTCAAAGAGCAGGGTGAGTGTGATATAAAAAGAGTTAGAAGAAATATCCTTATACTATTTAATAGGTCTGTATTTAAAGATAGTAATGAGGTATATTCAGATGCACATCTTCTAATCTCTATGCCACTTGAATATTATGGATATATTCCAAGACTATATGATATATCAACAAGAGAGCTACCTAAGAGTGTAGAAGATAGATACCATGCTGTATTGATATGGAGTTATGGAGAGACAAAAAATAATAAAAAGATATATAATTGGGTAAAAAAGATAAAAAATAGAGGTATAAAAGTTCTATTTATTAATAATTTTGTCTTTAATCCAACTAAAAATAGATTAAAAGAGTTTGGGTTAAAAGAGTCAGAAAATAGAAACTCTATTTTAGATAAAAGTAGAGTAATCTATCATAAACCATATAGACCATTTGAGATAAAAGCATCGATTGATTATAAAAAGCAATTATTAAATCCTATATATGGGAAATCTGTTATAACGGTAAAATATAAAAACTCTCAAATAGATACTCCTATAGCAATTACTCCTTGGGGTGGATATGCAATTGGCAACTCCTATTTAATAAGAGATGGAAACCACTACCACTGGACTATTGATATATTTAGATTTTTAAAAGATACTCTAAGATTAGATAATACTCTTGTGCCAGACCCCACTACTGAAGCTGGTAGAAGAATTTTATTTGCACATGTTGATGGTGACGGATTTGTAGAGAGAGTTAGAACAGACATGAAAAGATTATCTCCTGAAATGTTAATTAAATATATCTATAAAAAATTTAAAATACCTCAATCTGTCTCTATTATTCAAGGTGAAGTTGATACTATTGGAATGTTTCCAAAACTTAGCCCATATATGAAAAAGATTGCAAAAGAGTTGTACTCAATCCCATGGATTGAACCTGCAAGTCATAGCTTTTCGCACCCATTTTTCTGGAATAAGGTAATACAACCACAAAATGCTTCACCTAAAGCTGGGAAAAATTACCACCTAAATATTCCAAACTATCACTTTAGTTTAAAGCAAGAGACTATAGGGAGTATTAATTTTGCTCTATCGTTTGCTCCTAAATATAAGAGAAAAAATAAGATTATATTTTGGAGTGGGGATTGTCTCCCACCTAAAAAGGTTCTATCATATATAGAGAAGAATAATATTATAGGTTTAAATGGTGGAGA
The DNA here is from genome assembly GCA_015494795.1 of Campylobacterota bacterium. Lineage (GTDB taxonomy): Bacteria > Campylobacterota > Campylobacteria > Campylobacterales > Sulfurovaceae > UBA1140. The sequence continues at coordinate 33,125 of WGAM01000134.1, forward strand.
TACAACTATAGAAGATTTAGCACCATGGTTAGACCATATTGCACCATTTGGACTTCAAAGAGAGGAGTATTGGCAGATATATACAGCCCAACAGAATGAGAATATATATACTCATGAGTGGACAGGACCATTTTGGGGCTTTAGACATGTAATAGAGACATTTAAAAGAACAGAAAATCCAAGAAGATTAAAAGCTATGGATATATATTATCATCTCTATTCAGGCTCAAGAGTAGCTTCTCTTCAAGCTTTAGATGATGTATATTCCTACGCATTAACTAAAAAGACATCTAAACTATACGCATCTCAATATATAAGAAAGGGTAAAGGATTTTACCACACCTCAATAGCTAAATTAGATAATAATCTATATGAAGTTAGAAATCAAGGTTATCTAAGAACAGTTAGAGTCGATAGAAGAGTAAAAGTTAATTTAAGAGATAGTATAGGTGTAGCTGGATTTAACTATAAAGATAATACTACATATATTACACTAGATAGAAGAGATAGGCATATTATAAAACTTGCTAATAGTATAGATACTCCATATCTAATAGATAGTGATGGTTGGGTAGAGAGAGTTTCAATTAAAGATAATAGTTTTAAATTTAAACTAAAAAGCAATATGAGTATAGAGGCAAATTTTTTTGTTCCAAAATCTTGTAGATTGATGCCTATTAAAGGGTTAAAGAGTAGTTATAAAAATAGAGTTTTATCTATTAGATATAGTGGTAAAGGAGTAACTATTGAGTTTAAGTGCAAATGATAATAATACATCTACCTCTATATTATCTATAAAAGAGATTATCGCTATTATTATAGTTTTTAGTTTTCTTCTCTATCTTCTCTTTCCTAAAAATGATATAGATGAGATTATAGAGAGTAAAGGTAAAAATGCAAATCTATCTATAAACTATATAGAGAGTATGATACTCTACTATCCAGATAATATAAAACTTAAAATGTTACTTCTAAAAAAATATGATAGTAGTGGAAAGATTAAAAAGGCACTTAAGTTAATAGATGAACTTCTAAAAAAAACAAAAGATAAAAAGATTTTAGATGAGTTATATCTAACACAATATAATTTACTAAAAGAGCTATATTTTAAAAAAGAGGGTAATATCACTATAGATTTAATAAAAGATAAGCTATATCACTATTTTAAATTTAAAGAAAAAAATAGAGATTATATGTTCTTTTTAGGAGAGGCTACACAGATGGATTTTAAAAAACTAAAATATATCTCTCTAAAAGGATTAATGAAACAGAACCCTAAAATGGCAGATTTTGATTTAACAAAACAGGCATACTATCTATCTTCATCATTGGGATATAAAGATGAGGCAAATCAATATCTTTTCAGACTTATAGAGTTTAAAGATGCCAATAGCACACTAAAAGATAGTGTATTATCTTCACTACTTAATAATAAAAAGTATCAAAAGGCTATTGAATTATCTAAAAAACTATTTTTAGAAGCTAAAGATAAAGAAAAAGTAGAGAACTACTTTAATATAGCACTATATGCCACTGCCCTATTAGATAAAGAGAATAATAGTACAGATAGTATAAAAAAACTAATTAATAGCTATGATAGTAGTAGAGAGATGAGAGCTTATGATATATCATATATTTTAGATAATCTATTAAAAACAGGGTATCTAAAAGAGGCAAGTAGATTTGCAGAGGAGTCATTTAAAAAATACTCTAAAGAGTATGATGAGAATGCTACAAAATTAGCTATTGATAGTTTAGTATATAATCAAGAGTTAAAACCAGCACTTAAAATCGCCCTATTTGCAGAGAAGAAATTTAATAATCCTAAATGGTTAGATAAGAGTATAACACTCTCTGTTTGGCAAGGAAAAATGCAAGATGCTGTAGTACTTAATGAAAAGGGATTAAAAAAATATAGAGCTAAAAAGTATGAGAAGTATCTAAAAGAGAAGACAAATCTAAATAGTGCATATAGAGCTTTAGGAGAGATATATAAAAAGAATGGAAATATAGATAAAATTATAGAGTACTATAACTATATAGGTAAACCTCAAGAGGCAGAGTTATATTTTCAAAATCTATATAAAAAGAGAAAGAGTAGAGAGATTTTAAAGGCTTTAATTAACTTCTCATATAGAAACAGAAATTTTAATAAGACTCTAACTCTATATAGAAGCTATAAAAATAGATATGGGATAGATAAAATTTTAGAGCAGAATGTTATAAACTCTTTAACTGCTCAAGGTAGATATAAAAAAGCTTATAGAATGTTACAGGAGTTAGAAAAGCTAGAAAAACATGATGCCAAACTAAAAGAGCTACTTAAAAAGTTACAACTAGAAGAGGGTTTTAATCTATATAAACAGCTTATAGATTTAGGGTGGATATTTAAAGATTATAAATATCTATATAAGATATTATGGCAAGAGGATAGATATGATGAGTTAGAGTATGATAATTATGATAAATTAATTATGTTAGATAGAGAGATGAATGGAGGGAAGAGATTACCATATCTATATAATAGACTATATAAAAAGACAAAAAAGGAGGTATATTTAAAAGAACTTCTATCTATATACTCATCAAAAGAGCAGTATAAAAAGTTTAAATCATTATACGATAGATTAAGTCCAAAACTAAAAAGAGAACTTAAAAGAGATATTAACTTTAATTTAACTTTAGCAAACTACTATATATCTATATCAAAACCTAAAAAAGCTCTAAATATTTTTAAAACTCTACTAAATAAATATCCTAAAAATTCAGATATTCATCAATCATATCTTTGGTTTATTATAGATAATAAAAGAACTAAACTATTAAAAAAAGAGTTACAACTATTAAAAAGAAATTCTACGCTACAAAAGAGAGTAGGATTTCCATCTGTTGTATCTGCTTTAATGTTACAGAAAACAGATTTAGCTCTAAAGTGGTTAAGACCTCTTTTAAAAAATAGTGACTCTCTTGAGTATAAAGTTGTATATAGTGATATTTTACAACTTCAAGATAGAGTAGAGGGAGCTAAAAAAGTAAGATTAAAACTATTTAAAAAGTTAAATAGAATGATAAAAAAATCTCCTAAACTTTTAAAAGATAAACCATTTGCAAGAGTATATTTAAGATTAATATCTATCTATGGCTCACCAAGAGAGAAGAGAAGATATTTTAAAAAGTTAAAATTACTCTTTAAAAAGAAAGATTTTATGGAGATGAAAATCGGTTGGAAGAGTTATATTAAAAGTAGTGATAAGGTAAAGTATCTAAAAGAGAAGTATCATATGGATTTACAATGGTTAAATCTATATCTAGCTATGAGTAGAGGAGATAATACTCTAAAGCAGAAACTATTAAAAGATGATAAAGATATATTAGCATTTAGAGACAGAGTAACAGCATCTAATGATATTGGAGATATAGCAGGGGCTTATACTCTAGCATTTAAAGGCATGGAGGATAATAGTAGAGATGTTGACCTATATAAGATTTATAAAGATATGATAACTAAAGAGTATCCTAAAGGAAAAGCTAAAATAGAATATAAGCAGATATCTAAAGATATATTAGCAATAGAGAGCAAAATAGAGCATAGATGGCATCTCTATAGAGGATTAGAGGGAAAAATATTTTTTAACCAATATAGATATATGAAAGATAACTATAAAGATTATATTGATAATAGTTTAGGAGTCTCTATTTTAAATAGTGGTAGAGAGTTTATATGGAGTTTTGAGTTAGAGAAATATCTAAATAAACAGAAAAGAGATATCAGTTCAGATACTAAAATAAAATATAAAAAAAATAGTAGTGAATTTAATATAGAGATTAAACAAAACAGTAGAGCAAAAAGAACAACAAAACTTAGAATGTTAGGTATTCAAGACTCTGTAGAGATTGAAGTAAAACAACACATATCCAACAGATTAGCAATTGGAGCGAGTTATAGAGATAGCAGATATAAGATAAAGGGTGAAAAATTTAAAGGTAATTTAAAGAAACTAAGATTTAATGGAGCATATATAATAAAAACTGGTTATCCCGATATAAAAATAGATACCTATCTTCTAATAAGCAGATTTAGAGATGTAAAAGAGAATGCTAAATTAAAGAGACGAAAAGAGTTTGGTTCACGCATTAGTATAGGAGAGAGTGGTAAAAATAGTATCCATAGAGATTTACGACCTTATGGTAGTTTTGGACTCTCAATAGATAATAGAAGTAAAATAGGTAGTAGTTTAAGTTTAGGATTATCAGGAGAGTTAATGGGAGAAGATATTTTAAATCTATCTTTTGATTACTCACAAGGTGTAGATTTAATTACATATCCATACTATGGAGTTAATTTAGAGTATAAGTTTTAAAATTTTTGACTATACAACTCTAAAGCCAATTTTTTTAATCCTTTAAAGTCACTCTTTCCAGTTCCAAGTCTGGGTAAACTCTCTACTTTAAAGTGGCGACTTGGTGCATGTAGAGGGTTTAGAGCTAGTGATTTTATCTCATCTTTTAACTCATCTAAATCTTTAACTCCCTCTAAGAGAAGAACTATCTCTTCTCCTTTTTTACTATGAGGTATAGCTGTAATTGCAATTTGTGACTCCTCATCTAATAGTCTGCCTATCTTCTGCTCAATAGCTCCTAAACTTACCATCTCTCCACCAATTTTTGCAAATCTACTATATCTATCTACAACTGTTAAAAAACCATCTTTATCAATATGCCCTTTATCTCCTGTAATATAGTATCTAACTCCATCTATCTCTCTAATTACATCTGTTTTTCTCTTTAGATACCCTTTCATAACCTGAACTCCACCTATTAATATCATTCCATCTTCTCCAATAGGGAGTTGTTCAAATCTATCTGGATTTACTATTATAAAGTTAGTTCCTACAATTGGCATACCTACTGTCCCTCTCTTATCTCCTATCTGAATATGGTAATCATTTGGGTCAATCTTATCATGTAGATTACAACTAGCCACTGGTGATGTCTCTGTTGTTCCATACCCCTCTAATATCTCTTTTCCAAATCTCATCTTAAATAGCTCTGCTACCTCATCTTGTAACTTCTCTGCTCCTGCTACTACCATCTTTAGAGAGTCAAACATTAAAGGGTGAATTTTTCTATTTCTTGCATATAGTCTATAGAATGTAGCCGTTCCAAATATAATTGTAGCCTTATATTTAAGTGTCAATTTTGCAATACCAAATCCATCTGTTGGGTCTGGATGAGATACAACAGGAACTCCCTCTATAATAGGGAATAGAGTAGTAACTGTTAATCCAAATGAGTGAAATATTGGAAGAGTTCCGACTATTATATCTTTTGTAGTTGGATTTAATATTGTAGCTACCTGCTTAATATTTCCTAAAATATTTTTATGAGTTAACTCAACTCCCTTTGGAGTCCCCTCACTTCCACTTGAGAACATTATCACAGCAGTAGATGATGTATCGACTCTCTTTATAAATAGAAGTTTTAGAACTTCTGTTGGAAGAAATCTTGCTAATAGATAGCTCTTTAACTGTTTTATCTTACTAATATTAGATTTTATATCCTCCAGATATATAATATCTCTACCCTCTAAAACCTTATCAAGATTAAAACCTTTTGCTTTTATTTTAGTGAGAAACTGTTTTGATGTAACAATCTTTTTTATATCTGCTAACTCTATTGCACTATTTATAGCATTAACTCCACTAGAGTAGTTTAGATTAACAATAGTTTTACCAAGAGTTAAAAGTGCCATATTAGCAATAGTTCCCCCTCCACTTGTTGGAACTAATAGTCCAATATTTTGATAGTTAGATATGGATTTATTAAGGGCATCTCTTATAATTAGAACGGCTGTTATAAATCTATATCCATTAAGCTCCAGACCTGTTGAGTCTGCAACTGATAGAGTGTTACCTACCCTTTTTGCCTCCTCTATCCAAGCCTCTTGAATTGTAGGGAGTCTATTAATATATGATTGCCATGAGAGTATAGATAATTTAAAGACTTCTCTTTTAACCTCTGTAGCAGTGCTAGATATATCTAATGGAGTTCCAAAATTTATACTTATATCTTTCTGATTTTTAGCTCTCATCTTATCTGAAGCATAAGAGTATCTACTCTCCCATAACCCTCTTATATAGAATGGAACTATTATTGCATCTTTATTAACATTGGCAGTAGCTAACTCAAATCCTCTCTGAAACTCACCTAACTGTCCATTTCTTGTTAAATTTCCCTCTGGAAATAGTGCTACAGTATCTCCACTATTTAAAGCATCAGTTACTAATGATAGAGCATTTTTACCACCTCTTGTAGAGATTGGAATTGCTCTAAAAAATTTTAAAAATGGTCTGAAATACCATATATTATAGTATCTTCTATCAATTACAAATCTTATCTCTCTATAACATGCTATCTGTAGAAATGCCCAATCTAAAAATGATATATGGTTTCCTAATAGAAGCATACCTCCATCTCTTTTTATATTTTCTAACCCATTAATAGTTACTCTATATTTTAGATTGAATAGAGATTTAACAATAAATCTAGCCGTTGGGTGAGCAAATTTAATAATAGAGTATATAAATATAGAAAAGAGTATAATAGTAGCTAGAGTAAAGAGTCCTCTACTAGATACTCCTAAATTAGCAAAAAGAGCAGATAGAATTAAAAATATAAACATAGATAGATTTTGCATAAAATTACTTCTAGCTAAAACTTTACCCATTATTCTTTTTGGAGTGTAGAACTGTATTAGAGTGTTTAGAGGAACAATAAAAATTCCAGAGAAAAATCCATAAAAGAAGAAGGCAACTCCAAAATATGTGGTTGATGTTAGATAAGGCATAATAGATATAGATAGAGATAATCCAAATAGACCAATTGGAATAATCCCCTTTTCTATATGATTTCTACTAACCATACCCACAGCTAGAGAGCCAAATATTATCCCTAATCCTGATATTGAGAGGAGACCTTGAGCTACTATTGTATTTGTAACTCCCATATTTCTCTTTAGATACTCTCCAAATATAGCTACTATAAGTTGAGATATACCCCAAAATATAGATAGTCCAATAATGGATAGCCATACAATCTTATTATCTTTTAAATTAGATAGTTTTATATTTTGTTGAATAGTGCTACTCTCTCTCTTCTCCATATTTGGATTTAATCTTAGAGATAGTAGAAACTCAACTATAGATGCTCCAATTAATGCAAATCCTAAAGGGTATATAGTCTCTAATATATGAGACTTATCTGAAACTCCTACTCCATCTAAGAGATACTCAAAAAATATAGAGTATATTACAGCTCCAGCTAAGATAGATATAATAGTAACAGATTGCACCATAGCATTACCCTCTGTTAATCTTTTCTCTCCCACCATCTCTTTAATAACTCCATACTTAGCAGGGGCATATATTGCACTCTGCCCTGCCAATATAAAAGTCATACCAAAAGCTACCCAAAACCAACCCATAATATAGGATATTAATATAAATATTGTAATAAAAATAGCAAATAGTGAAGAGAGTTGAATAACTCTAACTTTAGAGTACTTATCACTTATAAATCCAGCAGGAATAAATAGAAATATAAATGGTAATAAGATTAAGGCGTTTACAATAGCAGTTAATATAATTAGTTCAGAGCCACTATAGGCTTTAAATATGGTATTTTGAAGTATGATTTTATGTCCTAAATCTGTCATTGCATTTAAAAAGACAATAGATATATATGGTTTAAATCCATCTATTTTAAATAGTTCTCTCATTTTAATATCCCATAATTTTTTTATAATAATATCTTTTTTTGATACAATAGTAAATTAACAAAACAAGGTAGGTTAAGTGATAATATTAGGCATAGACCCGGGGACTAAAAATTTAGGTTACTCTATTATTGAGTTAAAAAATTCTAAAATAGAGTTAATTGAAGCTGGTCTATTAAAATTTAAAACAGTAGAGCTACAAGAGCAGATAAGAGAGTTGTCAGATGGGATAGATGCAATTATAAAAAATCATAATATTGATGAGGTATCTATTGAGAATATATTTTTTGCTCATAATCCAAAGACTCTTATTAAACTAGCTCAATTTAGAGGTGCAATATGTCTCAAAATTCTTTTAACTATTGGAAAATATGAAGAGTACACCCCACTTCAAGTAAAAAGAGCAATTACAGGTAATGGGAAATCATCAAAAGAGCAGGTAGCCTTTATGGTTCGCCGTATATTAGGGATAAATAAGGAGATAAAACCATTTGATATTACAGATGCTATGGCTATAGCTATTACTCATGCACAAAGAGTAAGATTTTAGCACCCGTTCCGTAAACCCTCGCCGTTAAGGGCGGGGTAGTTCACAGATATTCTCCTCTCTGACATAGTAATCTATAGTCACAATAGTTACATCTACTCAACTCTTCACATTTAGAGGCTACTACCTCTCTACTCTCTTTTAAATTATCTATAATCTTATATAATATTTTACTTTTTGCCTCTAACTCTGTAATAGGAACTATATCTCCACTAAAAAGCTCTACAAAGGCTAATTTCATATTTCTATATCTATCTTTTAAAATCTCACTATATATACTCATCTGAAAATCTGTTAACTTATCTAAATTCTTAACTCGATTTGCTTCCGATATTGAGCCACTCTTATAATCTAATATAAGCCTTATATCCTCATTTTTATCAATACGGTCAACTATACCTTTAAATCTAATACCATTAATAGTTCCCTCTATACTCTTCTCTATCTCTTCTACTCTCCAACCATCTATAAAATGGTCTATCTGTTTATCTATAAATCTATCTAGCTTTTTTCTCCACAAAAGTTTATTAAACTCTATCTTAGCATTTTTATTCTCTAAGAGAGTATTAAATAGTCTATCTATATTATATTTTATCTCCTCAATACTCTTAAAATGTGTTCTATTTTTAAAAAGCTTTTCTAATAGATGGTGTAGAAATCTACCCTCATTTATCTCTTCATCATCTTTAGCCTTTAATTTCTGCTCATATTGATAGTAGTATTTCCTTTTACAACTTAAAAATGTTTTTACTCTTGTGGCTGACCATATAATATTTTCTGCACTAAAATTTTTAATAATAGGGTCACTTCTTTTAATGATTTGAGATGGTTGATTATATAAAATCTTTAGATTTGGCTCTACTTCTCTACCTACTCCTAAATTTAACTCATATAGATATGAGGCAGGTGACCTATTACTGCTTTGAGAGTATAGAATAATAGAGTTTTCAGACTGCTCTAATGCTCTCTTATATAGCTGTTTTTGATGTGCTTCTCTATCTGTTTTAGTTGGAAGATTTGATAATTTTCTTATATTTGAGTTTAGAAAGTTATCTTTAGCAGGAATGGCAGGAACTATTCCATCATTAAAATCTAAAACTATTAAACCTCTAAACTTAACACCTCTAGTCTCTAACGCTCCAAGAACTGTAACTTTTCCACCTCTAACATCATCAATAGTTAGTTTAGATAATCTCTTTAACCATAAAAATAACCAACTCTTTAGACTCATCTCCTCTTTTTTAAAGACTCTTTTAAAATTAAGATAGCTACTCTTAACTATCTCTTCTTCTAAATTAAAATCTATAAAATCAAAACTATTAAAAAACTCATCTACTCCTACTATATCATTTGATGATAACTCTTTTAATTTCTCTATAGAGATATTATATCTCTCTAATAGCTCTATTGACTCTTTGGAAAAATCTTTCCAATATAGATTAATTGCATCTAGCTCTTTATAGTTTCTACTCTTAGAGTAGTCAAATCCCATAGCAAAGTTTAGATTATTATATGAGTCATATAGTTTTAGAGTATCTTTAAATTTTTCATCTGGTAAAACTACTGCAATATCATCTGGAGATATACCACTATTTACCATCTTCTGTATCTCTTCAAATAGGATTGGAATTTGAGATAATCTCTCCTCTACACTTAAGACCTTAGCATTAATTCTCATACTATTTGGTTTAATATCTATAATCTTTTTAGTATGTAAATCTAAAGAGATAAAGCTATCTATTGGTAGCTCCTCAATCCCCATATCTAAAAATCTCTCTTGAACCTTTTTATTAAATTTACTAGTTTCAAAATGTATAATAAATGGTTTACTCTCTGCTATTTGCTCTATAAGCTGAAGTTCAAATTTAGTTAAATATCCCTCTAAGAAGAGTTCAAATCTGCTGAAGTTATCTATAAATCCATAATTTAATCTATATATATCGGGGATAAATGCTTTATCTGTTAAACCTCTATCTTCTAATAGCTCTTTATAATTCTCTAATAACTTTTTTAGTAGATTTATATCTCTATCAAACTCTGCAAATATATCTCCACCTATCAAATCATCAAAAGAGACCATCTCATAACTTAACTCTTCAAAAAATTTAAGTATTGAGTCACTTTTAGTAAAAAATCTAATTAAATCTCTATCTATTTTAAGATGTTCAAAATCTTCAAATCTTGACGCCTCTTTTAGAAGTAGAACTCTTTGAAGAGGCTCAACCATTCTAAGATTTGGTAAAATTAAAATTTTTTGCTCAAACTCATAAATAGATATAAGAGTTGGCATAAAACCACTTATACTCTTTAACTCATTATAAGCACTTCTAATTGCCCTTGATGTAGGATAGATATATAGAGTCTTAATAATCTAATCCTCTTTAAAATAGTTAAGAAATCTCTCTCTATATGTTTTAATATACTCATGTTGTGCCTCTTTTAACTCTTTAGTCATAGGAGTTGTACTATTTGACTCTTTAAACCATATAATATTTATTCTTCCATCTCCAAGTTTCATATTTACTGTAAGAGTATTTTTATCATGTTTAATATCTATTACATCTTTTTTAATCTCTGTTTGAAGAGTAGGATTTGTCATATTTGAGTCTATTGTTATATTAGAATCTTTTGTAATCTCTGGAGAGTATATAATTCTTTTAAAAAATTTATTATCCTGTTTATGAAAAATACCATTATATTGATTAGATGTTTTTAAATTCCCTATTTTCATTGTAAAGTAGTATCCATAATCATCACTATCAAGTTTTTCAATAATTAAACTAGAGCTAGTAACAATTTGTGATTGACGGTCTAATTTACCGTTATATGAAAAGTTACCCTCTTGAAGAGTATAAGTTCCTTGAAGAGTTGGTGAAATTATACTCGATTTAACTATATTTATAGTTTTCTTTTGTTTAGTTATTTCTGTTATAGATAAATCCTCAATATTTTTTCCACAACCAATAAAAAATAATCCAATAATAAATAAGCTAATAATATATGGCATTTAAACTCCTAAACTCAAATTTTTTTTATTATAACAGAAAAAAGATAACAATTTTTTAACAGATGATTAATAACTTTTTAAAGTTTTACTATAGTAACTCCTAAATTCCCTTTTTGTCCATAAAATGATTGCAGTTTTGGATAGGATTTTAGATAATCTATAATCACTTTTTTTAAAATCCCTTTTCCTGTTCCATGAATAATCTCAACTTCTGAAAAACCATTAACTAATGCATCTGATAGGAATATATCAAGTTTTTCTAAGGCTTCATCTGCAAAACAGCCTAAAAGTTTAATAGATAGTGCTCCTCTATCAGGTTTTTCAACTCTTATATTAGTTTTTGGTTTTTTAATTTTTGGTAACTGCTCTATCTTTTTAAGTTTAGATAGTGCAACTCTCATCTTTAATCCATCTACCTCGATAGTTGCATCTTCACCTCTAATAGATAATATATCGCCCTTTAATGAGCGATATTTTACTCTATCTCCAATCTCTAAAATATCTCTATTTAGTTGTTTTACCTCTTTTACTCGCTTTGAGTTCTCTTTAAATCTATGAGCCTCATTTAGTAGTCGTCTCCCATCTTTGGAATCTTTTACTCTTATTGCCTCTCTAGCTCTCTTTATAGCTGCATTATATCTATTCTCTAGAGTGGCTATAGCTTTTCTATGTTGCTCATTTAATCTCTCTTCAACTCTCTCTAAATTAATTCTCTTTTTCTCTAAAGATTTTAATTCACTATCTATCTTTTTAATCTTTAACCTCATCTCTCTCTCTAGTGAAGTTGACTTTTCTATTAGTTCATTTAAATTCTCTTTATCCTCTCCATAAATCTTTTTAGCTCTCTCTATAATATAAGAGGGGATACCATATCTATCTGCTGTCTCAAATGCGTAACTCTTTCCAATACTCCCTTGTAGAAATGTATAGGTTGGTTCTCTTTTTGCTTCATCATATAGTGCTGCAATAAGCTCTACATCATCATCACCACTCATAAGTGATGCTAATCTCTTATGGTGAGTTGTAACAATAAATGTAATATCTCGTTTTCTTAACTCATTAAGAATTACTCTAAATAGAGCCGATGCCTCATCACTATCTGTTCCAAGCTCTATCTCATCAACTCCAACAATCGCTCTCTCTTTTTCAAAGAGTTTAGCAAACTCTACCATTCTACCTGCAAATGTAGATATATCATTTTTAACAGATTGTGGGTCATCTATTACAGCCTCAATAGATTTATATCTTCCTATCTTAGTGTTGCTAGAGTCACATCTAAATGGTAATAGATTTCTACTCATATATACACTACTAAGTAGAGATTTTAAAAGCATAGTCTTTCCACCTGCATTTACCCCTGTAATTAACATTACAGACTTATCAAGATTTATATCGATAGGTTTTGGATTATCAATAGCTGGGTGGGCAAATCTACTTAGTTTTATCCCTTTTGATTTAGAGGGTAATATAAACTCATAATCATAACTTTTAGCAAATCTAACACGAGCTTGATAGTGGTCAAATCTATCATACTCTCTATTTATAAATCTTAAAAAGAGATAATATTTATGAAAAATAGTAGAGAACTCTTTAGCATATCTATATATTAACTCTTCTCTTTTTGATAATAAGTTTGACTCTCTCTCTTTTAGATGTGAGATGGTTTGAGGTATAATATAGAAAAATCCTCCCGTTGTTCTTCCAACTACAGATGCTTTTACTACTCTATTAAATCCACCTCTAACAAGTAGAGTCTCTTCTCCATTTAAAAAGTGAATTTGAGTGTCAACTAGATAATCTTTTAGTTTAGAGGAGTGTGCCATCTTATATAGAGACTCTTTAATGGATACTCTATTTAACTTTATAGCTCTATCTATATCATATAGCTCTGGCTCTTTTTCTGGGTTTAAATCTCCCTCATCTGTAAAATAGAGTAAAATATTATTAATCTCATCTGGTATATTAATATCAAATATCCATCTATTTAGTGGCTCAGGAAGAGTTAGGCTCTTTAGAGAGTTGAAATAGGCTACTATTATCATAAAATTATAAATCTCTTTTAGCCCTAAAACCCCATACTTTTTAATACGATTTAACTCTATATCTAAATTTGAAACAGCTTTAATCTCTGGAAACTCTATCTTAGATAAAGCATCTATATATCTATAGTGTTGATTTATATCTCCAACTAATGCTATATCTTTATCTCGTGCATAGAACTTTTTAAAATTCTCTATAAATATCTCTAAATCTAATTTCTCTATTAAGCTTTTCATTATGCGATTATAGCATAGTTTAAATTTTAAAATGAGTCATATTTTAACTTTAGTTTTTATATATTATATTCTTCTCTTTTCTTTTATAGATAGCTCTTGATTTCTCATTTATTAGAAAATTTAAAATTTTTTTCCATTTTTATAGCTTCATCACTTCCATAAATTACAATATCTCTATCTACAATAATCTCTTGTTGGCTAATCTTATTTGGATATTCAACAAAATTTAAAATATGTTTAATGGTATTTAATCTAGCTCGTCTCTTATTATCACTCTTAATAACTGTCCAAGGGGCTGTAGATGTATGTGTGGTACTCAACATCATAAATTTAGCTAAAGTATATTCGTCCCATAATCTTTGTGACTCTTTATCTACAGATGATAATTTATACTGTTTTAAAGGGTCATTTTCTCTATCTTTAAATCTTTTTGCCTGTTCTTTTTTAGATACTGAAAAGTAAAATTTAAATAGTTGAATACCATCTTCAACTAACATCTTTTCAAATTCTGGTACATCTCTTAAAAATTTACGATGTTGTCTCTCTGTGCAAAATCCCATTACAGGCTCTACCATAGCACGATTATACCAAGACCTATCAAATAGTACAATCTCTCCTCCTGATGGTAAATGAGTTATATATCGTTGAAAATACCACTGTGTCTGCTCTTTATCTGTAGGTTTTTCTAAAGCTACAACTCTAGCACCTCTTGGATTAAGATGGTCTGTAATTCTCTTAATCGTCCCACCCTTTCCTGCGGCATCTCTTCCTTCAAATATCATAAGAACCCTAAGCCCTTTCTCTTTAACATAGTTTTGAAATTTTAAAAGCTCGACTTGAAGTTTTCTTAACTCCCTTTCATACTCAATTTTCTCTCTATTTACCCATATTTGAACTTTTTTACCTTTTTTATTATTATTTTTAATCTCTTTTTCCAAAATTACTCCTATTTTAATACAATTAAATAGATTTTTCTAAAACCTTTTCAACTAATATATCAGAGACTATATCTCTGCTATTAATAATATTTTTAATATTTAAATCTTTAAGAACATCAGCTTCAGAGCTATTTCGAACTTTTACAATAGTATTAATATCAGCATTAAATGAGTTAATATTTTCACAAACTAAACGCATCTGATGTTCATTAGATATAGTTACAACTACAGCTATAGACTCTTTTATATTAAAGTGTTCTAAAACACTCTTTTGAGCAGAGTTTGCTAAAAATATAGCCCTTTCTCCATTAGCAATAGCATTATCTACCAACTTTATATCATGCTCTAAGATTACATATAAAATATCTCTATCTCTTAGTTTATTTGATAACTTTTTTCCTGTAACTCCATATCCACATATAATTACATGATTTTTATATCCTGTTGATTTTATTGCTCTCTCTCTAAGTACAGTCGGCTCTTTAAAGAAGATATTGGCTATTGATTTTATATTATTAAGTATAAATGGTGTTAAAATCATAGAGAGTACAACAGTCATAATCATAATTTGATTTGTATCAGATAATATTAAATGGTTACTAAATGCTAATGAAAATATTGCTAAAGCAAACTCTCCTACTTGCATCAGAGTAAAAGCACTCTTAATAGCTGTTCTACTCTGTAGAAAAAACTTTAAAGATATAAATATAATTAAAGATTTTACTGCCATTATGGCAAATAGAAGAGTTAAAATAGTTGAACTATATTTAATAGCAATTAGAGGGTCTATCTGCATACCTATAGTTACAAAAAATATGCCTAATAGTATGTCTCTAAATGGAATTAAATCAGCCTCTATCTTATAACGATATTTAGTCTCTGCAATTGTCATACCAGCTAAAAATGCTCCAAGAGAGTATGAAAATCCAAAAAATTCTGCTATGGTAGATGAGGTTATAACTGTTAATAAAACCGAGCCTAAAAATATCTCTTCAGAGTTAGAGGATATTACCCAATCAAAAAATCTCTCTATAAAAAATTTACCTACAACAAATAGAATAATAAATACAACAATAGCACTAAGTAGAGTATTTATAAGAAGTTGGGATATAGAGCTATTTTGAGATGTAAAGATAGAAATCATTAAAAGTATTGGAATGACTGCTAAATCTTGAAATATTAGTATTCCAACTGCAACCCTTCCAAAACCTGTATGTATCTGATTTTTCTCATTAAGTACCTTTAATACAATAGCAGTAGATGAGAGAGATAGAGCAAAACCTATTACAATTGCACTCTTAATATCCATTTTAAAGATATATATAGCTAGTGCTGTAAATATAAAACCACTAAGAAATACCTGCATTGCACCATATATAAATACCTCTCTCTTCATACATCTCATATGTCCAATAGAGAACTCTAAACCTATTGTAAACATTAAAAATACAATACCAAATTCAGCTAAATGAGATAGAGTCTCTTGTGAGTGGAGACCAAAATCAAACATCTGCATAGTTATAAGACCTGTAAATATATATCCTATAACTGTAGGTATATCAAATTTTTTTAAAAAAACATTTACAATTGTAGATATGGCTATAGTTAAAATAAGTATGAGTAAAATCTGTTCCATTTATAACTTTCTATTTATTAATTTTAGCTCTAAAGCCCATTCTATACTCTTTATAGGCAGGAATGCTTTTAAAAAAGAACTCAATATAGTTATAGTTTTCGCTCTTATTCTCATTTTGAGTAAGTGTTGCTCCCCCATCAGTCGAATAACTAATAATGCAACCTCCATCACAAATAGCAGAACCATTAATATATTTAGCTCCATCTGGAATAGGATTTTTTACAACTATACCTTTTCTTGACTCACTATTACTATTTATTACTCTATTGATATAAACAACACTACTCCCAATCTTTACTCTTTTCACTGGAATATTTTTTCCATTTCTCTCTTGAAATACAAAAGTCTCCAAAATAATATTTTTAAGGGGATTTTGGCTAACTTCTTGATTGACCTCTTTAATCTCCTCTTGATTATACTGCTCATCATAATTTATAGTACTACCCATAGAATATAATAGGTTAAATATAAAAAATATTAATAGTAAAATTCTCATAATATAACTCCTTTTAAAAAATCTACTCCCACTCAATAGTAGCAGGAGGTTTAGATGAAATATCATAGACTACTCTATTTATCCCATCAATCTCATTTATTATTCTTCTACTCATCTGCTCTAAAATATTGTGTGGAATATGTGCAAATGTAGCTGTCATTCCATCAACAGACTCTACCATACGAATAGCTACAGTATTATCATAAGTTCTATTATCTCCCATAACTCCAACAGATTGAACATTAAGTAGAACAGTAAATGCTTGCCAAACTTTATCATAATATCCAGAAGCTTTTAACTCCTCCTGCATAATTGCATCACTCTCTCTAAGAAGTCTTAAAGCCTCCTCATTAACTTCACCCATAACTCTAATAGCAAGTCCGGGTCCTGGGAATGGGTGTCTTGCTATCATCTGTTTAGGTAACCCTAACTCAAGTCCTAATGCTCTAACCTCATCTTTAAAAATCTCTTTTAGAGGCTCAACTAATTCAAAACTCATCCAATCAGGAAGTCCACCCACATTATGGTGTGATTTAATTGTTTTTGAAGGGCCTTTTACAGATACAGACTCAATAACATCAGTATATAGTGTACCTTGTGCTAAAAAACTAACATCTTTATGTCTGCTAGCCTCTCTATCAAATACCTCTATAAACTTCTCTCCAATAATTTTTCTCTTCTTTTCTGGGTCTGTAACTCCTTTAAGAGCTTTCATAAACTCATCTTTTGCATCAATAGTAATAAGAGGAATATCTAAGAGTCTAAACATATTTTGAACCTGCTCTGCCTCATCTTTTCGAAGAAGTCCTTGGTCAACAAACACACATATTAACTGCTCTTTTGGAAGAGCCTCATGGAGTAGAGCTGATACTACAGAGCTATCAACTCCACCACTAACACCACATAATACTTTTTTATCTCCAACTTGCTCTCGTATCGCTTTAATCTTCTCTTTTGCAAAACTTCCCATGTTCCAAGTGCTACTACAACCACAAATATATTTTGCAAAGTTTTTTAGAAGTTTAGTACCCTCTACTGTATGGTGTACCTCTGGATGAAACTGAAAAGCATATATCTTTTTATCTTCATTAGCAATACTAGCATATGGTGAATTTTCACTTGTTCCAATAACTCTAAATCCATCTGGCAATCTCTCTACTCTATCTCCATGACTCATCCATACAGTATTACTACTCATACCTTTAAATATTGGAGACTCTTCTATTGAGAGTTTTGCTTTACCATACTCATGATGTGTAGCAGGAACAACCTCCCCACCAAAGTGTTGAGTAATTAGTTGCATTCCATAACATATACCCATAATGGGTAACCCTAAATTCCAAATCTCTTCATCTGGTTTATAGGCATCTTTAGCATAAACAGATGCAGGACCTCCTGATAATATAATACCTTGTGGTTTTTTTGCCTTTATATTTTTTATATCTTCTCTATATGGAACTACTTCACAATAGACTCCACTCTCTCTTAATTTTCTTGCAATTAGTTGTGTATATTGTGAGCCAAAATCTAATACTAATATTGGTACCTGTTTCATGAATTTCCTTTTTTAAGTCTATTATTGAAGTTTTAATTTTAAATGTGAGATTATACACTATATTTTATATATAGTAAATAGAAGCAAAGCATAGCCTAAAAGCTATGCTTATAATAGAATATCTTAACCTATATGTAGTAAATTAAACTGCACATACCAAATTAAAACAGATAAAATATAACCTAATAGTACTGTCCAAGCATATTTCATGTGAGAAGTAAAGGTATAAATTCCATGAAGTTTCCCCATAACTCCAACTCCAGCTGCTGAACCAAAAGAGATTAGACTTCCACCAACTCCAGCTGTCATTGTTACTAACATCCACTGCTCTTGTATAGATATAGGATTAGAACCCATATTTGGGTCTGCCTTTAGTACAGCTGACATTACAGGTACATTATCAACAACAGCAGATAGGAAACCTACTCCAATATTTACAGCAGTAGCTCCAAATTGGTTATATAAAGCAGTAAAATACTCTAAAAATCCTAAAAAGTGTAATCCTCCAACTGCTGCTAAAATTCCAAAGAAAAATAGAAGAGTATCATTTTCAACTTTTGCAATCCATGCAAAAACATTAACCCTTGTAGAGGAGCTACTACTCTCATTTAATCCATATACATATAGTTTTAAAATTGCTAAACCAAACATCATTCCCCACATAGCTGGTAAATCTAGAACTTGATGTGAGATAATTGCCAAAATTATAGTTAATGCAAATAGTCCAATAATTACCTTTCCACCTTTTTCTATTGTAGCTGGTTCTTCATTTACATTAAATGGTGGTGTTCCCTTTGGAATAAATCTACTTAATAGAAATGCAGTAAGTCCCCAACCTAAAAATGCTGAAGGGAATAGAAATAGAAACTCTGTAAAACTAGCTCGTCCATCAACCCAAACCATAAGAGTTGTAATATCTCCAAATGGACTCCAAGCCCCACCTGCATTAGCAGCTACAACAATATTTATTGCACTTGGAACTAAAAACTCTTTACTATCTCTATCTATTGTAATTAATACAGTTGACAATATAAGAGCAGTGGTTAAATTATCTGCAACAGGAGAGATAAAAAATGCTAAAAATCCTGTAACCCAAAATAGTTTTTTATAGCTGTAACCTTTCGATACAAGATTATATCTAAGAGTTGTAAATACTCCTCTATCAATCATAGCCTCAATATATGTCATAGCTACAAATAGAAAGAAGAAAATTCCAGAAATTTCAACAATAAGATGTTCAACCTCTTTCTCTAAAATCTTACTATCTAATCCATATATAGCAAAATAGAGACCAATTAACATAAATATTCCAGTTCCTGCTAAAAGAGCTGGTTTTGCTTTATTTATTCTATATTTATCCTCTGTAGCGATAAAGTAGTATCCTATAATAAAGAACGCTAAAGATACTAAGCCAACCCATGTGGTTGCTAAATTTAAATCATGCATAATCTACTCCATATAATTCTTAATTAATAGATATTATAGTAGAAATCAGTTATATTTCCTAAATATTAAATGCGAGTATAATAAAAGAGAGAAATAGTCTCTTTTAGTAACACTTAAGAATTAAATAATAAAATTCATTTTTTAAATTTATCTAACCACCAAAATATAGCAAATAGGAGTCCTGTTGTTTTAGCAATATCTTCATTATATATAAACTCTCTTACCTCATCTACTGGGATTTCAATAACCTCTATGAGTTCGCTATCAACTCCACCACCACTTCCAACTCTCATTGCTTCATCAACTTCAACATAAAATATTGTCTGTTTAGAACCTGCAAATCCAACAGCACTATTTACTGCAGTTATCCTCTTAATAGAGTCAATATCTACTAAATATCCACACTCCTCCATAATCTCTTCACTAGCTATCTCTTTGATAGATAGCTCCTTATCAATAATTCCTGCACACATCTCAACAGTTAATCCATTACCATTTTTCATATATACAGCAGGTCTAAACTGTTTTACAAGTACAAAACTATTATGCTCTCTATGATATATTAAGATAGCTACAGAGTCATGGGCTTTTACAACTTCCCATGTTTTAGCTACTCCATTCTGTTTATAGTTTACTAAACTAGCCTGAATAAACTTTGGCTCTTTTAGTTCACTTAGTTTAAAATCTTCTATTATATTTTCCACTCTATTAACCCTATTTTATCTTCTATTTAATTAACTCTTTATATGCAAGTTCTAGCTGACTATCAAAAAGACCACCCACTTGAACTATCTTAACCTCTCCACTTCTATTAATCCCTAATAGAAAAGGTATAGAACCTTGCCAATCTGCTTTATATTGGATATATGATATAAAATCCATATTAGCATTACCTGTTACAACATTATAATTAATATTTCTAAGTTCAACAAAATCTTTAAGTTCACTACTATTTAACCCTTGAACCTCAATTGCAACTATAGCTAAATCTTTATGTTTTTTTGAAAACTCTATTAATCGTGGTATCTCTCTTAGACATGGAGGACATCTATATCCAAACATCATTAAAAATATTGGTCTATCTTTAAACTCTTTAATCTCTAATCCATAAGGTATCTCTTTTATATTTAGAGTTTTCCCATCTATTGTCTCTAATGTAAATGTTATATCTTCTCTCTTTTCAATAACCTTTTTAGAGCTATCTTTATTTTTAGAGATATTTTTATCTATAGATTTATTAGTTTCGTTGTTTTCACTACTCTTACTACCACATCCAGATATTATAAATATCAATAAAAATATAATTAATTGTCGAATTAA
This sequence comes from Campylobacterota bacterium, assembly GCA_015494795.1. Taxonomy (GTDB): domain Bacteria; phylum Campylobacterota; class Campylobacteria; order Campylobacterales; family Sulfurovaceae; genus UBA1140. The sequence goes on from WGAM01000134.1 coordinate 54,120, forward strand.
CATTTTTTTCTCCTTTTTTTAATTAGAAAAGATTATATATTATTTTGTTAAAATAACACTTAAGGATTTAAAATGGATATATATGAATATAGTGAATTACTAAAAAAACTTAGTATAAAAATAGAAAATATTGAAAATATTGTAAAACCAAATAGAATTAAAAGGCGACTAAAAGAGATAGAGTCAATTCAACAGAAGCCAGATTTTTGGAATAATACTAAAGAGGCATCTAAAATATCTCAAGAGAAGATACAAAAAGAGAAACTTTTAGAAAAATATATAGAAGCCTACTCCTCAGTTCAAGATGCAATAGAGTTTTTTGAAATGGCAAAGAGCGAAAATGACCAAGAGTCATTAGAGATGATATTTGAAGATGCTAGTAGTTTAGAGGAGAGTATAAAAGCATTAGAGATTACTATGATGTTGAGTGGAGAGCATGATAGTAAGAATGCAATTATCTCTATTCACCCTGGTGCTGGTGGAACAGAGTCTCAAGATTGGGCAAGTATGCTATATAGAATGTATCTTAGATGGGCAGAGAGAAGAGGTTTTAAGGTTGAAGAGTTAGATTATCAAGCAGGAGAAGAGGCAGGGATAAAAGATGTAAGTTTTATTATTAAAGGTGAAAATGCCTATGGCTACTTAAAAGTAGAAAATGGAATACATCGCTTAGTTCGTATCTCTCCATTTGATTCAAATGCTAAAAGACACACCTCATTCTCTTCTGTTATGGTCTCCCCAGAGATTGATAATGATATAGATATTGAGATAGAAGATAAAGATATACGAATAGATACATATAGAGCTAGTGGAGCTGGTGGACAACATGTAAATAAGACAGATAGTGCTATTAGAATTACCCATATTCCTACTAATATTGTAGTTCAGTGTCAGAATGATAGGAGTCAGCATAAAAATAGGGCTACTGCTATGAAGATGTTAAAATCAAGACTATTTGAGTATGAGCAGGAGAAGAGACAGGCTAAATTAGACGGAGTCCAAAAAAGTGATATTGGTTGGGGGCATCAAATTCGCTCTTATGTTCTAGCACCATATCAGCAGGTAAAAGATAGTAGAAGTAATCAAGCATTCTCTAATGTTAGTTCTATTTTAGATGGAGATTTAGATAAATTAATAGAGGGTGTACTCATCTCTCAAACATTATAATTTTAAATAGTATTAAAAATTATAATTAATATCAGTAAATAGCATATCGCTATCTTTTACTTTATTAAAAAGTTTGCTACCACCAATATAATCAACTAAACCAAAATTAGCATAAATTCCATCAGAAATATCATACTTAATCCAAGCTCTCTGAAATCCACCCTCATCTAGCTTTTTACCAAAGAGTGAGATAAGATAGTTTGCATGAAGAGTAGCATTGATAAAATCAGAGCTAATACGAAAAGCCTGTTGATAGGTATCCCTATTAACTGGAAGAGGATTATTCTTTAATCTATTATCATATTTCTCTATTTTTCTAAGTGAAATATCATAAGAGATGAGTGTATCAGCAATACCATTATACTCTACACCTACCAAACTATCAGTTCTATTAAAAGTTTTATCTTGAGCATATTTTAGACCATTAAAATGGGCTAATTCTGTTTTAAATAGCCATGAGCCACTAAGAACATTTAACGCTGTACCAAACATCTTTACTTTATCATGGTGTAATTTCCCATCTTTTAAATAGCCTTTATCATCTCGTAGATTACTTGCATAGAAATTAATATCCCACCCTGAAAACTCTGCTCCAATACTTAGAGCTGGTGTAATATCATTATAACTTTTATCATTTGGTAGAGAATTTGGTGAGGAATTATAGGTTGAACCTGCTGGTGGATTTTTTGAAAATCTCTGCTCTATAATGGCAATAGGTGTAATTCGCCAATCTCCGATATAGTAGTCAAATTTTGCCATACCTACAGGGAGACGCAAATCTTCAATATCAACCATACCGGGGCGACGGTTATCAAGAGGATTTAGCACATCTGTAATACGAATAGTATCACTTCTTCCCCATACAACAACTTGACGACCTAGTTTTATATCTAACTTATCAGTTAAACTCCCCTCAATATAAGCATCATAAAGCTCTACTTCACTCTCTAATTCATCTAACTCATCTTTTGAGTATTTATCTCTTCCTCTAATGCTATATATAGCATCATAATAGGCTTTAGCATTTGTCTTTAGTTTAAAACCATTATTAAATTTATGCTCATAATCTAAAAATAGTGATGATTTTAGAGAGGATAGATTATCATGAGGAGTCTTATCGCTATATGAGTATGTTGCTTGTTCAGTTAGTTTTCCTGTAAAGTCTTTGAATTTTGACTTTTTAGTAAAATTATTAAAAAGTTTAATCTCATTGACCGGTTCATTATCAAACCCCTCCATAATATCATCTTCTTTAGTAGCAGAGGGCTTCTTTGATGTTTGAGTTATTGTTGGCTCATCATCAAATCCCTTTAGGGCTTCATCTATACTTTCACTATAAACTAAACTTAAGCTTAAGATAGTTAATAGTAATACCCTATTATAGGATAACATTAGAGTCCTTTTTCTAATCTTCTTGTAGTAAATATATTATCATCTATTGGTCTATTGAGCTTAATATTATTAAAGGTTAAAATAGTTTTATGAACTGTTGTTTTACCCTTTTTAGTAGTCATAGTCATATTATCTACAAGCCAAATTCCACTCTCTTGGTGTATCTTTTTTAAATCAAGATACTTCTTTTTTCCATTAGTCATAAAGTTAATAGCACGAACTACCATATAATTATCTTTACGCACTATAGCAATAGTCTTTGTATAACCTGATTCATCAATTACCTCTTGATTTCTAGGAGTTGCCTCTATCATCCATGCATCATGCCCTCTAACTTTAGTCTCTTTTAATAGTTTAAAGTCATAATCTTCTAAATCACGGTCTGTCATATCAAAATATGAAAAATCTGAACCCATAAAGCTTGAACTCTTATCTGCTGATGGAATACGCTTTACCTTTTTGAGTGCAGGTAGATATAACCACTGGTCATCATCTCTTGATGGGTCATCATAATCATAAGTTAAAAAAGCTGTATTTTTAACATCAGCTGGACTCTTAAAAAAGAGTATCTTATACTCATCTGCTCCAAAATCTTTCTCATAAGATTTTAAATCTCGTTTTCTCTCATTTCCATTTTTATCAATAAGCACCATAAGCATATCTTGCTCTATAGTTTTTCCATCATCTCGTGCATCAACCTTCTCCATAATAGCTCTTGCTTTAACATCATCTGCCATAATACTATTAGTAAGTAGAGTTATCCCAAATCCCAATAAGAATAGTAGTTTTCTTCCATTCATTTAAATCCTTTTATTATATTTGATGCCAAAATGGAGTTCCAACAGTAGGTGTTGAGGGAGATGCCATATCTCTCTTCTCCATAGCTCCAGCTTCAAATCCTAATCTTCCTGCAATTATAGCATATTTAAAGGCTTCTGCCATTTTTATAGGCTCTTGTGCTAAGGCTACTGCCGAATTTAATAAAACTCCATCAAATCCAAGCTCCATAGCTCTAATAGCGTCTGATGGTTTTCCAATTCCTGCATCAACTATTAGATTTAAATTTGGAAACTGTTTTCTAATACTCTTTAGACTATATGGGTTCATAAGCCCTCTTCCACTTCCAATTGGAGAACCCCACGGCATTAGTGTAGTACAACCTAAATCTGCCAATTTTTGAGCTAAAACTAAATCATCTGTCATATATGGTAGAACTCTAAAACCCTCATCTATTAAAATCTTTGTAGCTTTAACTAACTCAAATGGGTCTGGTTGAAGATTATATTGATTTCCAATAACCTCTAATTTTACCCAATCGACTTCAAATATCTCTCTTGCCATCATAGCAGTAGTAACTGCCTCTTTTGCTGTATGACACCCTGCTGTATTTGGTAAGAGTGTTACACCCAACTCTCTAATAATATCCCAAAAGGCATTACCATCTTTTAGAGATGTGGCTGATTGTCTTCTAAGTGCTATAGTAACTATCTCTGAGCCTGAAGCCTTAATTGATTGTGCCATAATCTCTGGTGATGGATATAGAGCAGAACCTATCATTAAACGACTATCAAACTCTCTACCCTCTATTTTCCACTTTTTCATATTATCCCCCCTCTATTGGTGAGAGAATATCTAATCTATCACCATCTTTTACTACTGTATTGCTATATTTTGTCTTTATAATAAATGTCTCATTTAGAGCAACTGCTATACCTCTTTTATACTCTAATATCTTTAAAATCTTATCTATAGTTAGAGACTCTTGGCTAAACTCTTTTATCTCTCCATTTACTGATATTTTCATACTCTTCTAATCCCCTCATTTAATGCTTTCTCTACAATAGCAGGAGCTAATAGATAACCGTGTCTATATAGTCCATTAATTCTAGTCAACCCTTTGGAGTTCTCTATTCGTGGTAGATTATCTCTAAAGGCAGGGCGACAATTTGTCTCACTATTTACAACTCTTGCCTCTCCAAAATTTGGGTGGACTGTAAAGAGAGCAGATAGTAGCTCAAGGGTAGAACGGACAGATATATCACTCATATCTTCACTCTCTATCTCACTAGCTCCAATAATATATCGTTTAGCTCCAGCTGTTTGAGCTATTTTACAATCTTTACAATACTCTAACTCAATCCCCTCACACCCATTCTCTCTTGGCACAATATAGATTTTATATCTAGGGTGCATAAGTCTAGTTGGACGAGAGATATTTACATCTTTTGCCTCTACCCATATAACTTCACCTCTAACACCTCTTAAATCCTTAAAATACTCTTTTGCACCCAATCCTCTACTATCAAATACCCAATCAAACTCCTCTACCTCATCACCTATAAATACTCTATTCTCTTCTATCTTTTTAACAGTTGTATTCTCTCTCCATATTATATTTGGTATTGAGTCAAGATAGGTAGTGGAGAAGGCTATAAATCTTTGAGAGTCAACTTGACCCTCTTTCTCTATATAGAATGAGTTATTATGGATTGATAATTCAGGCTCTATCTCTGCTAATTTAGATGAGTCCATAAACTCTATCTCATTAGCTTCTGGTATCTTTCTTTTTAGTGTAGTAATAAAGTGTTTAAGCTCTGGAACATCTTGTGTATGGGCTGTAATAACTGTTCCTCTCTTTTGAAATCCATCAAATAGTCCAATCTCTCTTAAGAGAGGTCTCCATAACTCTATTGAGCGTTTCCCATACTCAAATATGATAGATTCTGCTGTCTCTAATTCAGCAAATGGGGCTAACATTCCAGCAGCTGTAAAACCTGCTGAAGTTATACCCTCTTTTGTATCTTTATCAAATAGAGTTATATTATGCCCTCCATCTTTTAATAGATTTAGAGCTATTACTCTACCAACTAGACCACTTCCCACAATTGCGATATTCATTATATTATGCCTCTGCTAATTTGTCTCTATCTATATATACCTCTCCACCCTTTTCTTTAAAGACTTTAGACATCTCGTCCATACCTTTCTGCTTCGCCTCATTAATATCTGTTCCTAACTCATCAGCATAGTCTCTAACCTCTTGAGATATTTTCATAGAGCAGAATTTGGGTCCACACATTGAGCAAAAGTGTGCCACTTTTGATGCTTCTGCTGGTAGTTCCTCATCATGAAACTCTCTAGCTCTCTCTGGGTCAAGTCCAATATTAAACTGGTCAACCCATCTAAACTCAAATCTAGCTCTACTCATCGCATCATCTCTAGCTCTAGCTCCGGGGTGTCCTTTTGCAATATCTCCTGCATGGGCAGATAATTTATATGTAATTAATCCCTCTTTTACATCATCTCTATCTGGAAGACCTAAATGCTCTTTTGGAGTTACATAACATAACATTGCACAACCATACCAACCAATCATAGCTGCACCAATTCCAGATGTAAAGTGGTCATATCCCGGAGCAATATCTGTTACTAATGGTCCTAATGTATAGAATGGTGCTTCATGACAATACTCTAACTGCTTATCCATATTCTCTTTTATCATATGCATTGGTACATGTCCCGGTCCTTCTATTAGAGTCTGAACATCATGTTTCCATGCTATCTTAGTAAGTCGTCCAAGCTCTTTTAACTCTGCAAATTGAGCCTCATCATTAGCATCTGCCACACTTCCCGGTCTTAATCCATCACCTAGTGAGAATGTAATATCATAAGTTTTCATAATTTCACAAATCTCTTCAAAGTGGGTATTTAAAAAGTTCTCTTGATGGTGTGCTATCATCCATTTTGCCATAATAGAGCCACCACGACTAACAATACCTGTAACTCTCTTAGCAGTCATTGGAACATGATGAAGAAGAAGTCCTGCATGGATTGTAAAGTAGTCAACCCCCTGCTCTGCCTGTTCTATAAGTGTATCTCTAAATATCTCCCAAGTTAAATCTTCTGCTACACCATTAACTTTCTCTAATGCTTGATATATTGGAACAGTACCAATTGGAACTGGAGAGTTTCTTAAAATCCAATCTCTTGTAGTATGGATATTCTTACCAGTAGATAAATCCATAACAGTGTCAGCCCCCCATCTAGTTGACCATACCATCTTCTCAACCTCCTCCTCAATAGAAGATGAGGTTGCAGAATTTCCAATATTAGCATTAACTTTAATTAAGAAGTTTCTACCAATAATCATCGGTTCAGCCTCTGGGTGGTTAATATTTACAGGTAAAACTGCTCTACCCTCGGCTATCTCTTTTCGTACAAACTCTGGTGTAATCTTCTCTGGTAAATTTGCACCAAAATTCTCACCCTTTAATCTCTCTTCTCTCTCTTTATCACTTAGATACTCTCTACTCATCTCAAGATTTTGGTTCTCTCTAATTGCTACAAACTCCATCTCTGGTGTAATAATACCTCTTCTTGCATAGTAGAGTTGAGTTACATTTTTACCATTTTTAGCTCTTAGTGGTGTTCTAACAAGCCCTTTAGCTCCTGCTGTTGCACCCTCAAGCTGTTCTTCACTAGAGTATCCATTATCTCGTGGAGCCATAATTCGCCCCTCATACTCTTCAACATCACCTCTCGATTTAATCCACTCTTTTCTAATTGGGGTGATACCATTTTCAACAGAAATCTCAACTGATGGGTCTGTATATACACCTGAAGTATCATATACAGCTAATTTTTCACCATTAGTTAGTGAAATTTCACGGATTGGTACTCTAATATCTTTATGAATTTTCCCTTTAATATATATCTTTTTAGATGCAGGAAGTGGTTCTCTTGTTAATATCTCATTTGAAGTTTTTAATGATTTTGTCATAGTTTCCTCTTTTTTTTAATAAAAAGGAACAGATAGTAGATAAAAAATTTAAATACAATCTCTTCCTTACGCTAGAATTATCTAGTTCAAGTTCTACGGAATTAGCAATATGCTATCTCAGCCAATATGGCACTCCGAGAGATGAATTAAATTTATATCTTATATATTATAAGATGGAGCTTATTTCTCTTTTTAATCTTTAAATATTTTTAAAATCACTGTATCACAATTCCAACTATTTTTTAAGTCATTTTTATAAGCCTCTATTGTCTCTTTAGAAAATATATCAAATCTCCCTTGTCCTCCAGCTTTCCCATCCATTAACCAAGTTATATGGTTAGATAAATCATATCTCTGCTCTGGAATTAACTCATATCTATAGCCTAACCTATCTAAGATATATTTTAGTGATTTTGGATTATAGTAGTAGTGGTGTGCAATTGACCAATAAAACTTCTCAAAAGATGGAATATTATATAGAGATGTTAATATATCTGTTGATGATGGAATTTCAGCTACAATAACTCCACCTCTATTTAAAAGATTATATGTCTCTTCTAAAAACTTAAAAGGGTTAGCTATATGCTCAAATACAAAAAAGTGAACAATAATATCAAATTTTAAATTTTCACTCTCTTGTAACTCATCTAAACTCTCATAGGCTATATGTCCATTCTGTTTTAAAAAATCTAAAAATTCTCCTGATGGCTCAACTCCATAGCACTTAAGCCCATTATCTCTAAAAGCATTCATCATAAAACCAGAAGAACAACCTATCTCTAATATACTCTTACTCTTTTTTAAATGCTCTTTTAGAAAGCTCCATCTTCTCTTAACTTGGTCTTGATTTGATACTATATGGCTCTTAGCACTACTCCAATCTCTATGGTCACCAACTCTCTTTGCCATAAATTTTTCAAACTCTTTTTTATAAAATCTCTGCTCTTCCTCTTTTGATAGATATGGATATAGATATATCACACCACAATTATCACACTCCCAAAAGTTATGCTCCTCTCTTCCTCCAAAAACATGCTCTGCTCTTAGGCTCTGTCTCTCTATACTATTACAAATTCTACACTTAGGCACTACATCTCCTCTATCCAATCTATCATCTTTTTTAGTCCAACACTAAAAGGAGTTAACTCTCTTTTATATATAGATTTTAGTTTAGAGTTATCTGCATATATTCCAAACTGGTCACCTTTAGTCCCATAAGTTACAATAATCTCTTTTTTACTATCTGTATATAGTTTTATTAAATCTAATATCTCTCTTACAGTAGTTTTAACTCCTGTTCCAATATTTATAATTTGATTATAAAATCTACTATCATGAGCTGAAGTGATTGTAATATCTACAACATCATCAATATATATTAAATCTCTAAATCTATCTAAACTCCCTTTTACTTCAACACTCTTAAAACTACTATCAAAAAACTGTTTTAGATATATACTTACCATTCCCTGCTTTAGGTTCTCTAAATTCTGTCCAACTCCATATACATTAAAATATCTAAGTGATACAAAATCTATTCCAAACTCTTTAGAGAATATATCCATATACTTCTCACTTGCTAATTTTCCAACAGCATAGAATGATTTTGGATTTGTAGCATCATATTCACTAAACTGCTCTTTATCTCCATCTTCTCCATAGATTGACATTGTAGAAGCATATATAAACTTTTTACAGCCTGTCTTAACAGAATATTGAAGTAGTTTTAGAGTTGAGAGTGTATTGGTATTTAAATCATACTCTGGCTCTTCAAAACTAATCTCTCCTGAACTCTGCCCTCCAATATGAAAAATAGCATCAAATTTTCTATTTTCTAACTTTTTAATAGTCTCATCTCTGCTAAAATCACCATTAATAAATATTGCTCTATTTGGAATATTATCTAAATAGCCTGTCTTAAGATTATCTATAATATAGACCTCATTGCCATCTTTTATAAGTTGTCTTGCAATAGCACTACCAATAAAACCTGCTCCACCTGTAACTAAATATGTCATCTACTTCCTTTTTCTAATTAATCTAGCAGGAATACCACCCATAATAGAGTAAGGCTCTACATCTTTAGTTACTACACTTCCTGCACCGATAATAGAACTTCTTCCAATTCTTGTATCTGCTGTTATAACAGAGTTTGAAGCAATCCATATATCATCTTCTAAAATAATCTCTCCATAAGTGTGTCCCTGCTCTATAAATGGAATATCTGGATTGTCAAATCTATGATTTGATGCACGAAGAACAGAATTAGGAGCAATAGCACAATTATTACCTATAACTATTTTTCCAAATGAAGCTCCAAGTTGAGAGTTTGTATTTATAGTAAAATTATCTCCAATAGTAAGCTCTCCATTATCATGAGCATATATATAACTATTTTTCATAATAGATATATTATCTCCTAAAGAGATATTTTTAAATCCTAATATTGTAACACCACTATCTACTCTTAAATTTTTACCACATCTTTTAAATAGTGGTCTATATGCTAATGCTCTTAATCTTACCCCTATTTCCGTTGGAATTGATGATAGAGTAGCAATATATATCTGAAATATAAGTTTAGATAGTTTATCTATAAATCTCATATAGTCTATCTTCTCTCATCATCTCTATAACAACTTTTAAATCTTCTGGTGTATCTACAGCTTTTGTCTTAAAATCTGTTGGTACCATTTTTACCTTTAATCCATTTTCAATAATTCTCATCATATCAACTGACTCTATTATCTCTAATGGTGTTGGTTCCATTTGATTATACTCAAGGAGAAAATCTCTTCTAAAAGGTATAACACAGACTTGCTTTTTCATAGGTACATCTAAAATTCCCTTTTTTCTACTAGGAATTGGCTCTCTACTAAAATAGATAGCATTACCCTCTAAATCTGTTACAACTTTAACCTCATTTGGGTCTTCAAACTCTTCAGTAGTCTCTAAATCTGCCACTAAGTTTGTGATTTTAATATTTTTATCTTTTAATATAGGCTCTAATGCCTCATCTATCATATCTGGATATGTTAAAGGCTCATCTCCTTGAACCATTACCATAATATCGACTTTAATATTTTCATCTTTTTCAATCTTTAACATAGCCTCTGCACATCTATCACTACATCTCTCATGACAATCGCTTGTCATAACAGCTTTTCCACCAATGGTGGTTATATAATCATATATCTCTCTATCACATGTTGCCACATATACCTCATCTAAAAGAGTACTCAATTTAACTCTCTTATATACATGTCCTATCATTGGCATACCTAAAATATCTGCCATTGGCTTATTTGGAAATCTGCTTGAGTTCATTCTTGCTGGAATTATTGATATGATTTTCACTATTGTAACCCCTCTTTAATTTTTTTCATTCCTGCTCTAGCACTATCTCCTAAGAAGAAGAAATCTAAACTATAAGCTAGAAAGGTACACCCCTCATCTATTCTATCTTGTAATTTTTTAGGGTCTGACTCTATTACATGAAATCCATAAGCTCTATTATATCTTTTACATGTCAACTCTACACTCTTTATTGCCTCTTTTACATCATCTCTATCAAATGCTCCGGGATAACCCATTGAGCCACTTAAATCATAAGGTCCAACAACAGTCCCATCAATTCCATCTGTTAATATAATCTCTTCAATATTTCTAACAGCCTCAATATGCTCTATCTGTGCGATTATTACAACCTCTCTATCTAGCCACTCTCTATACTCATTAAACTTAGTTCCATACCCTTGAGCTCTATATAGTCCAACACCTCTTTTCCCATCTGGTGGATACTTAACATAAGATATAGCCTCCAACGCCTCCTCTCTATTTTTTATCATAGGAATAATTACACCATCTGCACCCATATCAAGCACTCTCTTTATAATAACCTCTTCATTTTTACTAACTCTAACAAGTGCTTTCATTCCATTTGCTTGAATAGTTGTTATTAAGATTTGAGCAGATGCTAAATCTATTGCTGTATGCTCCATATCAACAACTAGCCACTCAAAATTAGCAGTAGCCATAATCTCAATGATAGCAGGATTTGCTATGGTTATCCATGAGCCAATAGTTAATTGATTATTTTTTAGTTTTTCTTTTAATGACATCTATAATCCTATCTAAATTTTTTCTTATATCTTCTCTTGTTGTTGCAAAAACTTCAGGAAAAATAAAGCTAAAAATTATAACTAAAATAGTGTATAGTAACCCTGATATTAAAAATTCTAAAATATTGGACTCTAAAGATACTATCTTAGTGGATATATAGGCAAATATAACAAAAAATAGTATTGAATAGAGTTGATGATATATAAATCTCTTCATCTTAAAATCTAAAAATTTTGCATTTAAATATAGTTGAATATTAACACCTATAATTTGAGCTAATATCATCTTTAAAGCTAAACCAACTGCTCCTAAATCTAATATATATATAAATATAACAGATAATAGGATAGATATAGGTTGAGTTATAAAAGATATATCTCTTAATAGTTTTGTCTGATTTGTAGCATAAAATATACTTCCACTAAGTTGACCATAGGTTTGATGTATTGGATATAGTGCCATAATAGTGAGTACTAATTTAGCATCTCTAAACTTCTCATCTGTAAATATATTGAGTAGATTTGAACTTTGAAGAGATATAAATATCCCTAAAAAGGCAGATATGCTATATAGCATAGGTATATATCTAAAAAATAGCCTTCTCATATTTTCCATATCATTAGAGGCATAAGATTTTGCAAACTCTCTAGTAATAATGGGAGTCATAGCACTTGTAAAGAGAAAGCATATAGCAGATATACTATAGGCTAATCCATAAAATCCTGTTTGACTACTACCTGCTACCTTTTGAAGTAACCAAATATCAAAAATTCCAGCTAAAACAGAGATAATACTATATACTAATAGTGGGTGCGAATACTCTATAAACTCTTTAGATATATCTATAATTGGAAATTTATTAAATATACCTCTAAATATCTCTCTTTTAATAAATAACCATATTAAAATAGCTATAAAAGAGATGAGTGATATATAGTGGAATATAAAATATCTATCTAAATTAAAAGCTGTAAAGTAGATTAGATATAATAGTAGAAGTAGAGATAATATCTTATTTAATATCTTTATAAACTCAACAGATATAGTCATTGCATAGGCATCTGAAATTTTTATTAAAATCTGTATAAACCATACTAAAAAACCAAAAATTAATCCCATATATATATATTTAGTTGGAATATTTGGCAGAAATAGAGAGTTATATCTAAAATATATAATTGCAGATATAGATAGAATTAAAATTAAAAGTATAGTGAGTGAATATATAAAATAGAAACTTATTAACTCCTTTCTCTTTGAGTTGGCAGATAGTTTTGTAAAAAATGCTATAGATGTTCCCATATCTAAAAAACCAATAACTTTAGCAAAAAAATCTTGTAGATATACAAACTGCCCATAAGCAACTGGAGCTAATGCTTTTGGAACTATAGCTACTAAAATAGCACCCATAACCCCATTTATAATATTTGATATTAACTTTATGCTATAGCGTTTTTTTAGACTAGCTTCCATCTATAATTTTATTAACTCTTCAAATGTTATATTCTCATCTTCAATATCATCTAAAATATTAAATTTAGCCCATATTATAAAACTAATTATTGCAAATAGTTTAAGTCCATTTCTACTATCTTCTAACCAACCTTTAGATAGTATCATCTTTTCAATATTAACAGATAGATACTCTCTTATTAAATCTATATGTTTTAATATAAAGGATTTTATATCTTCTAATATATTACTATTATATAGCCATCTATTAATTGGCATCGTGGGTCCACTCTTTTTAGCATCTGTTACATAATTGGGAAGATGTTTTTTTAGTATTTTTCTAAGAAATCCCTTCTGTCCATATCTGCTTTTAACCTCATCTGGAACACTCATTAAAAACTCATATAGTCTATAGTCTAAGAAAGGACTCCTATTCTCAATAGAGTAGTGCATTGTTGCAATATCTACAAAATGGTTTCCAGAACCAATTACTGTAAAGGTATTTGCATATCCCATAATATTATATAAATCACTATCTTTTAAATCTCTATGAGATATTTTAAAATATCTATCTGCATTATCTCTTATTCTCCTTTCTATCTCTTCTTTATCCTCTTTAAAATCATATCTAAAACTAGATAGGGATTCAGCATGCCATACTCTGTAGTCAAATAGTATCTGATAAGCAGTAGCTAATTTTCTATTTAATTTTATAAAGAATCTTGATAAAAATTCACTATATGGCAATCTGTTATATGTATATTGGAATATTTTATCTATCTTCCTTACATGTCCACCCTGCCAAGGGTAACCACCAAAAAGTTCATCTCCTCCAACACCTGTTAATATAACTTTTGTACTATTTTCAATAGCTAATTTTGAGAGAGCATAAAATATTAAGACTCCCGAGTTCATAAAAATTTCGTCATAATGCTTAATAATAGAGACAATATTTCTATTATAATAGTCGTAATCTAAAAGAGTTTTACTATAATTTATATTTAAATCCTTAGCTAATCTCTTAGGGATAACTATATCTGTATTATTCTTTTCAATACTATCTTTATCTACTATATCAGCACCAAATGCAAAGAAATTACTCCCCTTTATCTCATTAGAGAATTTAGCAATAGATGTTGAGTCTAATCCACCACTTAAAAATACTCCAACAGGAACATCACTTCTAAGTCGTAACTCTATAGAGGATTTATATAGCTCTATAAATTTTTTCTCTATCTCCTCTTCACTATCTTTTAGTGGTTTGATTTTAGGGTTATACCATCTCTTCTCTTCTATATTCCCATCTTTATATATAATATAAGAGGCAGGATTTACATTAAAGGTATTTTTATATAGTGATAGAGGTTGAGGTAGAAACCAACATGTAAAATTAATCTCTATATTTGTTTTATCTATATCTAACTTTTTTAATTTTTTAAGAGCTTTAACCTCTGAAGCAAATAGTAGATTTTTATTATCTTTAATATAATATAGTGGCTTTTCTGCAAATCTATCACGAATAAGATATTTAATATCTCTCTTAGTATCTATTAATACTATTGCAAACATACCATTTAACCTATTTAAAAACTCTATTCCATATTTATCATAAAGAAATGGTATTATCTCAACATCAGAGCTACTTTTAGGAGTAAATTCTCCCTTATGCTCCTCTAATAACTCTATATAGTTAAATATCTCCCCATTTAGATATACGATTATACCATTATATATAAATGGTTGCATACCTTTATCACTTAAATCATGAATTGATAATCGATTGAATGCTACTCTCCAACCATCTCCACATCTAATACTACTCATATCAGGACCTCTATTAGATATAGTATCCCTTGCCTCCTCTAAATTATAATCTTCATTTCCAAAATATCCTACAAATCCACACATTAAATATCCTATATCTTAAACTCTTTTTTTAATATATCTTCTACTATCTTTTTGCTATTGCAATCTTTTGAGAAGTAATACTCTATTAGTTTCCTATCTTTTACTCTATCTTTAGAGATATTTTTAATATCTTCTATCTTCTCTTTTAACTCTTTAATACTCTCTACTAATATAAATAGTTTAGCCATATCATCTAAAATAGTTTCATCTATAACTATCTTATCATCATTAAATAGAAATATATCTCTCTTATAGTGTAAATCTCTATTAATAAACTCTGAAGAGATATAGTCGCTAATTATATATTTTGAACTCTCAATTAGACTACTTATCGGTTTAAAGAACTCTATCTCTATATTTTTATACTCTCTACTTAACTCTATTAATGGAGCATACATCATACTCTCAACTACTCCATATTGAGCTTTTATTATTAATTTTTTATCTCTCAACTCTTTTCCAAAAAGTTCTATTACGGCTCTATGTCGTCTATATATATTATCTCCATCAATAGAGAGACTATTTAGTTTAGAGAATATCTGAAGACCACTATATCCATAAGATGTGCAGTAGAGTATATATAAGAAGTCATACTTCTTTTTTCTCTCTTTAATCTTTTTATTAAAATTAATACTACCTACACTATATACTCTATTAGCTCCTTCTCTTTGAAATAACTTCTTTGTAAAATCATTAAATACAAAATTTATAGAGGCTGGGTATATCTCATTATATTTTAAAAAGATATTCTCCTGTATATAACTTCCATGTTGCATAAATACTCTTGGAATGGAGTTCTCTCTATATTGTAAAATATCTAAATAGTCTCTATTTGTAGATAGAAATGTAAATGGGTGAATATTGATTTTTCTATATATCTCTTTATAATTTATATTATCATAGTTTAATTCAATACGATTTTTATCTATAAATCTATTATATATCTTAAAAAAAATATCTTTTCTTTTTAATGTATAAAAGAGTTTATATAATCTATATTTTTTATAAAAATAGTTATCTCTATTATCTATTTTTATAACTCTATCTATATATTTATAAGAGTAGATATAACTATAATGATTATTACCTATCTTAAAACTATTAGACTCTACTGCATCTGTAATATAGACTATTTTATATCTGTCAAAAAACTTAAATAGATTTTCTATATATATCTCGAATGTTTTAACTTTTGCAAAATCTCTAAACAGAAATGAGTAGTCTATATTTTTTTTAAAAAACTCCTCTAAGATACTATACTTCTCTAAAACTAACTTTTTAAAATCATCTATAGATATAATATTATGATATGTAAAATAGTCTAATCCATTTAAATCTAATAGATAGCTAGAGTATGGAGTTAATGATAGAATTTTATCTTCATTTTTTATATAATCTAATAGATTTATATCTCTCTGTTTAAATCTTATATCAACAACATATAGTATATCTTTTTTCATCTAACCCTTAAAAACACAGGAAATCTCGGTTTCCCATATTTTGTAAACTCTTTATATTTAAATGTAACAGTAGAGCCAATAGGTGGTGGATTTTTTCTCTCTTTTAGGCTAAATCCACTACCTATTCTAAAAGTTATATTATTATCTAATTGACAGGTAATTGAACCTAAAACTTTAGAAAATTTTCCATGACCTATATTATGGGCTATTACTCTACACTCACTATCTAAAAAGCTTTTAACTTTTAATGCTCTATTGCTTCTTCCAGTTATATATGGTGCATTAGGGTCTCTAACAACTAAACCCTCACCACCCTTTTTTTCAACCTCTTTTAAAAATCTATTTAACTCTTTCTTAGATTTAACTTTAAATTGAGGAATAATTTTTATAATTTTACTCTCATAAGCTTTAACTTTTGATAGTCTCTCAAAGAGTCCACCTTTACCATTTGGAACTTCAAAGATATTATATGTAATATTTTCCCAATTTTCAGGATACATACTTCCTCTTACTACAGAAGAGATATACTCAAAATCACCTCTTTTACTCCAAAGCTCACCATCAAGCTCAAATGGAGGAAAATTTTTTATAAACCAAGATGGTGCATGGATTATATTTCCATTCCTAGTTAAAAGCATTTTGCCATTCCAGTATGCCCTTATTCCATCAAGCTTCTCACTCATAACCCAATTAGTTATATTCTGGTCTCTATATACTTTTAGTAGTAGAAGTTTAGGTTTTTGGGAAAATAGTATAAGTGGGAGTATAATAGGGAGTAATAGTTTTCTCAAAAACTGAACCTCTCTCCAAATTTATAATCTCTTTTAGCCACTCTACCTAAAATATCATTTAAATATTTAGGGTGCATTCCATAGTGAGGTCTAACACTCTTTATATTCTCTCTTGTAAAAACTTCACCCCTTTTAATATCTTTTGCTATATATAGGCTTCTAGCAAAAACTCTACCTTTTGATTTATCCATATTATATATAATATCACCCAATAACTTCTCTGTATCTCTTACTGCTCTTACCATATTAGCAAACTCATCTCTATCCATAGAGAAGTTAGCATCAGCCCCACCAATAGATTTATCTAAAATAAAGTGTTTCTCAATAACCTTAGCTCCCAAAGTAGTAGCAACAATTGGAGCAGTTGAGCCAATAGTATGGTCTGAAAAACCAACCTCTACTCCAAATCTCTCTTTTAGTTCTGGTATCATCTTTAAATTAGCATCTTCTAATGGGGCAGGATATGATGAGGTGCATTTTAGAAGAATAATATTACTATTTCCCACCTCTCTACATATATTAACCACATCATAAATCTCCTCTATTGATGCTACACCTGTAGAGATAATTATAGGTTTCCCCTTAGATGCACTATATCTTATAAGCTCATAATCTGTTATCTCAAAAGATGCTATCTTATAGGCAATAGGATTAAACTGCTCTAAAAAATCAACAGCACTTCTATCAAATGGAGATGAGAATATATCTATACCTATCTCTTTAGCATAATCAAAAAGCTCTCTATGCCACTCCCAAGGTAGATAAGCCTCTCTATATAAATCATATAGTCTTTTACTATCCCATAGAGTTCCACCTCTTATTATAAAATCTTCTCTACTACTATCTAGTGTAATAGTATCTGCTCTATATGTCTGAAGCTTAATAGCATTAGCTCCTATCTCTTTTGCTACTTTAATAGTCTCTTTTGCAATATTAATATCTCTTCCATGATTTGCAGAGAGTTCAGCAATAATATATACCCCATCTCTCTCTAAATCAAAATTACCTATTTTCATCAATTTTTCCTTATTTCGGAGACATCGCCATTGATGGCGGTGAGGAGAAATAATCAGCTCTGCTGAAAATTCTCACTTGACATCATATCATATTTTGTATATAATTGCTATATGAAGACTATGATACTAACTCAAAAGAACCG
>WGAM01000135.1 GCA_015494795.1 Campylobacterota bacterium
GTTGTAATCTTTTTTAATCTATCATGAGCAATAGTATGACTATTACTTTTTGGTCTCTCTTCTATTACACCTTTAGATACAATAGTAGCCATAATCTCTGTACTATGTTTATCAAAAAATGGATTTTTAAATTTAGAAAAAATATTTTTTATATATTTTAAAAGAGTCTCTTTTAATATAAATAATCTTTTTCTTATAAAATATAAATCTGGAATATCATCTAAGATGAGTACTAAAGAGACTAAAAAGGTTAAGAGCCAGAGTAGCCATAGTCCAGCTTTTCCTATATATGGAAGTAAAAAGAGTCTTAGAGTAATACCTACACTTCCAACATTATTAAATTCTAATATTAGAGACTCTAGTAAAATTAAGGATATAAATAGTATTATCCACCCAACATAAAAATCTATCTTTTTTACAAGGTTTCTATTATAGTATAGTTGATATAGAGGATATAGGAAAAGGAGTAAATCAATATAGGCTAAATATCCAAATAGATTTAAATTTGCCTCACCATAACTTCTACCAATATTTCCAACGATATCTGTAGAGTGAAATATAGTAGAGAATGCTCCATAGATAAATACTATACAAGCTACAATAATATAAATATACACAAATACTCCTAAAATAATAAAAATTAATATTTTTATAAAATTATAACTAATTTTTTACTTATGAGAGTTTTTTTTATAGTTTTAAACACCTATTTTTCGAGCTTTATCCCTTTTTCAAATTAAAAACTTGTTTTTTTAAAAAAAAAATTGTAGAATTGAGAGTATATATTTATAAAAGGAATTATTAATGAAAAAAGCAGAGTTTATCGATAGTGTAGCAAAAAAGGCGGGTTTATCAAAGAAAGATACTAATGAGGTGCTAAATGCGATATTAGATACAATTACTGAAGCATTAAAAGAGGGTAGGAAAGTTAATTTTATTGGATTTGGCTCGTTTTCAACAGTAAGAAGAGTTGCAAGGATAGCAAGAGTTCCTTTAACGGGAAAGAAGGTACAAATTCCTGAGAGAAATGCTGTAAAATTTAAGGTTGGAAAAACTCTAAAAGAGACTATAGCTTAGTTTAAAAACTATTTAAGTTTTATCACTGTATAATCCCATTCTAATTTATAGAATACCACAGTGATGGAATTGGTAGACTTGGGAGACTCAAAATCTTCTGCCTTTTGGCGTGTCGGTTCGAGTCCGACCTGTGGTACCATTTTAAGATTTTTTCTTCTTAATATATATAGAACCACAATATCTATCAAAAGTTTGAATAATTCTGCTCATTCTATCATTGGAGCGAAGTTCACTAAAAGGTCTATTGTCTTGAAACCATAATAGATTTGGTACATCTTGACGAAGATGTGTATCTTTTGCTACATTTTTGCCATCTATCTCCATAACATAGTATAGAGCAGGGTAGTATGTATAAGCTTCAAAGGTAGATATGACAACATCATAAGAGTCAAAATCACTTAATACCTCTTTTATCTTTTTCTCCGCTATCTCTATCTCCTTTTCAAGTCTATCTCTTAATACCTTTCCATACTCTTCTGTTATTGCTGTCTCTTGACTTTTTATCTCTTTTTCTAAATCTACCCTAGATTTATTTTTCCAAATTTCAAATTCTGCTGGAAGAGTCTTTTTAACCTTAAGTGGGTCAAATATCTCTTTTTTCTTGTGTTTCATTAAAAGAGTATATTTATATGCAGGATATTGTGGATTTATTATTTTAGCATAATCATAAAAATGGTTTCTCTTTTTTATACCTCTATCTTCATTTTCTGCTACCACTCTCATCTCTAAAATCAGAGCCTTATCTAATACCTCTTTTTCTACTAAATATAATACAATACCTTTATAATCTATCTTTTTACTACCTCTTAGTATATCTGCTAACTCTTTATGTATATTTTGCATATCTTTTTACTTTTTACTAAATTATATCTAATTTTTTTCTAAATATATGCTTTTTATTCTTTTTATTTTATTTGAAATATTTATTTAGTTTTTGATTTTCAAGTAAATAGCATTTGTCACAAAATTTAGCCATTGTCTCATCATGAGTAACTAATACTAAACTAGCACTGTTGTTTTTAATATAATCCAATAGAACTTCCATAACAAGTTTTGCTGTCTCTTTATCAAGATTTCCTGTTGGCTCATCTGCAAATATAATTTTTGGTTTTTTACTTAAAACTCTAGCGATAGATACTCTCTGCTGTTGTCCACCAGATAAATCTCCTATCTTTTGATATATATTATCTGATATTTCTAACTTTTCTATAATAGATTTATCTATATTTGTCTCTGCTAATATTGTAGCAATCTCTAAATTTTCTAAGGCAGTCATACCCTTAAATAGATAGTGTGCTTGAAATATAATTCCTAAATCGTATCTTCTAATATGCTCAATTTCACTCTCATCTAATGAGTATATATCTCTATTAAATAGTCTTACATCTCCACTATTTGGTTTTATAAATGTTGATAATATATGAAGTAGTGTTGATTTTCCTGAGCCACTTCTACCAAGTATAGCTTTAGATTCATGAGTTTTTAATGTAAAATCTATATTTGAAAATAGTTGATAGTCAAATGCATGTGATATATTAGAAGCTTGTAACATAGGAGTTTATATCCTTTTAATTTAAATTTGAGAATAGATTAAATATCTACTCTCAATAGATTATGCCATCTGTTTTGCAACTTCAGCAGCAAAATCTTCCTCTTTAACCTCAATTCCTTCACCAACTTCAAGTCTAATAAAATCTGTAATTTCAGCTTTTCCTTTAGAGATTTTTTTGAAATACTCTCCAACACTCATACTATCGTCCATTACATATTTTTGGTCAAGTAGAGCTAACTCTTGGTCAAGTAGAGTATTATCAGAGATATATCTTGCTAATTTCCCCGGTAAAATTCTATCCCAAATCTTTTCAGGTTTACCCTCTGCCTTAAGCTCTGCTCTAATTCTCTCTTTTGCCTTTTCAATAACCTCATCAGTTAACTGTTGTCTGCTTACAAACTCTGGAACATTCTTAAGAGTCTTACCAAGTCTTGCTAACTCTTCATTCTCTTTTTTTACCTTCTCTATTCTACCATTCGTCTCATCTTCTACAAATTTAGCATCAAAATCTTTATAGGATAGAGTAGTAGGTTTCATAGCTGCTGCATGCATTGCAATATTTTTAAGTTCACCTCTTACCTTATCTGCTGTAGCTTCATCTTCACACTTTGCACCAAGTAAAACTCCCACTCTACTATTTGCATGAAGATATCCATTTATTGCAAAAGCTTTATCATCTGAGCTAACCATTCCAGCTCGTCTTACTACAATATTTTCACCAATTGTAGCTATTTGAAGAGATAGATATTCGCTAAAAGGTTGTCCATCAATCTCAGAAGAGTTAATCTCTTCAGCACTACCTAGATTATTACTATAAGCATGTTCTGTAATTCTATTAACAACACCTTTAAAAACATCATTTTGAGCAACAAAATCTGTTTGAGAATTAATCTCAATAATTATAGCTTTATTCTCTCCAACTTTCACAGAGATAACACCCTCTGCTGCTACTTTAGTAGCTTTTTTAGCAGCAGCTCCTAAACCCTTTTCTCTAAGCCAAGCAATAGCTCCATCAAAATCTCCATCAGACTCTTTTAATGCCTTTTTACAATCCATCATACCAGCATTTGTAGCTTCTCTTAATTTTTTAATATCTTTTGGTCCAAACTTTGCCATTGGTTATGCCTTTACCTCTTCTGTTTTTTTCTCTTCTTCTTTTTTACCCTCTTCTACAGCTTCAGCAACAACCTCTTTAACCTCTTCGGTTATCTCTGCCTCCATCATTTTTTGTGCAAATTCAGCATCAGCAGATGGTGCTTGTTCAACATCTTTGCCCTCAGCTTCAGCTAACTCAGCTTGTCCCTCAATAATTGCTTCTGCCATCTCTTTACAGAATAGATTAATTGAACGAATAGCATCATCATTTCCCGGAATTGGATAATCAACTAAATCAGGGTCACAGTTTGTATCTAGTGGTGCAATAACTTTCATTCCCATTCTTCTAGCCTCTTTAACTGCAATATGCTCTTTTACTGCATCTACTACAAACATCATATCTGGTAACTGTTTCATATATCTAAAACCTTCAAGATATGAGCTTAGTTTCTCTTTTTTTCTTATTAACATTAAAGCCTCTTTTTTTGTTAAAAGCTCTAACTGTCCACTCTCTTCCATCTGCTCAATAATCTCAAGTTTTCTAATAGATTTTTTCATTGTTGGATAGTTTGTTAACATTCCACCTAACCATCTAGTAGATACATAAGGCATACCACATCTCTCAGCATGCTCTTTAACAGCATTTCTAGCCTGTTTTTTAGTTCCAACAAAAATTATTGTTTGTCCCTCAGCAGCTGCATTTTTTACAACATTATATGTATATTTAAAATATCTTAATGTTTTTTGTAAATCTATGATATATATATTTTTTCTCTCACCAAAAATAAACTTTTTCATTTTTGGGTTCCATCTTCTTGTTTGGTGACCAAAGTGTACTCCACACTCTAGTAAATCTTTCATTGTTACCATTCTTGCTCCTTGCAAATAATTCTAATTTTTTATAGAGATTTCTCTTTTAGGTTTTGCCTCTGTAGCCTTCAACACTAAATAAATAGTGCAACCATTCAAGGAATAACTACATGAGAATTTATCTTAAAATAGACGCGAAAGTCTATCTAAATAGTACTTAAGATAAAGATAAATCGGTGTATAATCTAGTTATGGATATAAATAAATATAATGTATGTAACTCACCAATTGAAGAGAGAATATTTCAAAACCAGAAAATATATATAAAACGAGATGACCTTCTTAATCCTAAATTTTCAGGCAACAAAGCTAGAAAATTTTACTATTTTATACTAAAGGAGTTTTCAGATATTAGAAAAGTTATCTCGTATGGTTCTAATCAATCAAATGCAATGTACTCATTATCTGTTTTAGCAAAGGCTAAAGGGTGGGAGTTTGAGTATTATGTTAACCATATCTCATCATATCTAAAAGCTAATCCTATTGGAAATTATAAATATGCTATAGAGAATGGTATGAAACTAATTATACAAAAAGAGAAACCAAAAAGAGAGAAGTTAGAAGATAAACATACACTATTTATTGAGGAGGGTGGAAGAGATAAAAATGCAAGGTTTGGGGTTAAAATATTGGCTCAAGAGATAAAATTGTGGCAACAAGCAGAAGGTATAAAAGATTTAAATATATTTTTACCATCAGGTACAGGTACTACAGCACTATTTTTACAAAAATCACTATTTGAGTTTGATAGTAGATTTCAAGCAAAGGTATATACTGTTCCATGTATAGGTGATGCTCTATATCTTAAGTTACAATTCATAATGTTAGAGAATAATATATTAAAGCATCCAACAGTAGTTAAACCTAAAAAGAAATATCAATTTGGAAAACTATATAGAGAGTCTTATGAGATTTGGAAGAGATTAAAAAATGAGATGGGAATTGAGTTTGATATGTTATATGACCCTATTGGTTGGTTAACTTTAATTGAAAATCCTAAAATTTTAAAAAAACCTCTCCTATATATTCATCAAGGTGGACTAATTGGAAATGAGAGTATGTTAGAGAGATATAAGAGAAAATATGACTAAAATTTTAACAAATTTAAATATTTAAAAATAAATAAGCTTATTTTTAACCCTTTTTTAATAAAATATATTAATAATATATAAAGGATTTTATCATGGTATATAGACCAATTGCTATGGACGAAGAGATAAGATTTAGTAAGAAAAAGTTTCTGGTAAGTAAAACAGATTTAAAAGGTAATATCATATTTATTAATAAAAATTTTTGTGATGTATCAGGGTATAGTGAAGATGAGCTTATTGGAGTTGCACATAATATTGTAAGACACCCTGATATGCCAAGAGCTATTTTTTATCTAATTTGGAAAGCTCTTCTATCTGGAAGAGCAATATCTGGAGTTATAAAAAATTTAGCTAAAAGTGGTAAATATTATTGGGTTATAGCTGATTTTGAGCCAAAATTTGATAAAAATGGAAAGATTGTATCTTTAACAGCATTTAGACGAGCAACTTCACAAGATGTAATAGATACAATAGAGGAGTTATATGAGGTGATGTTAAGTATAGAAAAAAAACATGGAATGGAGAAATCAATAGCATACCTTGATGGTTTTTTAGAGGAGCATGGTGTAACTTATGATACATTTATTGCAGAGCTAATAAAACCTAAAGGAATTATTGCTAAACTTCTTGCTGCTTTTAAAAAACTATTTGGATAGAGATAGACAAAAGAGTTATCTAAAGACTCTATTACAATCTTTCTCTATTGCTTCTGGTATAGTAGCAATAGTCATAAACTCCTCCATTTTTAAGTTAGGATACATTACAGATATATAATATTTAGGGTCTAATATCATTGCTCTACTATTTTCTATCAAAACAGGATATGGAAGTAATCCGGCGTTTTTTAATCCAATCTTTTTAGGAAATTTTTTTGTTCTTTTTGATAATTTTACACCAATCAATGTTGAGTCTTTATCGAGTGGAAGTATAAAAGCTACTCTCTTTTTATTCTTCTTAGCCTTTTCTAATAGATTATCTCCATTTCCAACCTCTATCATATCTTTATAGTGTGGCATACCCTCCATAAATTGATATTTTGGTAGTCCTTGAAATTTAAATTTATCTAATGAGTCTTTTAGTCCTGTAAACTCTTTAGTTATCATATCTAAAAGTTTTTCTGACTCTTTTTTATTGAAATCATCTTGTAGAAAGGCTTTTGTAATATAGAGTGGATTTGTAATTGCAAAGATTTTATCCTTTTTATCTATAAGAAGTCTTAGAGTTCCTGCAAAGCCTCTACCATTTTTACTAGCCATCTTTTTTAGAGTATCATTTGTAAATACAATAGATACTAAACTTCTTCTCTTATTGATATGATAGACTTTTACAATCTTAAATCCTGCTTTAATAAGTTTTGCTTTAGCATCTTTTGTCTTAATTAAATCACCTATTAAATTAACAGATACTCTACCATGATTAATATATCCAACTTTACTTTTATTATTACTCTCTATAGACATTTTAGATATTCTCTCTTCTAATGGAGTATAATTTGGAGGGTATCTTTTTGAAAATTTAATTGCACGACTATTCATTATACTATCATTGCTAGATTTTTTAACATGTAATTTAACTACAGATGGGGATTTAATAGGATTGGGAATTATTATATTTACATCTCTTATACTACTATTGACTTCATTAGATGATAGATATAGAGGTGATAATATAGGAATAATACTTAACGCTAAGCTTTTTAACTTCATTTGACTTCCTTAAAAATGATTATTATATCAATAATAACACATTTTTATAGAAAATGTAATTTTTGATTATTCTACTTTATTATTTAAAAATATAAAGCTACTAAAAGTGACTAGTAGCTCTATTTTATATCATTAGAAATATCTTTAGCAGACTCTTTTCTATCTTTTGAGACTGTTTTCACAGTATCTTTAGTATCTTTAGAGAGCGTTTTAGTTGTATCTTTTACATCATCTGAAACACTCTTTCTTATATCATTTGCATCATCAGACATATCTTCTACTGTATCTCTAGCATTGTGAGTTACATGTTTGGCAGCCTCTCTCATATCATGAAACATACTACTAAAGAAATCTGCTGATGAAAATGTGACCATTATTGAAAAAATAACTATCTTTTTCATATTAATCCTTTGTCTTGATATATAATATGATAACACTAATTATTCTAAAATATACTTAAAATATATAAGAAATAGTAATAGAGATAGATTATATTAATAGATGTAACAAAGAGTAAATGTTACATCTATTTTAAAAGTAGAAGTTATTTTACATCTTTAGTTGCATCATTTGCATCATTTGAGATTGTTTTTGTTGCATCTGTTGTATCATTAGATACCTCTTTTACACTATCTCTTGTATCATTAGATATAGTTTTAGTTGAATCATTTACATTATCTGAAACATCTTTAACAGAATCTCTTGTATCATTAGATACTGTTTTTACACTGCTATTTAAATCATGAGAAACAGTTTTAATAGAGTCTGTTGTGTCATTAGATATAGTTTTAACAGAATTTCTTGTATCATTAGATACAGTCTTAACAGAGTCTTTTGTATCATGAGATATTGTTGTTGCTGTACTATTAATATCATCTGAAACATCTTTTATCGTATCTCTAGTGTCATTAGAGACAGTCTTGACAGAATCTTTTGTATCATGAGAAACAGTTTTAATAGAATCTGTTGTGTCATTAGAAACAGTTTTAACAGAGTCTTTTGTATCGTTAGATACAGTTTTAATAGAGTCTTTTGTATCATGAGAAACAGTTTTAATGGAGTCTGTTGTATCATTAGATACAGTTTTGACAGAGTCTCTTGTATCATTAGATACTGTTTTTACACTGCTATTTAGGTCATGAGAAACAGTTTTTACAGAATCTCTTGTGTCATTAGATACAGTTTTAACAGAATCTCTTGTATCATTAGATACTGTTTTAATAGAGTCAGTAGTATCATGAGATATTGAAACAGCTGAATCTTTCATATCTTTTGATGCAATAGTTGTACTATCTTTAAGGTCTTTAGTTGTATTACTAATAGAGTCTTTTGTATCTTCAGATATCTCTACAATAGAGTCTCTAGTATCTTTACTAGTTGAAACTTCAGCAGTCTTAAGGTCATCAGATACCTTTACAGCACTATCTTTTGCATCACTACTAACATTTGTTATAGTTCTTTCAGCACTTTTACTTGTCTCAACTGCTCCATCTTTAAGAGAGGCTACACTATCTTTTGCATCTTTACTCATGCTAATAGCTGCCTCTTTCATATCTTTAAACATATCCCCAAAGCTAAAGTCAGCATTTACAGTTGTAATCATTCCTGCTACTACAGCACTTAAAATTATTGTTTTTTTCATTTTTATCCTTTTTGTTAAAGTATTAAATAATATCATATATACTGTTCGAAACATATAAGAAATACTAATGATAATAAATTATATAAAATTAATGTAACTATATGTAATGTTTTTTTGAAGAGAGGCTTTGAAATTAAATTTTAAAAAAGATAATAAAGCTATAAGAATATAGCTTTATTTAAAAAATAGAAGATAAAAAATTATTTTTTATCTTTTGTTACATCATTTGCATCATTAGAGATAGTTTTTGTTGTATCTGATGCATCATTAGATACCTCTTTTACACTATCTCTTGTGTCATTAGATACTGTTTTTGTTGCATCATTTGCATCATCTGAAACATCTTTAATAGAGTCTCTTGTATCATTAGATACAGTTTTAACAGAGTCTCTTGTGTCATTAGATACAGTCTTAACAGAGTCTGTTGTGTCATTAGATACAGTTTTAACAGAGTCTCTTGTGTCATTAGATACAGTCTTAACAGAGTCTTTTGTATCATTAGATACAGTTTTAACAGAGTCTTTTGTATCATTAGATACAGTTTTAACAGAGTCTGTTGTGTCATTAGATACTGTTTTAGTTGCTTCTGTTGCATCATCTGAAACATCTTTAATAGAGTCTCTTGTATCGTTAGATACAGTTTTTACGGAGTCTTTTGTATCGTTAGATACAGTTTTAACAGAATCTCTTGTGTCATTAGAGACAGTCTTAACAGAATCTTTTGTATCGTTAGATACAGTTTTAACAGAATCTCTTGTGTCATTAGAGACAGTTTTAACAGAATCTGTAGTGTCATTAGAAACAGTTTTAACAGAATCTCTTGTATCATTAGAGACAGTTTTAACAGAATCTCTTGTATCATTAGATACAGTTTTAATAGAGTCAGTAGTATCATGAGATATTGAAACAGCTGAATCTTTCATATCTTTTGATGCAATAGTTGCACTATCCTTAAGGTCTTTAGTTGTATTTGTGATTGAGTCTTTTGTATCTTCAGATACCTCTACAACAGAATCTCTAGTATCTTTACTTGTTGAAACTTCAGCAGTCTTAAGGTCATCAGATACCTTTACAGCACTATCTTTTGCATCACTACTAACATTAGTAATAGTTCTCTCAGCACTTTTACTTGTCTCAACTGCTCCATCTTTAAGAGAAGCTACACTATCCTTTGCATCTTTACTCATGCTAATAGCTGCCTCTTTCATATCTTTAAACATATCCCCAAAGCTAAAGTCAGCATTTACAGTTGTAATCATTCCTGCTACTACAGCACTTAAAATTATTGTTTTTCTCATTTTTATCCTTTTCTTGTTTTTAATAATCTCATCTTAGCCATATATATTTGAAATAATACTTAAACAAGATAAAAAATATTAATTAGAAAATATACTGTTTATCAATGAAACTTAGTAATTAAAGATAATTTGTTACAATACTATTATAAAATATTTTCAAAAGGATAGATAAAAATGAAAAGATTACTATTAGTTCCAATTATTGCAACAACTATGAGTTTTGCTAGTGGATATACACAAGCCGATAGAATTTTAGATATGCAAAAAATGGCAAAAGCTATGGAGTCAATACAGACAGGATTTTTCTATAATAACCTAGATATAGTAAAAGAGGGGACAAAGGTTCTTAAAGAGACAATCATTAAAGTACGGGCGATAGACTCAGAGGTTAATAATAAAGATATATATGAGAAGTGGATAAATAATAATCTTAAGATGACAAATAAGATAAGAAAAAAGATTATTCAAAAAGCTGAAGATATTGAAGATAGATTTAAATCTGGAGATGCCGTTCAAGCACTACAATCCTATAGTAAAATTACTCAACAGTGTATGAAATGTCATGTTCAGATAAGAAAATGGTAGTAGGATTAATGGAGTAGTATGAAAAAAATATTAATTGTATCATTTTTACTCATTCTATCGCTGAGGGCAGATAAAATAACCCTTACAGGTACAGTTGTATCAGATGGGCAGAAGATGATAGGTAGTAGATATATGGGTTATATTAAAAAAGTTTTTGTAAAACTTGGTGATAGAGTAAAAAGAGAAGATGACCTATATGAGATGGAGTCAGCAGAGTTTGATATTATGAAATCACAAGCTGATTTAATGTTGGAGCAGTCAAAAATTGTTGTAGAGTTTTGGAGAAAAAGATTAGCAAGGATTAATGAAAAAAAAGAGAGATTAAAGCAACGAAAAAAGATACCTATGATGGACTTAGATGATTTAGAGGCTCAAGCTGAAAATATAGAGACTATGTTAGAATCGGCTCAAGTTATGGTTAGACAAGCAGCAATTAAAGCTAAACAGATGGCAAGTATCTATAACTATGTTAAGATGAAAGCCCCTTCTGATGGTGTTGTTGTTCAAAAGAACATTAAAGTTGGAGATATGGTAATGCCCGGAATGTTAACAATTATGATTGTTGATACTGAAAATTTAGAGATTGATGTATCAATTTCAGAGAGTATTATATCTAAAGTGCATGTGGGACAGAGAATTCCTGTAGAGATACCATCTATAAAATTCCATACAATGGGTAGAATTAAGGCTGTAATACCAGATGCAAATCCAATGACACATAAGATAAAAATTCGTGTATCATTTGATAAGAAAAATAAAAATATATTCCCCGGAATGTATGCTAAAGTGACACTTCAAGATTTTTAATCTTTAGAAGAGTTAATAAAACTCTTCTATATAAGTCCTAACTCTATTAAAATAGGCTCTATATCTTTTGAAATTTCTACTAATTTCTTATATAAAGTCCCAGAAGCTCTGTCCTCTGCAGACCACTCCTCAATAATCTTAAAACTAGAACTCTTCTGCTCATCTGTTAATTTATCTAAATTATCTATTGACTCTTTAATCTTCTCTAACTTTTTTTGCATTTTTTATCCTTTTTTATAAAATGTATCTAGTAGTATCTTCACTATCTACTAACTTATCTAACTTCTCTTCAATAAGAGCCTCATCTATTACTACATCTTGACCTACATACTCATCTGCATTAAAACTAATATCTTCTATAATCTTCTCCATAATTGTATGGAGTCGTCTAGCTCCAATATCTTCTGTCTTTTCATTTGCAAGAGCTGAATAGTTTGCAATACTTCTTAGGGCATCTTCATCAAATATTAGATTTACTCCCTCAACAGCTAATAGTGCTTTATACTGCTTTATAAGTGAGTTTTTAGGCTCTGTTAAAATTCTATATAGTGCCTCACTATCTAAACTATCAAGCTCAACTCTTAGAGGAAAACGCCCTTGGAGTTCAGGAATTAAATCACTTGGTTTACTTAGATGAAATGCTCCTGCTGATATAAATAGAATATGGTCAGTTTTAACTACTCCTATACGAGTCTGAACATTAGAACCCTCAACTATTGGTAGTAGGTCTCTTTGAACTCCCTCTTTAGATGGGTCTTGCCTTGAGTTTGAGTTTGCAGGAACAGCAATCTTATCAATCTCATCAATAAATACAATTCCTCCCTGTTCTATCTTTTTAATTGCTAAATCTTTTAACTTATCTTCATCAAAAAGCTCTCTACTAGCCTCTTGAGCTAATATCTTTTTAGCCTCTTTAACAGTCACCTCTTTCTTTTTACCCTTTTTATTTAATCCACCTATAACTTTAATAATAGACTCTTGAACATTTGCCATTTCAGGTGGAACATTTCCTGCTGTTGATATATCAATTGTTGGTGCTGGTAGTTCAATCTCTATCTTTAGATGGTCAAGTTTTCCCTCTTCAAACTTTTTTTGCATTCTAGTAAAAGAGTTTTCATAATCTCTCAATTTTGCATCACTAGCACCAGATGGAAGGGGAGGAAGAAGTTTCTCTATAATCTTATTCTCAATATATGCCTCAATCTTATCTTGATTTAACTCATTCTGCTCCTCTCGAACTAAAGAGAGTGAGTTTAGAGCTAAATCCCGTATCATAGATTCTACATCTCTACCTACAAAACCAACCTCTGTATATTTACTAGCCTCTATCTTTACAAATGGGAGACGCATCATATTTGAGAGTCGTCTTGCTATCTCTGTTTTTCCTACACCAGTACTCCCTATCATAAGAATATTTTTAGGCATAACATCTTTTTGTAACTCAGGAGTTAGTTGTATTCTTCTATATCTATTTCTTAAAGCTACAGCTATTGTCTTTTTTGCATTTGTCTGTCCAATTACATACTTATCTAAAAATGATACAATCTCTTTTGGTGTAAGATTAGTTGACACTGTTTTACTCAATTAAAGCTCCAATATTTTAATATTTGTGTTTGTATATATGCAGAGTTCACCTGCAATTTTAAGACTCTCTTCTACCAATTTTCGAGCCTCCATATCTGTATGTCTATCTAATGCTCTTGCTGATGATATTGCATAGTTTCCACCACTACCAATAGATGCAATTTTCCCATCTTCTGGCTCTACCACATCACCAGTTCCAGAGAGTATAAATATATGTTTTCTATTTAAAACTAACATCATAGCCTCTAGTTGTCTTAGATGTTTATCTTTTCTCCACATCTTAGAGAACTCAATTACAGATTTTAGTAAATCACCTTTTTTCTCATTTAATATTGTCTCAAACATATCAAATAGATTAAAGGCATCAGCTGTACTACCTGCAAATCCAGCCAAAATTTTTTCATGATAAAGAGTGCGAATTTTAGTAGCATTACCCTTTAAAATAGTATTTCCAAAAGTCACTTGTCCATCACCACCAATAACAGCAGAATTTTCACCCTTATAGGCAAGGATTGTTGTTGCTTCAAACACTAATTTACGCTCCTATAACTTCTACAATAGTATCTGCATGAATACCATGCCCTAGTTTAATATCTATTTTAAACTCACCTGTTGATTTAATTGCCTTTTTAAGTCCTATATTTCTCTTATCTATAGTAATATTTAACTGCTCCTTAATAGCATTAAAAATATCATCTTTTTTTACAGAACCTTGAATACCAACAGGAGCTAATTTTTTTGGTATAGTAATCTTTTTAGCCTCTAATATAACTTTCTCTTTTTTAAATCTCTCTATCTCATCAGCTAACTCTTTAGCTAATCTCTCTTGTTCTGCTTTCCAATTTTCAACAATTTTTGGAGTTGCTAACTTAGCCATACCTTTTGCTATTAGAAAATTTTGTCCATAACCATCTTTCACCTCTTTTATATCACCCTTTTTACCTAAGTTTTTTACATCTTTAATAAGTAATACTTTCATCTTATATAATCCTTTTAAATAAATTATCATTTTTTTCTAATTTATAATTTTAGCAAGTTTTGTTTAGAGATGAGATATAATAAGAATAATATCTATTTTTTTATTATTTAACATCTAATGTTATTTAAAATTAATATATATTATTATATAATGGTTATTATGAAAAAAACATTTGATTACTTATTAAAAAGAATATTCCCACTAGATGTTAGAGAAGCTTTTATAGAAAAGATATACTACTCTATGCCTAAAATTGCAATGTTAATATTTATACTATCCATAATTTTTTTCTATATATTTCAAGATAAAATTGCAAATAATCTAGCATTAGTAAGTTGGTTTATATTTATAAATACACTAGTTTTTATCTTTTTATATGACTATCTCTATTACAAACTATTTTATAGAAGAAAGAGTGAGAAGAGATATAAAAATGCAAAAAGGAAATTGGAGATAAAGCAAAAAAAACTATCTCTACTTCTTAGTCAAGCACCAATTGGTATCTTCTATTATAATAAAAATCTAAGAATACTAAATTATAACAGGATATTTTATAAAATATTTGGATTAGAGAGAAATTTAAAAGGTTTTAATTTAAATAATTTAAATGATAAAAAAGTGGTAGAGATTATGAAAAGTGCTTTAGTTAAAAAGAGAACTGAAAACTATGTTGGCTCTTATAATTTTACTTTTCAAGATAAGGCTATTTGGGTAGAGTTTAGATGTTCTGCTCTTATTGATGATAATAATAATGTTATTGGAGGAGTTGGAATTTTAGAAGATAAGACAAGAGAGCATGAAGCTTATGAGAAGTTAAATTATGTATCTCTTCATGACTCTTTAACAGGTCTTCCTAATAGACGATGTTATAAAAATTTTATGCAAAAGTTAGTTGAAAATAAGAGAAATCAAGACTACTTCTCTATACTATTTTATATGGATTTAAACCACTTTAAAGAGATTAATGATACTTTTGGACACTCTGTTGGAGATAAACTTCTACTTGAGGTTGCTAATAGATTTAAATCTTTAGAGATAAAAAATAGCCATTTAAGTCGTTTAGGTGGAGATGAGTTTACTCTAGCAGTCACTTTTGTATCAAAGAGCGAAATTAAAACTATA
This sequence comes from Campylobacterota bacterium, assembly GCA_015494795.1. Taxonomy (GTDB): domain Bacteria; phylum Campylobacterota; class Campylobacteria; order Campylobacterales; family Sulfurovaceae; genus UBA1140. The sequence continues at coordinate 15,409 of WGAM01000135.1, forward strand.
GAGAGAGCAAAAGAGATTGCTCAAAAGATAAAAGAGCTATTTAATAGAGTATTTGAGATAGAGGGATTAAATCTATATATGACATCAAGTATAGGTATTGTAATTATAGAGCCTAAGACTGATAATATAGATACAATAATTCGTCATGCAGATATGGCAATGTATCAAACTAAACGAGATGGACAGAATAATATAAAATTTTATGACCATACGCTAGATTTAGAGAGGCAAGAGTTAACATCTCTACAACAAGATTTAAATCATTCAATAGAAAAAGATGAGCTTAAGCTATACTATCAGCCAATAGTATCTATAAAAGATGATAAGCTAAATGCTATAGAGGCTCTTATTCGCTGGAATCACCCTACAAAGGGTATAATTATGCCTGATAAATTTATACCTATGGCAACAGAGTCTGGACTTATTAATAGAGTAGGGTGGTGGGTAGCAAATGAGGTTTGCAAACAGCTCTCAATATGGAATGAAAAGGGGTTAATAAATTTTGAATATATAGCCATTAATATAAATGCAAGACAGTTACATGAGATAGATTTTCCAAAACATATCCAAAAATGTATTTTAGATTATAAAGTTGACCCATCTTTAATTAAATTAGAGGTTACTGAGACTACTCTTATAGATAGTTTTACAAAAACAGAGAAGATTATTAAAGAGTTAAAAAATATAGGAATAGAGTGTAATATTGATGATTTTGGAACAGGATACTCATCTCTATCTTATTTAAAAAAACTCTCATTTAAAGTTTTAAAAATAGATAGAGTTTTTGTTAATGAACTTTTAATAAATAGTGATAATTTAGAGTTAATAAAGAGTATTATTAAGATAGGTAAACAGTTTAATTATAAGATTATTATAGAGGGGATTGAAACTATAGCACAGAAGAGAAAAATTTTAGAGATTGATAGTGATGTCTCATATCAAGGATTTTTATGTAGCAGGGCAATCCCTGCTAACGAGTTTGAGGAGAAATTTTTAATAAATTAATATCCTACCTCATCAATTTTTCCTTTATAACATCTACTCTTAACTTTTCCTCCACTCTTAAGAAGCTCTTTTAAGTTATTACTACCACTTCCAATATATATCCATAGTTCAGTAATTAAACCCTTCTGACATACTAAGTTAACATGCTCTCCTGCACCTTTTCCAAACTCTTTATCAAAAACACCTCTTATATCTCTCTGCTTTACAACTCTACCCATATTCTTTACAAAAAACTCTCTAACCTTTGAGTTATTTATCTCTTTTAGTAGCTTTATTGCATCTTTATAGTACTCATCAGCAGTAGTTCCATAACATGTTCCATGTTTTATCCACTCATGAAGATGTAGATTTGAGCTATATCCACTCATATACTTTTTTAACTCATCTCTTGTCTCTTTAGATAAATCTAATTTAGGTAGTCTATTCCACTGCTTATTCTTATCCATACCAACCTCTTTTTTACCAACATTGCAGTATAGATTATTTCTAGGTTGTGGCCATAATCCATGAAGTACAAAAGAAGTTGTTGCAAAATCTCCTTTTCTCATAGCTTTACACTCTTTTTTATATTGGTGTGTTTGACAAAAAGCATTCTGCCAAGAGATGGCAAGTAGGTTCTGTTTAGCTCTTTTTGAAATACTCTTTTTATCTTTCGATTTTTTATCTGAAAAACAGCTCTTATCTACCCATCTTTGAGCAATCTTTTCACCCTTAATTAGGGTTAATATCTGCCCTTTTCTCTGCTCTATAACTCTATATTTTTTACCCTTTTGTAATTTAATATTGTTACTATTTTTTGTATGCTTCATATTATTATATGCAAAACATGACTCTTGTGCCTCTTTATATATTACCTCTTTAGAGATTGCCATAAGTGGCAATAGAAGTATCATTAGCGATAGGATTATCTTTCTCATTTTATACCTTTTTTTTATGCAATTCTATATAAAATTCCTTAAAAAGCCCCTCTAAGTAGCTTTTTAGTATAATCCACAAATTAAAAATAAGGGTACTTTTCATGCCAAAACGCAATGATATAAAAACTATTTTACTTATTGGTTCTGGTCCAATTGTAATTGGTCAGGCCTGTGAATTTGACTATTCTGGAACACAAGCAGCTAAAACGCTTAAAGAGTTAGGATATAGAGTAGTTCTTATCAATTCAAATCCTGCTACTATTATGACAGACCCTGAATTTGCAGATAGAACATATATTGAGCCTATTACTTCAGAAGTTATCTCTAAAATTATAGAACAAGAGAGTGTTGATGCCATTTTACCTACAATGGGTGGACAGACTGCACTAAATGTGGCTATGGAGATGTATGAGAGTGGAATGCTTAAAGGGGTAGAGTTTTTAGGAGCAAATCCAGAAGCGATTAAAAAAGGGGAAGATAGACAGGCTTTTAAAGAGGCTATGATAAAGATTGGTATGGATTTACCTATTTCAGAGTATGCCTATAGTATGGAAGAGGCTATGGAGATAGCTAAAAAGATAGGGTTTCCTCTTATAATTAGAGCCTCTTATACTCTAGCAGGTGGTGGAAGTGGTGTTGCTTATAATATTGATGAGTATAAAAAGATAGTTCAAGGTGGATTAGATGCCTCTCCTATATCTGAAATTCTTATAGAGGAGTCTCTACTTGGTTGGAAAGAGTATGAGATGGAGGTTATTCGAGATAGAGATGATAACTGCATTATTGTATGCTCTATTGAAAATCTTGACCCAATGGGAGTCCATACAGGAGATAGTATTACTATTGCTCCAGCTCTAACACTTACAGATAAAGAGTATCAATATATGAGAGATGCCTCTTTTAAAATTTTAAGAGAGGTTGGGGTAGATACAGGTGGGAGTAATGTTCAATTCTCTATTAATCCAGATACAGGTAGAATGATAGTTATTGAGATGAACCCACGAGTTAGTAGAAGTTCAGCCTTAGCATCTAAAGCAACAGGTTATCCTATTGCAAAGGTGGCTACACTCTTAGCTGTTGGATTTACGCTTGATGAGATTACAAATGATATTACAGGTACACCTGCTAGTTTTGAGCCGGTAATTGACTATATTGTGACAAAAATTCCTAGATTTACATTTGAGAAATTCCCAATGGCAGACTCAACTCTTACTACATCTATGAAATCAGTTGGTGAAGTTATGAGTATGGGTAGAACATTTAAGGAGTCTTTTCAGAAGGCTCTCATCTCATTAGAGACAGGACTTATAGGATTTGATAGAGTTGATTGTGATAATGATAGACTACTTCATGAAATTCGTCGTCCAAATGCAGATAGAATTTTATATATATTTGAGGCTCTAAGAAGAGGAAATAGTATAGATGAGATTTTTGAACTCTCTAAAATAGATAGATGGTATCTATATCAATTTGAAGAGTTAGTTGAGAGTGAAAATAGTATAGATATTACTCTATTAAAAGATGAGCATAGATTAAGAGAGATAAAATCAGAGGGATTTTCTGATGCTATGATTGCTAAACTTATTAATATAAAAGATGGACTTAATCTAAATGAGAATGATATATATAGAGCAAGAGAGAAGTTAGATATACTACTAGAGTATAATGAGGTTGATACATGTTCAGCAGAGTTTAAAGCTCTAACTCCATATCTCTACTCAACTACAAATATTACAAAATTGCCTATAGAAAAGAAGAATAGTATATCTAAAGAGAAAAAAGTTCTAGTTATTGGTGGAGGACCAAATAGGATAGGTCAAGGGATAGAGTTTGACTACTGTTGTGTTCATGCATCATTTGCATTAGCAGATATGGGTATTAAATCTATTATGTACAACTGTAACCCAGAGACTGTATCTACAGATTATGATACCTCTGATATATTATATTTTGAGCCAATAGATTTTGAGCATGTTAGAAGTGTTATAGAGCTTGAAAATCCTGATGGTGTAATAGTCCATTTTGGAGGACAGACACCACTGAAATTAGCAAAAGGTTTAACTGCTATTGGTGCAAATATAGCTGGAACAAGTGCAAAAGTTATTGACCTTGCAGAGGATAGAGAGCTATTCTCATCATTTATTAAAAATCTAGGATTGAAACAGCCTGAAAATGGAACAGTATTTACAAAAGAGGATGCTATAGTTGTAGCAAATCGTATCGGTTATCCTGTACTTGTTCGTCCAAGTTTTGTTTTGGGTGGTAGAGGAATGAAAACAGTCTTTTCAGATAGTGAGCTAAAAGAGTATATGGACGAAGCTGTATCTGTATCTAATGATGCCCCTGTATTAATAGATAAGTTTCTAAATAATGCGATAGAGCTTGATGTTGATGCTATATCTGATGGAGAAGATGTATATATTGGTGGTATTATGCAACATATAGAGGAGGCTGGTATCCATTCAGGAGACTCTGCCTGTTCACTACCTACAATATCTATATCAGATAGACTCATTAATGAGATAAAAGAGCAGACGGCAAATATAGCTTTAGGGCTTGGAGTTGTTGGACTCTTAAATATTCAATATGCAATCTTTAAAGATGAGGTATATCTTATAGAGGTAAATCCGAGAGCATCAAGAACAGTTCCATTTGTAAGTAAAGCCACAGGATTACCATTAGCAAAAGTGGCTACAAGAGTTATGTTACAAGGAAATCTAAAAGAGGCTCTAAAATTTTATGATAAATTTAATGTAGTAAATTTTGATAGAAAAATATTAGAGCCAAATTTAAAAGGGCATATAGCTGTAAAAGAGGCAGTATTCCCATTTAATAAATTAACTGGTTCAGACCTTCTTTTAGGTCCAGAGATGAAGAGTACAGGTGAAGTTATGGGAATTAGTAATAACTTTGGTATGAGTTTTGCAAAGAGTCAATTTGCATCAAAAAATAATATTCCTCTAAGTGGTAAAATTTTTATATCTCTAGCTAATATAGATAAAAGATTTGTAGGAGAGATAGGTAGAGATTTTATTGATTTAGGATTTGAGATTGTAGCTACTATAGGAACACATAGGGCTTTAGAGAGTGCAGGTGTCCCATCTACAAAGGTTTTAAAAATATCTGAGGGGCGACCAAATATAGATGATATGATTAAGAATGGAGAGATTGTATTAGCAATAAATACAAGCGAAGACCAAGGTAGTAAAATAGATGGAGTAACTATTAGACACTCTGTATTGAGAGAGAATATTGCATACTTCACAACCATAGCTGGAGCTAAAGCAACAATTCTAGCTATTAGAGAGTTAAAAAGATTAAATGGTAGATTAGAGCCGAAAGCACTGCAGGATTATCTAAATTGAAAAAATGGTCTATAATATTAAGAGAGATAACGATTACTCTTTTAATGATATTTATTATCTCATTGGGATTAAACTATATTAGAAAACCAACTGTTGATAAACGATTACCCGATATTAAACTAAAATCAATAGATAATAGAGAGATAACTCTTCTTAAAAAGGGAGAGCCTCTTATTCTACACTTCTGGGCTACTTGGTGTCCAACTTGTAAGCTTGAAGCCTCTAATATACAAAATTTAAAAGATAGTGGTATTAGAGTAGTAACAGTAGCTGTAAACTCTGGCTCATCTCAAGCAATAGATAAGTTTTTAAAAGATAGAGGATATAACTATATAGTCATAAATGATTATAATGGAGAGTTGGCAAAGAGATTTAATGTTACAGCTTTTCCAACAACTTTTATCTATAATAGTAGTGGAGAATTGGAGTTTAGTGAGGTGGGATATAGCACTACAGTTGGACTTAAGGCAAGAGTAAAATTAATAGAGTAGAGAATTTTTAAATTCTCTCTGGTCTATTTTCTTTAAATGCTAACTTCTCAGCATTTCTTAAAATATCTAATGCTCCATTTTTAACCATTAAAGATGCTAGTTCTATACCTAAACTATTAGACTCTTCTCTTTTGGTTATTAATGATTTATGTAATATATTAGTTCCATCTGGATAGCCTATCATAGACTCTATTTTTATATTATCTCTATCTATAGTAGCATTAACGGCTACTGGTGCAGAGCAACCTGCTCCAATTTCAGAGATAAAATCTCTCTCCAATTTTGTTAAAAGAGAACTCTCCTCATCATTTAGAAATTTGGCTATCTCTCTTACTTTTTTATTGGTGCTAACTATCTCTATACCTAAAGAGGCTTGTCCCATTGGAGGTATCATCATACTTAAAGGCAATTTTTGAGTAAATGGTATATCTTTAAGTAAATCTAATCTAGCTAAGCCTATATATGCTAATATGATAGCATGATACTGCCCCTCTTTTAGTTTTCTAAGTCTTGTATTCACATTTCCTCTTAAATCTTTAACTACTAAATCAGGTCTAACTCTTAATAGTTGCATTCTTCTTCTAAGGCTTGTAGTTCCAACCACTGCACCTTTAGGAAGAGCCTCTAATGAGCTAAATTTATGAGAGAGAAAAACATCTGACTGCTCTTGCCTTTTCGTAATTGCTACTAACTCTAATCCATCTGGAATATATGTTGGTACATCTTTTAGAGAGTGAACTGCCATATCAGCATTTCCTGCTAACATCTCATCTTCAAGCTCTTTAGTAAAGTGTCCCTTTCCACCAATTAAAGCTAAAGGTTTATCTAAAATCTTATCGCCTCTTGATGTAATCTCATTTAGCTCAACTTTAATATTAGGAAACTCTTTTTCTATTCTATCTTTTATATGATACGCCTGCCATAGAGCAAGTTTACTTGCTCTTGTTGCTATTATTAATCTATTCAAAATAACTCTTTATCTTCTCTAGTATAGTTCATTTATCTTTAATATATTTCATATAAGCTTTTCTTGATTTATCCCATTGTCCATCAAGATATATAGTTGGAGTTCCTGCAACCATAGACTTTGTCCCCATATTTTCATCATATTTCAACTCATCTGCAATCTCTTTAGCATCAATATCTTTCTCTGTAATATTTAAGTCATATTTTTTATTGATTTTACCTAAAATTTTAGTAGCATTTACCTCTCTTGGATTAAACTCTAAAGAGTACATATCTATAACTCTATCAAAGTGACCCTTTTTCTGCTCTATTAACATTACTCTTGATATTGCATCTGATACAGGGTGGATACGAAGAAGTGGCATATGATAGTAGTATAGTGCAAAAGTTTTAGGGTTCTCTTTTACGGCTTTATATATCTTTGGAACAATCTCTTTACAGAATGGACACTGTGGGTCACTAAAAACTAAGATTTTATGTGGTGCATTCTTATCTCCTGCAAATAGATGTTTATCATCATAGAGTTTTGGGTCTAATTTTGGTTTAATTTGAGATTTTAAATCTTTTCCTGTTTTCATATCAATAAGAGTGGGAACTGCAAAACCATCTTTAGCAAAAACTGTCTCAGGTACAGTTATTTTATCTGTAACTGTTGGAGTCTTTTTTACATCTGCATGTATATTTACAAAAAATGCCTCCCACCCTTTTGGTCTATCTAACTCTTTTTTACCAATCATATCTACACTAGTAACCTTAATTCGTGAGTTATTTACCATATGGTTCATAATATAATCTTTGACCTCTGAATCTGTGGTTGAAGCATTAAGACTTAATGTGGCTACTACTGTAGTAGTCAATAATTTGGATATCAATGACACTGTTATCTCCTTGTTTTTTAGATGATATTGTACCACCTATTTGTAAAAATAGGGAGTATAAAAGTGTAATTAAAGAAAAAAAACTACTATTCTTATTCCCTATTTAAGATAACTCCAAATTATTTAATATATCTCTTTTAGCTCCTCTATTAATTTTGATATAATCATCACGAAAATAAATATAGAATGTGTAATAACAGATAAATATTTAAGACCAATTTGCAGAAAGCACAGGGTTATAATATAATTTCAATAAAAAAGAGAATAAATGTTAACAGTTATAGGCAATGGAATGGGAGATTATAATTTTAATAACCTCTCATCAATAGATATAGATAAATTTGATAGAGTAGTATGTGATAAAAATTTTAAAGAGGAGAGAGAAAATCTCCTAAAGGTTAATTTTAGAGGTGCTAAAGAGTATATTTTAGACCATTATAGAGATGAGAATATTCTATATGTAGTTACCGGCTCACCCCTATTTTTTAGTGCAGGTATATTAATTGCTAAACAGTTACCAAAAGATATGGTTAGAATTATTGATAATACCTCATCAAAAGATTATCTATTAGAAAAATTGGCATTAAGTGAGAGTGAAATTGACTATTTTTCACTTCATGCAAGAGATAGAATAGATTTAACTAAATTTCTAACTAATAGATACACTTTTATACTCTGTGATAGATTTAGTATAGATAAGATAAGAGAGGCTACTAAATATCTAACTAGTAGAGATATAGAGGTTACTATAGGGTATAAGTTGGGTTATAGTGATGAGGTATTAGAGCAGATAGATATATTTAATAGTGGTTATAGAAGATTTGATTTAAGAGAGCCTTTTGTTCTATTAATTAAGAGACTCTTCACTCCAAAATCTCCAATAAGTAGAGATTTTGAATTTAAGACAGAGAGAGGTATGATAACAAAAGAGTATAAGAGAAATTTATCACTTCAAAATCTTGACCTAAAAGCTAATCAGATACTTTGGGATATTGGTGCTGGTAGTGGTAGTTGTGCCATTGAAGCATTTAAGAGATATAGAGTAAAGACTCTTCTATTTGAAAAAAAGCCACTAAGAGCAAATTTTATAAGAGAAAATCTATCTTATCACTCTGTTTGCGATACTACTCTTTTTGAGGGAAATGCAGAAGAGATATTTCATACTATAGAGGATAATCCTGATAGAATTTTTGTAGGTGGTGGAGGAGAGAAGGTAATATCAAAACTTCCATATCTATATGAGAGATTAAATAGTAGTGGAGTTATGCTAATCAGTGCTATTACACTTAAAAATCTAACTCAGATGTTAACTATTTTAAATAGTGCCAAAATAGAGTATAGTGTTATATCTCTATCTTTAACTACATATAAAGGAAAATTGGATTTAATAGAGCCTGAGAGACAACTTTTTCAGATAAAGGTAGTAAAGCAGTGATATATTTTATTGGAGCAGGTTCAGGCGACCCAGAGCTTATTACCATTAAAGCTCAAAAGATTTTACAAAAAGCAGATGCTATTCTATATACAGGTTCACTTGTCCCTAGAGAGGTTTTAAAGTGGTGTAGAGATGATGCTATTATAGAGGATTCACAAGGTATGAAATATCCTCAAATCTTTAACTTTTTAGAAAAGCATAGTAAAAAAATAGTAGCAAGAGTCCATACAGGTGACCCATCTATCTACTCAACTATTGCTAAACAGATAGCTTTTTTAAAGAGTAGAAATATAGAGTATCAAGTTATAGCAGGAGTTACAGCCTGTTTTGGAGCAAGTGCTAGTTTAGGAATAGAATATACAATACCGGGTGTATCTCAAACTCTAATTATATCAAGAGTAGAGGGTAGAACTCCAAATCCAGAGAGTTTAGAGAATATTTTAGCATGTAGAAACTCCTCTTTAGTCTTTTATCTATCTATTACACTTATTAAAAAATTAAAAAAAGAGGCGTTAGAGATAGGTTATCCATTAGATACTCCATGTTGGGTAGTAGAGAGAGCTACTAGAGAAGATGAGAGAGTATATAGAGGAACATTAAGAGATATAGAGAATAAAGTTTCACATATTAAAGGAGTTGCAGTTATATTATTGGGAGATTTTCTATATCAAGAAGAGAGTGTTGAGTCTCATCTATATAGAAAATCTCTTTTAAAATCTTAAGAAAATTTAGCTACCATTCCAAAAAAAGTAAGGAGTTAATATGGCAGTACCAAATGATATTGGTTGTAGTAATGATAGATGTAAAGAGTCACCAAATTGTCAAAGAACAGTTATCTATGAAAATGGAACAGCTAGAGAGGTGAAGAGTTTTGGTGGAACACCAGAAAAGGGTTGTGGTAAATTTCTACCTAAAGAAGATAAAAAATAGTGAATATAGCAGTAGTCACTATTAATCAACTAAGTCTAAATAGTGCCTCTAGGCTTATGGACTATTTAGATGGGTATGAGGTTGATATATATGGTAAAAAAGATTTAAAACATAACTTAGATAATCTTAAAATATATAATAAGTTAGATGATATTTTACCATCAGCGTGGAAGAGTTATGATGCAATAGTTTGTATTTTAGCAATAGGTGCCGTTGTAAGAAAGATTGCTCCTCTTCTAAAAGATAAATCTACTGACCCAGCCATATTGGTAATTAATCTAGCTTTAGATAAGATAGTACCTCTTCTAAGTGGACATTTAGGTGGAGCAAATAGTTTAGCTAATGAGTTAGTAAAAAGATTACCGAATGCTATTAATTTTATCTCAACAGCAACAGACCAGACTAATACAATGGCATTTGAGATGTTAGCTAAGAAGAGAGATTGGAGGATTGAAAATCTAAAAGCTTTAGCTAAAATCTCAAATAGACTATTAAATAAGCAAGAGGTAAAAGTTGCTACATATAAATCTATATTTGACTCAATTCCCAATAAAAAAAATCTAAAATTAGTCGATTTTAGTAGTATTGATTTAGATACAGTTGTTATCTCTCCAATAGTGAAATCTAACTCTCTAACTCTAAAACCTAAATTATCTATTGGAATTGGTTGTAATAGAGATACTAGTTATATTGAGATTAGAGATGCCTTTTTAGAGTTTTTAAAAAAATATAATCTAAAATTAGAGGATATTAAAGATATTAACTCATTTGAGGCAAAATCTGATGAGGTTGGACTATTAGAGTTTGTAAAAAGATATAACTTTAATATAAATTTCTATAATAAAGATACTATTAACTCACTTAAAGATAATTTCTCTAAATCAGCCTCTACAAAATTCTTTGGATTAAAGGGTGTAGCAGAGCCTAGTGCTATTTTAGGCTCAAAATATAGAGAGCTTATTATAAAAAAAGAGATATATAGTAAAAAAATAACAATAGCAGGAGCAGTATAGTGGCAAAGAGATTATATATATTAAGTTCTGGTGCAGGTGGAACTAAATATATGACAACAGAGGCATTAAGAGCCTTAGATGATTGCGAAGCAGTTGTAGGGTATAGAAACTATGTAAAAGAGCTAAAAGAGCTAATTGGAGATAAACCTGTATTTATGTCTGGAATGACAAAAGAGATTGCTAGATGTCAAGAGGCTATAAATTATGCTAAAGAGGGAAAGACAACCTGTATTATCTCAAATGGTGATGTTAATGTGTTTGGAATGGCCACTTTAATAGTAGAGTTGATTGATAAACAGAATTTATGGAGTGAGATAGAGGTAATATCTATTGCTGGTGTAACATCATTTTTAGCAACAGCATCAAGAGTTGGAGCGCCTATTAGTCAAGATTTTGCAGTTATTTCACTATCAGATAAGTTAACAGATATAAATATTATAGATAAGAGAGTTAGAAACTCTTTAGATGCAGATATGGTATTAGGTATATATAACCCTAAATCAAGAAAGAGAATTTTACCATATCAAAATTTTCTAAAGGCTCTAAGTGAAGGTGAAGAGAGAATTGCAATAATTGCCTCTCATGTTGGAAGAGATAAAGAGAAGATTACAGTAACAGATACTACAGATTTAATTAAACAGGATATTAACCACCCAGAGGTTACTATGTCAACTCTTATTATTATAGGTAACTCTCAAACTAGATTAACAACAAATGGACTTGTTCTAACTCCGAGAGGATATCTAAATAAGTATGAGATGAGTGGAGAGATTAAAAAATAATTAGATGAGATTAAGAACTAAAGAGCTAGAGGCTATTATTATTAGTTTTAGAGAGGTTTTTACAAGTGGTAAAATATATCTCTTTGGTTCAAGAGTAGATGATACTAAAAGAGGTGGAGATATTGACCTATTTATATTAAGTAGAGAGGCGAATTTAGAAAAAAAGATAGATTTTTTAGGAAAACTACAAGATAGAATAGGAGAGCAGAAGATAGATATAGTTATTTCAAAAGATAAAAATAGATTAATAGAAGAAGAAGCTTTAAAAAAAGGGATAGTTTTGAGTTATAAAAATATAAAAATAGAGAAGTATCTCAATGAGTGTAGAAAACATAAACTTAGAATTGAAAAATCTTATATGAGAGTAAAGGATATATTTCCACTATCTGCACCACGATATGAGAGATTGAGTGATGATGAGATAGGAGCAATAGACCAGTATCTCTTTAGATTTGCTAAACTCCAAGATACATTAGGAACAAAACTATTTAAATTGGTTGTCTCTGAATATGTAGAAGATATTACTCATCTTACCTTTTTAGATATATTAAATCAGTTAGAGAGAGTTGATATTTTAGATGTTAATATATGGAGAAAGTTAAGAGATATAAGAAATAATATATCTCATCAATATGATGATGAGGCTGAAGAGATGAGTGAAGCACTAAATACTATTTTTGCATACAAAGATGAGTTATTAAGAGTTTTTGAAAATATAGAGAATTTCTATAAAGATAGATAGTTTTGCTTTTCTTTACAAAATTTTGATAAAATTACACAAATAAAAATTAATTGGATAATATATATAATGGACTATTTACAAATTATAGGTGGCAATACTCTAAAGGGTAGCGTCACAATCTCTGGTGCAAAAAATTCAGCCCTCCCCGTAATTGCAAGTACAATCTTATCAAACAGACCTGTAAAATTAACAAATCTTCCTAATGTTGTAGATATTAGAACTCTACTAAAACTACTAAAAATGTTAGGTGGAGAGATAGAGCATAATGGAACAACTGCCACTATTAATAATGCTAATATAAACTCAACTAAAGCTGTATATGAGATTGTATCTAAGATGAGAGCATCTATTTTAGTATTAGGACCACTTCTTGCTAGATTTGGAGAGTGTGAAGTGAGTCTTCCGGGTGGTTGTGCTATCGGACAGAGACCTATAGATTTACACCTAAAGGCACTTGAAGCGATGGGTGCTAAGATTGAGATAAAGGGTGGATATGTAAGAGCTGAAGCACCAGATGGATTAAAAGGGGCTAAAATAATATTTGATAAGATTACAGTTGGTGGAACTGAAAATATTATTATGGCAGGAGCTTTAGCTAAAGGTGTTACTAAAATTATAAATTCAGCAAAAGAGCCTGAAGTAGTCCAACTATGTGAGATAATAAGAGATGCAGGTGTAAAGATAGAGGGGATTGGAACAAGTACTATTACTATATATGGAACTAATCAAAAACCTTTAGAGTTTAAAGAGATAAAAATTATTCCTGATAGAATAGAGGCAGGTACATATCTATGTGCTGGAGCGATTACAAACTCATCAATAACACTAAAAGAGGTTAATCCTACACATATTCAATCATCAATAGATAAGTTAGAGGCTATGGGGTGTAGTTTTGATATAGGGGAGAGAGAGTTAACAATATATCCAACAAATAGACTAAAGCCAATAAATATTATAACTTCAGAGTATCCAGCATTTCCAACAGATATGCAGGCTCAATTTATGGCAGTGGCTACAATGGCTATTGGTGAGTCTCTTATTGAAGAGAGACTATTTGAGAACCGTTTTATGCATGTGAGTGAGCTTAATAGATTAGGAGCTGATATATGGTTAAAGGGTAGTGTTGCCTCTGTTAGACCTGTAGCTGAGTTAAATGGAGCTGATGTTATGGCTACAGATTTAAGAGCTAGTTCAGCACTAGTCTTAGCAGGACTTGTTGCAAAGGGTGTAACAAATATAAGAAGAATATACCATCTTGATAGAGGATATGATAACCTTGAGGGCAAACTCTTATCACTTGGAGCTAATATTAAGCGATTAAGTGAATAGTTATCTATTAATTGGATATAATCTAAATAAAAAAGTGGAGACAAAATGAATATTTTTGATGATGATGACGCATTTGTAGGAACACCAAAGAGTAATTTCTTCTCAATTGCAAGGACAGCTAATCAAAATATAGTAGAGATGGAGCTAGATAAGATGTTTAGACGATTTGCTATAGCCGAAAAGATTTTAGAGGAGAAGGGGCTTGAAGAGGAGCATGAGAGGCTAATGAGAAGCATGGTTATAGATAAAGAGTTAGATGATAGAACAAATAGTCTATATATAGAGCTTGTAGGTAACATAGTTACTCAGTGTGAATAGAGGACTCTCAGGTGATAAGTGCTGTTGAGAGAATAATGAAGCAGTATATTATAGAGCTTAATGATAAAAGAGCTAGATTGCTATATAAAAAACTGCCAAAAGGGAAACGATTACGCTCAAAGTTAATCTTAAAGATTGCAGGAGATAGTATAAAATCTATTAAAACAGCCTCAACTGTTGAGTTAATTCATACAGCTAGTCTATTACATGATGATGTAATAGATGATGCTAATACTAGGAGAGGTAAAATATCTGTTAATGCTAGTGAGGGTAATAAGAGTGCTATTATGATGGGAGATATACTCTACTCCAAAGCATTTTTTGAGTTAATAGATATATCACCTCTTATAGCAAAGGTTATCTCAAATTCAGTTGTAGAGCTAAGTCTTGGTGAATTAGCAGATGTTGAGTTATCTAAAAGATTTCATACAAATAGAGATGCATATATAAAGATGTTATACCAAAAGACTGCATCACTTATGGAGGCTAGTGCAGAGGCTGGAGCTATATTAGCTGGAAAACCAAGAGAGGTATATAGAAGATATGGAAAAAATTTAGGGTTAGCTTTTCAGATGATAGATGATATTTTAGATATTACTTCAGATAGTAAAACTCTTGGAAAACCTGCCCTTCATGATTTTAAAGAGGGAAAAGTTACACTCCCATATATCTATCTATATGAGGTTTTAGCTCACGAAGATAGAGAGTATCTTTTATGTCTCTATAAAAAAAGCTTAAGTGAAGATGAGGCTCTATGGATAAAGAGTGCTATGAGAAAGTATGGAATTATTGAAAAGGCATATCAAGAGGCAAAAGAGCTTATAGATGAAGCTATAGATTTAATGGAATCATTAGGAGAGAGAGATTTATCTAATATTGCAAGAGCAATGATAGAGAGAGAGTTTTAATATGTCATATCAAGTTGTCTCATTTAACCATAAAAATTGTCAACAGGAGCTAAGAGAAAAATTAGCCTTCTCATCTAATGAGGAGATGGCTACAATGTTAAATAAACTTACTGGATTTGAGTTTATAGAGGAGGCCTATATATTATCTACTTGTAATAGAGTGGAGATAGTAATAGCTTCAAAAGATACTTTTTCTAGTTATCATGCAATACTTGGAATGCTTAGTCTGAAATCTGGACTTAGCTTTTTTGAGTTAAAAGGAATGGACGGAAGATATGATGATAAAGAGGCAATTAGACACATATTTGCAGTAGTATCTTCACTAGAGTCGCTTGTAATTGGTGAGTCTCAAATTACAGGGCAGGTTAAAGAGGCTTTTCGTTTCTCATACCAAAATGGAACAGCAGGTGCAAAACTAAATCGTGTAATATCTTATGCTATAAAGTGTGGAGCAGAGGTTAGAAATGTAACAGATATATCTCGTTATCCTCTATCTATAGCTTCAGTTGCAGTTACACAGGCATATAAGATATATGGAGATAATATTACAGGTATGAGTGCTGTTGTAATTGGTGCCGGTGAGATGGGGCTAATTGCTATTAAAAATCTATTAAGATTAGGGTGTGATATTATCATATTAGGTAGAGATATAGATAAACTAAAATCTATTGCAAAAGAGTTGGGTGAAGATGTTAGATATGACACTATGGTGCATCTTCATAAATATCTAAATAGATACCGTCTATTATTCTCTGCCACCTCATCAGAAGATACTATTATTAAACAAGAGATGATAGAGAGTGATAATATAGATAGAGTATGGTTCGATATGGCAATTCCTAGAGATATTGATGATATGAATTTAAATAGACTACAACTATTTAGAATAGATGATTTAAAGGGTATATCAAAAGAGAACTATGCACTAAAGGCAGAACAGGCAAATAGAGCAAGAGATATAGTAGATAGATATATAGATGATTTTTATAAGTGGCTTAGAGCATTATCTATTGAGCCAATTATAAAGGATATGCGACTCCAAGCAAAAGATGCTATATCTAAAGAGATTAATAGAGCTATAAAGAAGAGATTTATACCATCTGAATATAGAGAGAATATAGAGAAGATGGCTGAACAGATGTTTAACCGTTTTCTACATAATCCCACTCAAAACTTAAGAGAGTGTTCATCAAAGAGTACATCATCAAATAGAGTTGAGGCAATAAAAGATATATTTAATATAGAGATAGATGAGCAAGATGTAAAAAAATATAAGAGAGAACACCATAAAAAAGGATATATATAGTGAAGTTTTCAAGACTATTAATACCAACAACAAAAGAGAGTCCAAATGATGCCATATTGCCATCTCATAAACTTCTCATTAGAGCAGGTTTTATTCAACAATCTGGTGGAAGTGGACTATATAATTTTCTACCATTAGGAAAAATTACACTAGATAGAGTTAGAGCCATAGTTAAAGATGAGTTAGATAGAGCAGGTTGTCAAGAGGTACATCTTCCAATAGTTACACCAATTACTCTATGGGAGGAGACGGGTAGAGCAGATAAGTTTGGAAAAGAGCTTTTAAGATTTAAAGATAGACATAACAATAGTTTTGTGCTTAGTCCAACAAATGAAGAGGCTATGGTAAATCTTGTAAGAGAGAGTGTAAAGAGTTATAGAGAGTTACCTCTAAATATGTATCAGATTAATTGGAAATTTAGAGATGAGGTTAGACCACGATTTGGACTTATGAGAGCTAGAGAGTTTTTAATGAAAGATGCCTATAGTTTCCACTCATCAACAGAAGATATGATACGAGAGTTTAATCTTATGGAGGAGACCTATAAGAGAATATTTAAAAGATTAGATTTAGATTTTAGAGTGGTTGAGGCTGATAGTGGAGCTATTGGTGGAAGTGGCTCTAAAGAGTTTATGATTTTAGCTGATAGTGGTGAAGATACCATTATGGTATGTAGTAGTTGTGAGTTTGGAGCTAATATAGAGGTTTTAGATGAGAATGAAAAGATTTGTCCTAAGTGTGGAGGAGAGCTTACAAAAACAAAAGGGATAGAGGCAGGACATATATTTCAATTAGGTACAACCTACTCTAAACCTATGAGAGCAGAGTTTTTAAATAGAAATCAAAAATTAGAGCCTTTTATTATGGGAACTTATGGAATTGGTGTTAGCCGACTCTTAGCAGGAATTATAGAGCAGAACCATGATGATAGAGGCTGTATATGGACTGAAGAGTCTGCACCATTTTTAGTTGATATTATTGTAGCTAAGGCGAAAGATAAAAATCAGATGAATATAGCAAATAAGATATATAATAGCCTATTAGAAAAAGGGCTATCTGTAATCTTAGATGATAGGGCTGATAAAAAAACAGGTTTTGGAGTTAAGATAAAAGATTTTGAGTTAATAGGGTTTCCTTACGCTATTATTATTGGAAATGGTATAAAAGATAATAGGATAGAGCTTATTAGAAGAGTTGATTTAGTTAAAGAGGAGCTATCTTTAGATAATATTGTAGATACTATTTTAAAAAGGATAACTTAATGTTAATTATTATTCCATATTTTCTTTTAGAACTATACTTCTCCCTTGCCGTTGGCTCTAAAATAGGATTTTTAGGCTCTGTTATATGGATAGTTACAACCTTTATAATAGGTATGGGGCTACTCCAAAATGCTCATACATCTTTTTTAAAAGGTTTTAATTCCCTATCTAATGGCAAATTAACTCTTGATACTTTTCAAAACTCTACAACTTCTTACTTTTTTGGAGCAATACTTTTAATTATACCCGGAGTCTTTTCTGATTTTTTAGGAGTAATTTTACTTCTATATTCTCTATTTCTACAGATGGGTATTAACATACCATTTAAAAAGAGAATAGATAAATCAGATAAAAAAGATAGTGATGATATTATAGATGTGGAGATTATTGA
>WGAM01000136.1 GCA_015494795.1 Campylobacterota bacterium
TACATCAATATCAAAATTGGCTTTTATCTCTTTTAGAGTATCTATAATCCCTTGTGAGTGTCCATGAGCTGAATCTAATACTATAACATCAACTCCAGCATCTATTAGAGCTTTAGCTCTATCTATCTGTCCAACACCAATTGCTCCTCCTACTCTAAGTCTGCCATGTTCATCTTTATTTGCATTTGGGAACTGCTCTCTCTTCTTTATATCTTTAATAGTAATTAGACCATGAAGAGTATTATTCTCATCTACAATAGGAAGTTTCTCTATTTTATGTTTCTGTAGTATCTTAGTTGCCTCATCAAGTGTTGTCCCAGCTTTTGCTGTTACAAGTGGTGATTTTGTCATAACATCTTCTATCTTTGCACCCATATCACTAATAAATCGCATATCTCTATTTGTAATAATCCCTAAGAGCTTCATTTTATCATCAACTACAGGTACACCAGATATGTGATACTCTCTCATTAAATCATCTGCATCTTTGACATACTTATCTGGTAGTATATATATAGGGTCAA
Source organism: Campylobacterota bacterium (assembly GCA_015494795.1). Lineage (GTDB taxonomy): Bacteria > Campylobacterota > Campylobacteria > Campylobacterales > Sulfurovaceae > UBA1140. The sequence continues at coordinate 525 of WGAM01000136.1, forward strand.
TAATAATCCCACTCTCAGATTTTTTTACTTTACTTATCTGTTTTGCTTGAGACTCTATATCCATATTTTTATGTATAATCCCAATTCCCCCAAGTCTAGCCATAGCAATAGCTGTTCTATACTCTGTTACAGTATCCATAGCAGCAGATACTAAAGGAGCATTTAGAGTTACCCTTTTTGTTAGATTTGTCTTTATTGAAACCTCTTTTGGAAGTACAGTTGAGTGTTGTGGAACTAAAAGTACATCTTCAAATGTTAATGCTCTCTTTTTAATATTCATATTTATCCTTTTTATATATAATTTACAGCTCTCTCAAGGCTCATCGCTCCATCAAATAGAGTCTGTTCACTAAATAGATTTCCTATTAGCTGAAGCCCAATAGGCATACCCTCACTATCTCTACTAATAGGGAGAGATATTGCAGGAAGACCTGCTAAGTTTATAGATATAGTGAACATATCACTCTTATACATCTCTAAAGGGTCTTTAAAGCTACCAATTTTAGGTGCTACAGTTGGTGCTACAGGAGAGAGGATTAAATCTGCCTCTTTAAAGATTTTATTAAACTCATCTCTAATAATATGTCTCACCTTTTGAGCCTTTAGATAATAGGCATCATAGAAGCCTGAAGAGAGTACAAAGTTCCCAAGTAAAATTCTTCTCTTTACCTCATCTCCAAACTGATTTCGACTATTTAGATATGTCTCTTGAAGATTATCCCCTTCTACTCTGCTACCATAACGGATACCATCATATCTTGCTAAGTTAGTTGTAGCCTCTGCTGTTGCTATAATATAGTATGAAGCAATATCATATTTTGTATTTGTCATCTCTTTATGGATAATTGTATGCCCCTCACTTTTCAATGCCTCTATTGCTATCTTATAAGTATTTTGAACATCACTACTAGCCTCTCTTATATAGTTGTCTATTACAGCAATTTTTAGTTTTCTATCTGGATTTAAATTTTTAGCAGTTGGGATTAACTCTAAATTTGAGCTTGTTGAGTCTTTTGGGTCATAAGAGCTAATAATATCATATAGTATTGCACTATCTTCAACATTTTGAGTAATTGGACCAATCTGGTCGAGACTAGAGGCGTAAGAGGCTAAACCGTAACGGCTAACTCTACCATAGGTTGGTTTCATACCGACACAACCACAATATGAGGCAGGTTGCCTAATTGAGCCACCTGTATCACTTCCTAATGCACATATAGCAATACCCCCAGCAACAGCAGAAGCACTCCCCCCACTACTACCACCTGCTACTCTATCCTCTCCATAGGGATTTTTAGTTACTCCATAATATGAACTCTCAGTAGTTGAACCCATTGCAAACTCGTCCATATTTGCTCTACCAAATGGAGATAGCCCATTAGCTTTTAAATTCTCTATTACAGTTGCATTGTATGGTGCAATATAGCCTTGAAGTATCTTAGAACCACTTGTAATAGTCCAATCTTTTACTTGAATATTATCTTTAATTAAGATTGGGACACCATCTCCACTCTTTGAAAAATCTATATAGGCATTAAGATTACTCTCTCTTGCCTTCTCTTCTATCTCTAATCTTAATCTATCTAACTCTTCTCTACTTTTTCTTAAAGCCTCTTTTAGTGTAATCACTTCTTATCCTAACTATTAATATTAAAAATTGCGTGATTATATCTAAAAGTTGTTTTGTATATTATTTAATGAAAAAACCATCTACCATCATGAGGTAGTAGTACATCTTTAAAGTTAATCCAAGCCTCTCTACTAAAAATAGCATCTTTTAAGACATCTATATCTGGTGCAATCAGATAGAGAGCTATAAGAATAAAATAGATAATTATATACTTTATAGCATCTGAATAATTTTTTATTTTAAAAAGCTTTAGAGCCGTTCCAGCTGATTTTTTTACTCTTCTATTTCCTAAATCAACACTATAAATCTCATCTAATATAAGATGAACAATATATCCAAATGACATTACAAATCCATATATCCATGATACTAAACTATTTGCATAAAAAAAATAGTAAGCTATTAGTGTAGTTAATAATCCCCA
>WGAM01000137.1 GCA_015494795.1 Campylobacterota bacterium
GTACTATATACACTATTCACTTGCAAAAAGGGATTAAATCAGATGCGAATGTTAAAATTATTTTTATTAGTAACACTTTTTTTAAATGCTGATTTTGGTTCGGCTTTAAAAGGTCAATCAAAATTTTTATCACCAGAGGAGGCATTTAAAGTCTCTGCTGTTGAAAATGGAGATATGATAGAGACTAAAATTATTTTAGGTAAAAAAATTCATATTACAGATAAATCATTAAAATATAGGATTATAAAACCTAAAAATTTTGAGTTAAATGTTACTAGACCAAAAGGTCATAAGATTAATGGTGATTTAGTTTATGAAAAAACAGTATCGGTTAATATCCCCATTTCAAAAATATCTTCAAAAGTTAAAGGTAATTATACTCTTGAGATAGAGCTACAAGGGTGTTCTGATAATGGTATCTGTTACAATACTATAAAAAAGAGGTATAAATTTAAGACACCTGAACCTAGTTTCTTTAGTAAAATAATGAGTTTAACAGATGAGTCTAATGCAGGAAATTTAGTAGATGTTCTAAAGAGTGAAAGTTCTACTTTTATTATTCTTCTATTTTTAATATTAGGACTACTATTAGCACTTACTCCATGTATCTTTCCAATGATACCAATCTTATCTTCTATTATTGTATCTCAGTCAGGTACAAGAGAACCTAGTGCAATGAGAGGATTTTTTACATCATTAGTATATGTTTTATCTATGGCAATTACATATACAGCTGTAGGAGTAATATCTGGACTACTGGGTGCAGATATTCAATCTGCAATGCAAAATCCTTGGGTTCTATCTATTTTTGGTCTTCTATTTTTTGCATTAGCAATGTCTCTATTTGGTTATTATGAACTTCAATTACCAGCAAAATGGCAATCTAAAATTAATAGGGTAAGTGATAATGCACAAGGTAAAGGTGGAATTTTAGGAACTGCTATTATGGGCTTTCTATCTGCCTTTATAATTGGACCTTGTGTTGCACCTCCTCTTGCAGGAGCTGTTATATTTATATCTCAAACAGGTGATGCTCTATTAGGTGGAGTTGCTCTTTTTGTTATGAGTTTAGGTATGGGACTTCCTCTAATTTTAGTTGGTATTGGAGCAGGTAAGTTTATGCCAAAACCAGGTGGTTGGATGAGAGTAGTCTCACAAGTATTTGGGGTTATTATGTTGGGACTTGCTATATTTATGTTTGGCAAAGTTTTATCCCCATCATTTACTATACTATTATGGTCTCTTCTATTTATTGGTACAGCAATATATATGGGTGTATTTAATAGTAGCAAAGAGAGAGAGGGAGCTACAAAACTATTTCAACTACTAGCTTTTGTTTTTTTAATATATGGAACTTCTCTATTTATTGGACTACTCAGTGGCTCAACTTCTATGTTACACCCTTTTGAAAAATTTACAATGCAAAAAGTTATTGGTATAGCCTCTTCTAATAATAAGGAGATTATAAAAGATAAAGAGAGCAGTAAGCCAACTCTCGGTTACTCTATAGAGAGACTATTAAAAGAGGTAAAAGAGAGTAAAAAACTTGTTATGGTTGATTTTAATAAAAAATCATGCCCATCATGTAGAGAACTTGAAGAGATAACTTTTCCAGATAAAAAAGTAAAATCTGAAATGAAACGATTTAAATTTATTAGTATAGATATTACAGAGAATACAGATGAAGATAAGGCTCTTATGAAAAAGTATAACCTATTTGGTACACCAAATATTATCTTTTTTGATAAAAATAATACCTATCTGCCTAAAAAATCTATAACAGGTTTTGTAAAACCTGATGAGTTAGTTAAAACATTAAAGTCTATTAAGTGAATAGAGTCATAGAAGTTGGTAAAGTAAACTCTCTAAGAGTCCATAGATATAGTGAAAATGGACTCTATCTACAAGCTCAAAATTTTGAGGAGGTTCTTCTTCCAAATATTTATGTTATAAAAGAAGAGATGCCTATTGATAAAATTTTAGATGTATTTATCTATACCGACTCTGAGGATAGATTAGTAGCTACAACTAAGCAACCTTATGCAATGCTTGGAGAGTTTGGATATTTTAGAGTAGTTGATTATAAACAGTATGGAGCATTTGTAGATTGGGGTTTACCAAAAGATTTATTTGTTCCACTATCTCAACAAAAAGTATATTTTAATATTGGAGATAGTTATATATTAAGAGTCTGTTTAGATAAAGAGACAGGAAGACTATATGCAACTCAAAAGATTGGAAAATGGCTCTCATATAAACCAAATAGTTTAAAAAAAAATCAGAAAGTATCTGTTTTAATCATTTCAAAAACACCTATGGGATACAAAGTAGTTATAGATAATCTATATGAGGGTATGCTTTTCGATAATGAGATATTTGAGAAGCTATCTATTGGAGATAAAAAAGAGGCATATATTAAAAATATTAGAGCCGATGGAAAATTAGATTTAATACTTCAACCAATAGGTAGAAAATCTAGTAGTGATATTTTTAAATCAAGAGTTTTAGAAATTTTAAAAAATAATAATAACACTATTAATATCAATTCAAAAAGTAGTTCAGATGATATTATGAAGATATTTTCTATGAGTAAAAAAAGCTTTAAAAGGACTATATCAAATCTTATTAAAGATAAAAAAATTATCTTAGATAACTCTAAAATTAAATTAATTAACTAAAGAGATATTTTTTATTATTTTCATTATTAGTACTAATTCTACTGTTATAATTATTTTTTAATACAAAATAAAAAGGGTAGTTATGATTTATAGACCATTACCAATAGATGAAGAGATAAAGATAAATTCAAAAAAAATTATTGTTAGCAAGACAGATAAAAATGGGAAAATTCTATATGCTAATGATTATTTTTGTGAAGTTTCAGGTTATGATACAAATGAATTAATAGGTAAACCACATAATATATTAAGACATCCTGATATGCCAAAAGCCATATTTTACTTAATGTGGAAAACTATACAGAGTGGAGGAAATATTACGGCTATAGTTAAAAACTTAGCAAAATCAGGTAAATATTATTGGGTTACAACAGATTTTGAAAATCATAGAGATATTAATGGAAAAATCGATAGTTATATAGCATTTAGAAGACCTGCCTCAAAAAAGGCTATTGAGGCTATTGAGGAGCTGTATGAAGCTCTTCTAAATGTAGAAAAGAAACATGGCATGGAAGCATCTTTAGTCTATCTACAAGGTTATTTAGACGAGAGACATACCAATTATCATAAACTTATGGAAGATATTGTAAAACCTAAAAGCTTAATGGAAAAACTTTTTAATTTAATGAAAAGAGCTTTTTTAAAAAGTAATAATAGTCACAGTTACTCTAAGGAGTATCAACACGCAGTATAAATTAAATCTTTTTAAGATATACTTACTTTTTAAATAAAAAAATAAAAAAGGATTATAGATAGATGGATTTAACAGAGATATTTAATATGGGTGCTGATATTATAAAGGGTAATAGTGATGAGAATACAACAAATATTGATAGTAGTTCGATTACAGATGCCCTTAGTAATCTTTTCGGTGGAAAAGATGGAGAGAGTATTGATTTAAGCTCAATTTTATCTAAAATATCGGATGGAAACTTTAGTGAAACTATTAGCTCATGGATAGGTGATGGTGAAAATAAGCCAATCTCAACAGAGGCTATTACTGACCTTTTAGGGGAAGATAAAGTATCTGAATTTGCATCGCAGTTAGGTATAAATTTGGATAGTGCAAAAGGTGCTTTAGCAGATGCAATTCCTAACTTAGTAGATAAAGTAACAAGTGGAGAGAACTCATTTATTAATGATATGTTAGAGAAAGTTGGTGGTGTTGATGGTGCTATGGATATGATAGGAAAAATATTTAAATAATTTAATATATCAATAAAAAAAAGTAATTATCTTAATGGTATAATATCCCAAAATCTACCCAAACTCAAATAAATATTGCTATATAATTTCAATCACATTTAAAAGGTTGAAATTATGATAAATTTTTTAATTTTACTAATTCTGTTTGCAATTTTTCTATCATTTATTAGGTTTATAAAAGGACCTCACTTAACAGATAGGGTTGTTGCTTTTGATACAATGGGGATAATTGCTGTATCTCTATTGGTTCTATTGTCTGTATCAATAGAAGATACTATATATCTTGATGTAGCATTTGTATTTGCTCTTATTGGGTTTATTGGGACTATAATTTTTGCTAGATTTAATGTGGCAAAGGATAGTGATGATTGATATTTTAGGATATATTTTTATACTATTAGGCTCACTATTTTTTATACTTAGTGGTATTGGACTCTTAAGAATGCCAGATACTATTACTAGAATGCATGCAGGTACTAAAGCCTCAACACTTGGTAGTCTGCTTGTAATTATTGGTGTTATCTGTTTAGAGCCTACTTTATGGTTTAAACTCTCTCTTTTAGCTATTTTTATACTTATTACAAATCCACTCTCTTCATCAATCTTAGCTAGAAGTACCTATCTAAAGCATGGATTTTTAAATCAGAGTGGCATAGATGATTTAAAGGATAATAGATGATAGGCTTAATTATTTTAGCTATATTTATAACGCTTATAATATTAGCTATTGCAATTATTCAAAATGATGATTTACCCCATAGTGTAGTTCTATTTATGGGGTTTGGTTTAGGTAGTGTAATACTCTATTTTCTATTTTCAGCTCCTGATGTGGCACTAACTGAAGCAGTTATTGGAACAGGTGTTAGTGGAGTTGTATTTTTAGTAACTCTTCTTCAGATAAGAAGTAAGGAGATAAAGAAATGAGAAAATTTACAATAAGGTCTATTTTTATCTCGTTGATTGTATCTATTATGATAGTGCTACTACTTCAGATATTTTTACAATTTGATTTAGTAACCTCATCAGCAGGTAGTTTTGTTCTTAATATTAATGAAAAATCAACAGAGAGTGCAAATGCAGTTACCTCTGTTGTTACATACTTTAGAGGATTTGATACTCTTGGAGAGGTTACAATTCTATTTTTATCTATATTTGGAATAGGTTTAGGTTTAGATGGATATAGAGATAAGTTTAATATCTTTGCTTATGAGAATACTCTACTTAAAATTGCAGTAGATACTCTATTTCCTCTTATTATACTATTTGGAGTCTATATTATTATTCACGGACACTTAAGCCCTGGTGGTGGATTTCAAGGTGGAGTTATTATTGCTAGTGCATTTCTGCTTATGTTTTTAGCTAAGAGTAATGATTTCAGCCTAAAACATAATATTTTAGAGTTAGCAGAGTCTTTAAGTGGTGCTGGATTTATCCTACTTGGACTCTTATCTATCTTAATAGTGAATAGATTTTTAGGTAACTTTTTGCCACTTGGAAAAGTAGGAGAGCTATTTAGTGGTGGAGTAATACCACTTATATATATCTTTGTAGGTATTAAAGTATCTGCTGAAATTACCTCTCTGGTAGAGTATTTTATAAGGATTAAAGATGTTAAGTAGTCTTAATCAGACACCATTTCTACATGGTGTTATTACTATTGGTTCATTTACTATTTTAATGATAGGTTTAATTGGAGTTCTTACTAAGAGAAATCTATTTAAGATTTTTCTCTCATTTGCAATTATTGAGACCTCTCTGTTTCTATATTTTATCGGTATGCACTTTGAGATTGGAAAAACTGCTCCAATTGTAAGTAGTGAAGTTAAAAGATTTAGCCTAAATATGACAGACCCAATTCCTCAAGCTATGATTTTAACTACTATTGTAATTGGAATTGCTGTTTTATCTCTTGGACTCTCTTTTATTATTAACTATTTTAAACTTACAAATAATATGAGAGTAGATGAGATGAATGAGTTAGGAGAGGGAAAATGAGTATAGTATATTTTGTAATTTTTCCCATTTTAGCATCTTTTTTAACACCATTTTCTAAAAAGTATCTAAAATATCTCTCTTTTGGAATTAACTTCTCTCTATTAATATATGCTTTAACTTTTATACCTCTTAAATCTCCTATAGTAGAGAGTATATCTCTTAATCTACCAATTAGTATCTCTTTTATATTAGATAGAGCATCACTATTTTTTATAATACTATTTACGCTAATTATGACCATATTTTCACTCTATAATATAAAAGAGTCTATGAGAAGAGAGATATTTATATTAACTAATATCTTTTTAGCCTCTGTCTCTGGATTAGTTTTAAGTGGAGATATTTTTAACATCTATATCTTTTTTGAGATGGCATCTATTACAGCCTATATATTTACTTCACTAAAAAGAGATAAAAAGGCATATAGTGGAGCTATTAGATATATGATAGTTGGCTCTATAGCATCTATATTTCTACTTATTGGGATTATGAGTATCTATCTAAATATTGGCTCATTAAATCTTCTAATTATTGGTAAGAAATTTCTACTATTAGATACTCCTATTCAATCTCTAATTTTAATCTCATTCTTTATAGGTTTTGGGATAAAAGCAGAGATTTTTCCTCTAAACTTCTGGGTAGTTGACATATATCAAGCTACAGATAATAAGATAAATCTTCTATTTAGCTCTATATTATCTAAAGCATATATATTTGTCTTTTTTCATCTAGCCTATATATTACATGTTGATAGTAAGATTTTACTCTTTTTAGCAACTATTGGAGTTATATCTTTTGGAGTAGCAGAGTTATCGGCTCTAAATAGTAGAGATATAAAACGAATTTTTGCATACTCTACACTAGGACAGATTGGGGTTATATTTATTGGATTATCAACTATAGATAATATAACTCTATTAACAGGAGCAATATTTCTAATAGCAGTTCACTCTATTACAAAAGTTATGCTATTTCTATCTCTTGATATTTTAGAAGAGAGATTTAATAGTACAAATATAGATATATTTAGTAGATTTAGCTCTATGTTTCTATTTACTATATTTATAATAGGACTACTTTCACTATTGGGACTTCCTCCATTTGCTGGATTTATTGCTAAACTTACAATATTAAATGGATTGATTTTAGATAAAGATTATATCTTTGTAGTGGCTATTTTAATTATATCTTTAATTGAGGCTACATATATATTTAGACTATTAGGGTTAAATAGAGATAGAGAGAAAAAAGAGAAATTAGAGATAGATTTAAATAAAAAAATTCTTCTCTCTCTTTTAGCAATTATTATTATATATCTTGGAGTATCTCCTCAACCATTTATATCTATCTGTAGAGATGTAGCTTTAACCTTTATAGGAGGAGTTCATGTTTAGTTTTGCTATTACACCATTAGGTAATCTATTTTTTGGATTAAGTTTTATTGCCTTTCTCTCTTTAATATCTATTCAACAAAAAGAGAGAAGTTATATTCTCTATACACTTCTACTCTCATCATTAGGAGTTATATTCTATGCTAATGATTTAATAACTCTATTTATTGGGTGGGAGATTATGAGTTGGAGTAGCTATTTTATTATCTCAAAGAGTGCTAAGTTATCTACATCTCAAAAGTATATTATATTTAATTTAGGTGGTGGATTTGCTCTACTTGGAGCTATTGTTCTTATATATAACTTTACAGGAACTCTTATATATAATGATATTATCTTCAATAACATTCCAATAGAGCTAAGAAAACCTATATATATTTTACTATTCATTACAATATCCATAAAATCTGGAGTTATTCCATTTCACTACTGGGTAGTAGATACATATCAAGAGGCAGATAATCTATTTAGTGCAATCTTAAGTGCTATTATCTCAAAATCTGGTATTTTTCTATTTATTATTATATTTACTAAAATAGTAGGATATAAATATCTATACTCAAATATATTTGATATAGTAGCTTGGCTTGGAGTAATAACCTCTATTGTTACAACAGTTAAAGCTATATCAGAAGATAGTATAAAGAGGCTATTGGCATACTCATCTATTGCACAGATTGGATATATAGTTACTATCTTATCAGTACTTCATGGAAGCTCTATTGAGGCTGGACTATACCATACTATTATCCACACCTTTGTAAAACTTCTTCTATTTATAAATATTGCCTCTATAATATATATTACAGGAAAGAGTAAATTTTCAGAACTTGGTGGACTACTATATAGATACCCAATACTATTTTTACTACTTCTAATAGGAATTATTGGATTAGCTGGTGTTCCTCCTCTTGGTGGATTTAATAGTAAATTTCTTATATATACAGCTCTACTAGAGCAGAAAAAGGTATTTCTATTAGTAGCTATTATGTTTAGCTCCGTTTTAGCATTTCTATACTGTTTCAAACTTATATATGGTATCTATTTAGGAGATGAGGTTAATAATAATGAGTATAAGAGCCTACCAAAAAGCTACTATATAGCTCAAATTATAGGTGCTTCTATATTAGTTATATTGGGTGCTTTACCTGCTTTAGGAACTAAAATATTAAATCCAATCCTAATATCTTTAGATTTTAAACCAACTATATATAAATCTCTATTTGAGTTAAACTCACACTTTGCCTCATTTAATGGTGCTGTTATTATGGGAATATTTATAGTTATATTTATGGCTATTCTAACTATTACTCTTTTAGTAAAAAATAGAACTATTAAACCAAGAGATAAGAGAGATATAAGCTACTGTGGAGAAGTTCCACATACAAACCTACACTACGGTTATGGATTGGGTAGAGAGCTTAAGAGAATAGAGTTTATTAGAGTTATTTTAGAAAATAGTATATCTCCATACTGGAATAGAGTTGCATTAATTACAAAAGATAGCTCATCTATATTAATAACTCTATATAATCTAACGGTGCAGAATATAGGACTCTTAATTATACTCTTTTTTACTATACTACTTTTTATAGGAGTTAAATAATGTTTTTAGATATAATATTTATGGTTCTATTAGCCTACTCTTTTGGATTTTTATATTATGGACTCTATAGAAATATCTCTGCTAGAGTTCATGGAAGATATGGACCATCTATTGCACAATCATTTTATGATAGTATAAAGCTATTTTTAAAAGATAAGACAACAAGCTTTGGTTGGATGTTCTATGGTGGATTTATTATTATGGCTACAGGGGCTATTACTACCCTTATATTTATCCCTTTTCTAAAAAACTCTACACATCTTATTGGAGTTAGCCAATATGGAAATCTTATTTTAGTTCTATATCTAATGGTTTTAGGTCCACTTGGTAATGCTATTGGAATTGGGAGTAGTGGAAATCCATTTGGAGTTATGGGAATAACAAGAGGTTTAACAAGATTGATGGGTTTAGAGTTACCATTCTATATTGCATCTATCGGTATTATGGTTGCAAATAATACAGCAGATATTAACCAAATTATGATAAATCAAGCTCAAACATATAACGCAATATCGCACCCACTACTATTTATTGGAGCATTTATCTCATTTTTAGGTTTTATGGGCAAATCTCCCTTTGATGTGGTAGGTGCTCCACAAGAGGTATATAGTGGTCCTGCTACAGAGTTTAGTGGTAAATTTTTTGCTTTAGCCATATCACAGAGTGCAATATTCTCATTTGCTAAACTACTATTAATGGTAAATCTATTTTTTGGTGGTGCTAATAGTCTAATTGAGCTAATCATAAAAACATTTATACTCTTTTTAGTAGCTGTTTTTGTTGGAAATGTATATGGTAGATTTACAACTATTCAGAGTGTTGAGTTTTTAATTAGAGTCCCAACTATTATTGCATTAGTTGGATTATTTTTTATATAAAGGAGTTAATATGCAAGAAGAGGGATTTATAGATTATCAAAAGGTATTAAATAACGAAGAACACGCAATAAAAAGTACTCAAAGCGTTATAGAAAAAGCCATAGATTGGTTTCGCTCAAAGAGTATGTTTGTATTAGCTTATGGAACAGGTTGTGGAGCTATAGAGATGCCACCAACCTTTACAAGTAGATATGATATAGAGAGACTTGGAGTAGTTGGAGTTGCAACCCCACGACAAGCCGATATATTAATAGTCTCTGGATACTGCTCATATAAGACTCTAAAGAGAGTTATTAGAAGTTATGAGCAGATGAATGAACCAAAATATGTAATTGCTCTTGGTAGTTGCACTATTAATGGTGGTATGTATTGGGATAGCTATAATACTATTAAGAGATTAGAGGATTATATACCTGTAGATATGTTTGTAAACGGCTGTATGCCACGCCCTGATGCTCTTATTGAGGGGTTTGTTAAACTTCAAGATAATATTAAAAATGCTAAAAAAGAGGCAGGATATATTAAATATAATAGAGATAGAGAGTTTTATAAGAGTAATCAGAGAAAGATATTAGGAGATAATATAGAGCCTCGTTATGAGGCTGATTTTTTGTTATAATAAAATTAAAATATGAGGAGCAAAATATGGCTATTACTGTAAAGATTGATAATCCTGATTTAGAAAAACAACTTATAGAGTTTGTTAAACAGCAAAAGCAGGATTTAGAAGAGATAACTATTGAAGCCTTAACTAACTTTATAGATTTATTTCATAAGAGAAAAAAGTTTAATTTTAAAAAAAAGAATCCTATAGAGCATAGTAGAAAGATAGAGTATATTGATGATGAAGATTTAAGTAATGTTAAACCTTATAGTTACATAGAAGATAGTGGAGAGTATATTCATAATTTAAGAAGAGAAAAAAGAAGATGATTTTTGTAGATACTTGTATTTTGATTGACTATTCAAGAGATAAGATTAAAATTGAAGAGCAAGATTTTGAGAATTATTATATCAATTCTATTGTACAACTAGAATTTCTAAGAGGTGCTTTAAATAAAAGAGAGTTAAAGAAGTTAAATAAAATTTTAACAAAATGTAAAATTTTGGACATAGATCAAGATATTATGAATTTATCCGTTGAACTAATAAATGAATATGGACTTTCTCATGATATGGGTGTTTATGATTCAATAATCGCTTCTACCTGTATGGTATATGATTTACCTCTTTGGAGTTATAATAAAAAAGATTTTAGATTTTTGGATATTGAGTTAGTATAATCAAAAAGGTTATAAACTTTTTCAAGATGTAGATGATGTCAAAAGTTATGCAAAAGAGTTAAGAGCCAATGCTTGGAAATAGAAAAGTTTTTGTTAATACTTGTATTGTGATTGAGTATCTAAAAGATAATTTATCTCTTAACAAAACAAATTGCTATAAAGGGAAGTTTTACCGAAAGGCTTAACGCCGATTTTGATATACTAATAAAAAAATAAGGAGTTTATATGCAAACTATACAATTTAAAGTTAGTGATAATTATCTAAATATTGTATTGACCTTACTTAACAATCTAAAGATGGATATTGTCAAAGAGTTAAAAGTTATTAAAGATAATAGTGAGATACCAAAGATTTCAAAAACAGATGAACAGTTAAAGTTAGACCAAGTTAAGGGTATTTTGAAAAATAGAATTTCTGACCCTATGGAGTATCAGAGAGGGTTGAGAGATGAGTGGGAAAGAGAATGAGTGAAAAATATCTATTAGATACAAATATTTTAATCTACTATCTTAACAATGATAAAAAAGCTATAGAGTTTGTAGATAATAATCTTAAAAAGTGTGCTATATCGACTATAACCTATTTAGAGATATTGATTTTTCCTTATATTAGTCACTAGAAATATTGATGATTTTAAAAATATGGAGTTGGATATATTTGATATTTATGAGTAAGGTGCTATTTTCAACGCACCGTTAAATTGAATTGGTGTAGAGGGAAGTTTTGCCAAAAGGCTTAACAGTAATTTTGATATAATGTGTTATAATAATTAAAAAAAGAGAGCTTTTAAATGCAACTAAATATACAGATTGAAGATGTTAACCTTCAAGAGCAAATTACCCAATATATTTCTAAAAGGCAGATTGAAGTCAATGAGCTTTTAGTTGAACTTCTTCAACATTTTTTTCAGGAAGATAAAAGTGTACTACACTACAAAACTAAAAATCCTGAACTATCGGCTACTACATTAGATTTTAATTTAGAGAGCGATAAGGGGTATAAACTTTTTGAAGATGTTGATGATGTCAAAAGTTATGCAAAAGAGTTAAGAATTAATGCTTGGAAATAGAAAGATATTTGTTGATACTTGTGTTGTTATTGAGTATCTAAAAGATAATTTATTACTTAACAAAACAAATTGCTATATAAACTATATTGTAGTTATGGAGCTTTATATTGGTGCAAAAAATAAAAAAGATTTAAAAGAGATAAAAGCAAAGCTACAAGGTTTTAAGCTTTTAGAGACAAATCAAGAGATTATGAACCTTTCAATACAAATTATTGAGCATTTTTCACTCTCTCATAATGCAAAAATTCAAGACTCTATTATTGCTTCTACTTGCTTAATTAACAATCTTCCTCTTGCTACTTATAATTTAAAAGATTTTAGATATATTCCTAATTTGGAGTTGGTGTAAATATTTATAAGATGTTCTTTTTAACGCACCATTAAATAGAATTGGCATAAAGGGAAGTTTCGCTGAAAGGCTTCAATATATTGGAAAAAAGGGAATAGGGAAAATGCAAATAAAGTTAAATGAAGTACAACAACGGCTATCAAACATAGACGCTACAAAGTTTCATAAAATGGTAGATATCTATCTTAATAAAAAATACAACTATTCTATTCATTCTACAGGAACAAAAACAGGAGAAGATAAGCCTAGAAAAGGAACTCCTGATACACTTATTACTTTAGATAACGGAAAGTATATATTTGTAGAGTATACAACTCAAAAAACAAATATAAAAAATAAATTTGTAAAGGATATAAAGAAATGTTTAGAAGCTGAAAAAACAGGTATTTCCATTCAGAAAATAGCTAAAATTATTTTGGCTTGTAACTCCTCTTTACAAGCAAATGATATAGAGACATTAAAAAAAGCGTGTAGAAATATAGAGTGTGAAATATTTACAAACTCAACACTCTCTTATGATTTTGTTAATCACTATCCTTTTATTGCCAAAGATTTTTTAGGGATTGATATTGGTAATATTTTAACCTCAAATATTCTAAAAGAAAAATATCTAAACAATTTCTCAACTATTTTCCTACTAATCAACAACACCCTAAAACCTATAGATGATATCTTTATAAACCTATCCATTATCAAAGAAAAAAAGGAAGAAAGAAATAAAGAAAATCTCATGAATAGAAAAGCTCTATTAAATAGTTATGAAGAGATGCATAAACCAAAAGAACCCATAGAAATAAGAGAGCTTATTAATATATCAAACAAATCACTCATTTATGTAAAAGCAGGAATTGGAAAAACCACACTTTGTAAATATATCACTTATAATTGGGCAAAAGGTAAGCTTTATAGTGAGTTTGAGTATGTTATCTATCTTCCTCTTAGAGAGTGGAAAACAGGGGGTATTCTTCAAGCAATTAAAGACTACTATTACCCTCTTGATAGTGATAATTTAAGTTTTAATTTAAAAGAAGATAACACCCTATTTTTATTTGATGGGTATGATGAGCCTAATGGAGATAGAAAAAAAGATTTACGAAATGAGATAGAAAAATATGAACTATCTCATTATATTATTACCACTCGCCCTTATGGGTATCAAAAAAATGATTTTAGGGTTGATGAACAATTTGAAACGATTGGTTTTACAGATGAAAATGTAGAAAAGTATATAGAGGCTTTTTTTAAAGAAAATAGCGAAAAATCAAAAAGTTTAAAAGAGTTTTTACAGAGTAATATTAGTATTAAACATATTGCTTATATTCCTTTGATGTTGGAGATGATTTGTTCATTATGGGAAGAAGAGGAGTTTAGTGATTCTTTAACTATGACGGAGCTTTATACTAATATAGTTGAAAATATGTTACAAAAACACTCTGCAAATAGAAATGATGAACAAGTTTATAAACGAAAAAATAGAAAACAGATTAAAGAGCAATTAGGGAAAATAGCCTTTGAAGGACTCACAAAAGAAAAAATCCTTTTTGATGGAGATTTGATAGAAGATACTATTAAAGATATTGATTTTTTTGAGCAAAATATTATCTATTCAGGATTTTTAAAATCAGATATTAAAGAGAAAGATTTGTTAGATAATCACTTTGAGTTTATCCACTTGACTTTTCAAGAGTATTTTTCTGCTTTGTATGTTTCTAAACTTAAACCCAAGAAACAGAAAAAAATTATACAAAAATGGAAGTTTTACTCTCATATGCAGATGTTTTTTGCTTTTTTGGGTGGGTTGATTGAGGATAAGAAGTTTTTCTTAGAAAAAATTATGCCTAAATCATTAGAATTATTAAAACCAAGATCTAGTGAGTATCATTTATTAAAACATGTATTAACGGAACTGGAGTATGATAATCAATTGCAAAATACATTTATAGAAATTTTCAATAATGAAAGTATAAAATATCCATTTGGTAATATATTTGTGCTAAAAAGAGATAATAAAGTTTATTGGATGGACTCAGATTTTATAATAAATATAAAAGATTTGATTGATATTTCTATCAAAATATTAGAATTAAATAATATTGATAATTCAATGAAAAAAACTTTTTTTATGTTTATTTTTGATGATCAAAATACGATTGATGAGAAATTTATTAATAATTTATCTCTAATAGGTAAAAATGAATCACTGGATAAGGAGACTCGAGATAAGATATATAC
>WGAM01000138.1 GCA_015494795.1 Campylobacterota bacterium
AAAATATTAGTATAATCTCTTAAACAAATCTCACATTATGAGATAAAACAGTCAAAGGAAATGTAAATGGGAATGCCAAGTATGCCAGAGTTACTAGTTATCTTAGCAATAGTAGTACTACTTTTTGGAGCAAAAAAGATACCAGATTTAGCAAAAGGTATGGGTAAAGGGATTAAGGACTTTAAAAAAGCTATTAAAGAGGATGATGAAGAGGTAGCTAAGGCTAAAGAGATAAAAGATGAGACTAAAGAGGCAGTAGCTGAAACAAAAGAGACAGTTAAAAAAGCTTAAATGATACTCATCTTAGAGTATCTTCCTACGGAAAAATATGAAAATAAAATCACAATTAAATCAAATTATAAAAGATGCATTAGATAGTGCCAATATTGAGACTAAAGAGGATATTAGTGTATCTGATGCTACAAAGCCAGAGTTTGGGGATTATCAATTTAATGGAGCTATGAAATTAGCTAGAACTCTAAGGAGAAATCCAAGAGAGATTGCATCAGATATTATAAAAGAGATTAATACTACTACCTTAATATCTAAAGTAGAGGTAGCAGGAGCAGGATTTATAAATATCTGGATAGATAATAGTTGGCTATCAAAGGAACTCACTAAGATAATAGATGATAAACGAGTTGGTGTAGGAGTGGTAGCAGATAAAAAGAGAATTGTTGTTGACTACTCTGGACCAAATATGGCAAAACAGATGCATGTTGGACATCTTCGCTCTACTATTATTGGAGATACTCTTGCTAATCTATTTAGATTTTTAGGTCATGATGTTATTCCTCAAAACCATATTGGAGATTGGGGGACACAGTTTGGTATGCTTATAGCATATCTTGAAGAGTTAGAAGAGGATAATAATAGACAAAATCTACAAGATTTAGAGCAGTTCTATAAAGATGCAAAGGTTAGATTTGATAAGAGCCAAAAGTTTAAAGATAAAGCAAGAGAGTATGTAGTTAAAATCCAACAGGGAGATAGCCACTGTTTAAAACTATGGAGAGAGTTTATAGATATATCTTTAGGACACTGTGAAGAGGTATATTCAAAATTAGGTGTTAAGCTAACAAAAGATGATGTTAGAGCTGAAAGTTTCTATAATCCTATGTTACCAAAAGTTATAGATACTCTAAAAGATAGAGGAATGCTTGTAGAGAGTAATGGGGCAAAGTGTGTATTTTTAGAAAATTCTAATACTCCTGTTATTGTTCAGAAGAGTGATGGTGGTTATCTATATGCTACAACAGATTTAGCAGGATTATGGTTTAGAGCAAATGAGTTAAAGGTTGATAGAGTATCTTATGTTGTTGATGCAAGACAGTCTGAACACTTTAAACAGATATTTACTATTGCAAAAAGAGCTAATATGGTACCAGATAATGTAAAGTTAGAACATATTGCATTTGGTACAATGATGGATAAGAGTGGACGACCATTTAAGACTAGAGATGGGGGAACTGTTAAACTTATAGATTTACTAGATGAGGCAGTTCTTAGAGCTAAAGAGACAATAAAAGATAGAGATAGCTACTCAGATAGTAAAGATTTAGATAGAGTAGCAAAAGCTATTGGAATTGGTGCTGTTAAATATGCTGATTTAAGTATAAATAGAGAGTCAAATTATCTATTCTCTTGGGATAAGATGTTAAGTTTTGATGGAAATACAGCTCTATATATGCAGTATGCTTATGCTAGAATTGCCTCTATCTTTAGAAAATATAATCAAGAGTTAAATGGTAAAATAGTTATTAGTGATGAGCTAGAGCATAGATTAGGTTTGATGATTTTAAAATTTGAAGATACTCTACTAAAAGCATCAGAAGATGGTTATCCTCATATAATAACATCATACCTATATGATTTGGTAACTCTATTTATGAAGTTTTATGAGAATAATCCTATATTAAAAGATAATATAGATAGAGATACTCAAATTAGCAGACTTCTACTATCTAAATTGACAGCAAATACGATTAAAAAAGGTTTAGAGATTTTAGGTATTGAGGTTGTTGATAAGATATGAAAATCTTTTATATAGTAATGGTGCTATTAGCTCCAATATCACTATATTATAAAAGAAGAGATAAGAAAGAGTTAATTATCTCTTTTTTACTCTTAGCAGGGATTATTATATCAGCTATTATAGGTAGAACTTTTAAATTTCTAACTCCTCTAATTTTAATTCATATTATAGCAATATTAATATCTTATATTAGTTATCTTATCTATATAATAAGAGGAAAATTTTACTGGTATATATATATTCTTCCATTTATAACACTCTTATCTTATATATTAATTGCATTTTTAGGAAATAGGCATATATCAGGATTTTAAGTTAACTCTTCTATTGTGAATTAAAATCATAATAAAAGAGAGTAGTGCTACTATAGCCTCTATTAAAAATAGATACTCTCCATAAATCTCTCCAGATAGTAATGCCCCAAGAGAGCCACCTAGACCAAAACCTATCCCTAAAACAAACTGTTGAGCTAGTTTCTTCTCTCTATATAGAGAGAATATATATGTAATTGTAGCTGTATGATATAGTGCAAAGGTAATTGCGTGGAGAGATTGAGAGATAAATGTAATAGTAATATTATCAGCATATTGATATAGTAGTAACCATCTAATCATAGTTACAAAAATAGATATTTTTATTATATTTAATAGATTTTTCTCTAAAAAATATCCTTGAAAATAGAGCATAAATATCTCACATATAACTCCAAATGACCACATCCAACTAGCCATCTCTAAACTAACTCCATGCTCTATCTCATATATTGTAAAAAAGTTATAGAATCCACCAAATGAGAGTTGCATTAGAAAGAGACTAATCCAGAAAGCCCAATATTTAATTAGAGAAAAACTCTTATCATCACTACTACTATCTAATTCATCTTTTTGATTATCAAATCTAACTGCTAAAAATCCAAATATAAGTGTAAATAGAGCCATAAATAATAGATAGTATAGTGTCTCATAAGAGGTTGATAATATTTTACCTAACCATAGAGCAATAGAGATAAACCCCAAAGAACCCCACAATCTAACTCTTCCATACTCTTTTTTAGATAGTCTTGCCAAAGATATAGTCTCTACAAATGGTAGAGATATTCCCATAGATGCCCCAAATATAAGACTTGCAATAATATATAGAGTAAAATTATCTACAGTAACTAAAAATATAAGAGTAGATATAAATGTTAAAACTAAAGATATAATATATACTCTTTTAGTTAATTTTATAAGATATTTAAATATAAAAGGTAGTAAAAATCTCATAAATGGAGCTGAAGAGTAAATCAATCCAACTTCGAATTTACTATAGTTAAAATCAGTTAGCACTTTAGGCATAAATATAATATATACACCAATAAGAGCAAAGTAGAAAAAATAGAATAGTGCTAGAGTTATCTTCATTTTTTAGTATGGATAACTGCTGTACCACTCAATATATCATGCAGACCTCTCTTATCTCTTCTAAAGAACATCATAGCCCAACCAAAAAAGCTAATAAGTGATACTACCATTAATATATTTCTAATAACTATCTTTATTAATGGTGGTCTCTTTAGAGTAGATATATCAACAACTTTTAAATCATAATTTTTATATCCGGGGGTCTGTCCATCTCCAAAATAGAAGAATGCAGATTGAATAGCTATAAATGGAACTAAAATATCTATCCACCCAATTAACATATTATCTCTAAACTCCTCTCTACTACCCATTACAAGATAAAATACACCATACATTATTGGCATTAGT
>WGAM01000139.1 GCA_015494795.1 Campylobacterota bacterium
CTTCTATAATCCTCTTCAAACTCTTGCATAAAATCATCTATCTCACAGAATATTTTTGTTAACATTTCTTTAGTCACCTTTTTATTTTTATTGCTTTAAAATTATAAGGTGACTACCCTTTTAGGCTTCTTTTTTTGTCGAACTCAGGTTAATAGTTCACCCAAAGGATAACCCATAGCGATAACAGTCTCTCTAATTCTGATACTCTTTTTACCTCTAAAGTGTAATATTTTGTTAGAATACGCCAATTAAATAGTTCAAGGATAAGATATTGAATATAAAAAAGAAGATAAGAGAGCTAATAGAAGATAGAATATTAGTAATAGATGGAGCAACAGGTACGCAGATACAGAATTTAGATATTCCTAAAGAGGCGTGGCTTGATGATAATGGTGATGAGCAGGAGGGTTGTAATGAATTGTTAAATGCCACTGCACCTCATCTTATGCAGGAAGTTCATAACGCTTATGCTAAGGCTGGAGCTGATTTAATCAAAACAAATACATTTGGAGCTATGCCTTGGGTTTTAGATGAGTATGGAATGGGAGATAGAGCCTATGAGCTATCTAAAAAGGGTGCAGAGATTGTTAAAGAGATTTGTGATAGATACTCTACTCCTCAAAAGCCTAGATTTGTATTAGGTTCAATTGGTCCGGGAACTAAACTTCCATCTTTAGGTCATATCCATTATGATGAGATGTATAGTGGATATTTAGTGACTGCTTTAGGTCTAATTGATGGTGGGTGTGATATTTTTCTACTTGAAACTTGTCAAGACCCACTACAGATAAAATCAGCAATTCATGCGTGTAGTGAGGCGAATAGAAAAAGAGGTGTAGATTTGCCTATTATGGTATCTGTTACAATTGAGCTTAGTGGGACTATGTTAATTGGAACAGATGCATCTACAATAGTTACAATATTAGAGCCATTTGATATTTTATCTTTAGGATTTAATTGTGGAACAGGACCAGAGCAGGTAAAGAAACATCTAAAGAGTCTAAGTGAACTCTGTTCTATTCCAATATCTGTCCATGCAAATGCAGGACTTCCACAAAATAGGGGTGGATATACCTACTATCCAATGGGACCTATTGAGTTTACAGAGAAACAGTTAGAGTTTACTAAATTTGATGGGGTTAGCTTTTTAGGTGGTTGTTGTGGAACTACTCCTCAACATATACATGCACTCCAAAAGGCTCTTATTGGGATAAAACCTAAAATTCCAACAGGAAAAATAGAGCCATCTGTAGCATCACTATTCAATACAACTCCACTATTTCAAGAACCAGCACCACTCTTAATTGGTGAGAGAAGTAATGCAACAGGCTCAAAAGCCTTTAGAGAGCTTATTTTAGCTAGTGATTATGAAGGAACACTAAATGTTGGACAGGCACAAGTTAGAGATGGAGCTCATGTTTTAGATGTAAATGTAGAGTTTGCAGGTAGAGATGGAGCTAAAGATATGAGAGCTGTAATGGAGCTTTATAATCAAAAAATTCCTCTACCTCTAATGCCAGATGCCACAAGAGTAAATACTATGGAGGAGGGTTTAAAATCTATAGGTGGAAAACCGATTATAAACTCTGTTAACCTTGAAGATGGAGAGGAGAAGTTAGATGCTATATGTAAATTGGCAAAAAAGTTTGGTACTGCTTTAGTCTGTCTAACTATTGATGAGAAAGGTATGGCAAAAACTACTGAAGATAAACTAAGAGTTGCAGAGAGAATTTATGACTTAGCAGTAAATAGACATAAGATTGACCCAAGAAATCTAATTTTTGATATGTTAACCTTTACAGTAGGCTCTGGAGATTTAGAGTATAGATATGCAGCTATAGAGACTATAAATGCTATAAAAGAGCTACATATTAGACACCCAGAGGTTGGTTCAACCTTAGGATTATCTAATATCTCATTTGGATTAGATATAAATGCTAGAAGATTTTTAAACTCTGTATTTTTACACCACTGTTTAAAGGCTGGAATGACATCTGTTATTATTAATGTAAAACATATTATACCTCTCTCTAAAATGAGTAAGGAGGATATAGATATATGTGAAGAGTTACTATTTAATCCTGACGATAATTCACTATTTAAATTTATTGAACACTTTTCTGATAAGAGTATTGATGATAACTCTACAGATGAAGAGTATGAGGCTATGAGTAGTGAGGAGAAGATTGCTAAACTTCTACTAGATGGAGATAGAGACAGAATGATACCTCTTGTTGAAAAAGTTCGACATGAGATAAATCCTGATAGAATAGTAAATGAGATACTAATTGATGCTATGAAGGTGGTAGGAGAGCTATTTGGCTCTGGTCAAATGCAACTCCCATTTGTACTTCAATCTGCTGAAACCATGAAAGCTACTGTTGATTATCTAAATCCATATTTAACAAAACAGGAGAAAGAGACAGATACTACCCTAGTAATTGGAACAGTTAAAGGTGATGTGCATGATGTTGGTAAAAATCTTGTTGACATAATCCTATCTAATAATGGATTTAAGGTTATTAATATAGGGATTAAGACAGAGCTTCAAGTATATTTAGATGTAATGAGAGAGAAGAGTATTCAAGCTATTGGTATGAGTGGACTATTAGTTAAATCTACAGCTGTAATGAGAGACAATTTAGAGACTCTAGCTAGTATGGGAATAACTATACCTGTACTTTTAGGTGGTGCAGCACTAACTAGAGGCTTTGTAGATGATTTCTGCCGTCCAATATATAAAGGTCCAATATTTTACTGTAGAGATGCTTTTGATGGAGTAATTGCTATGAGTAGAATAGAGGAGTATAATAAAAACCCATCAGTAGGATTAGATACAAGATTAGCAGGAGATATGAAAGAGAGAAAAAAAGAGGAAAAAAAAGAGAAGATAGTTATCCCACCTTTTGAAGAGATAAAGATGCCAATTAAAGTAGATATTCCAACTCCTCCATTTTGGGGAAGACGAGTTATGCAAAAAGATGATTTAGATTTAGATATGGTATTTAGTTGGGTAAATAAGAGAACAGTTATTAAGATGCATTGGGGATATAAGAGTAGAGGTATGAAGAGAGAGGAGTACCAAAAACTACTAGAGGATAAAGTATATCCAGCTTATGAGAGGTTAAAGAGAGAATTTATTGAGAAAAATCTATTTGAGCCAACTATTATATATGGATATTTCCCATGTAGAAGTAATAATCAAGAGCTACTAATATTTGATAAGAGTGAGGGGTGGAATGTAGATAAGAATGCAAATAGAGAGAGTTTTGATGAGGTAAAAGATAGAGCAGTTGTCAAGTTTCATTTTCCAAGACAGAAGAGAAAACCATATAGAGCCTTAAGTGATTTTTTTAGACATGAGCGACATGATATAATAGCTCTAACTTGTGTAAGTGCAGGGGAAAAATTCTCTATATATGAGAAAAAGTTATATGATGAGGGTAAATATCTTGAGTATAATATGGTTCATGGCTTCTCTGTAGAGTTAGCAGAGGCATTAGCAGAGGTTGTCCATAAACAGATAAGAATGGATTTAGGAATTTTAAGAGATGATGAGGGGGCAACTATTAGAGATGTTAGAATGAATAGATATCAAGGTGCTAGATACTCATTTGGCTACCCTGCTTGTCCCGATTTAGAGCAGAGTAGAGAGCTATTTGATATGTTAAAGCCTGAAGATTTTGGCATTACTCTTAGTGAAACTTTTCAGATACACCCTGAGCAGAGTACATCAGCTCTAGTTGTACACCACCCAAAAGCTACCTATTATGCCGTTTAGAAGAAGAGATAATTACTCTTCTTCTAAAAACTACTGAACACATACATTAAGATATGTAAAATCCACAGTTGTATCATTTTGAATTAAAATATCAAATAGGGTATCTGTACTATTTAACATATTAAGAGCAGTTCCACTACTTAAATTAATATCTTTGAGGTCACTCTGTATTACTCTTTCGCCATTACTAATTAAAATATCTCTACTCCATAGATTAGATACACTATTGCTACTATCTCCATATAGTCTAAATTTAGTATAATTATTTAGCTCATAACTTCCAATATTAATTGTATCGTTTTGATATAAATATTTCGGACTAGGTTTTATCCCAATAGAAAATTGAGCTTGTGTAATAGTTTTATCTTTTGGTATCTCTAAAGAGTCAAGGAAAAATTTATTA
>WGAM01000140.1 GCA_015494795.1 Campylobacterota bacterium
CTATTAGTAGCAAATATTCTACAAGATACTATTGATAAAGCCTCATCTGGAGCTATTTTAAAACTACCTAATGGAGTCTATAGAGGCTCTATTTCAATTAATAAACCAATCTCTATAATTGGTATAGGAGATAGTGTTATTATAGATGGACTTGGGAAAGGTACTGTTATTACTGCTAAAGGCTCTTATATTACTCTAAAAAATCTTACTATTACAAATAGTGGCTCAGAACATGAGACTCTTGATGCTGGAATTAAACTTAGTAATGGTGTTCAAAATGAGATAAGTAATTGTAAAATTAAAAATTCTCTCTTTGGCATAGATTTACAGATGGTAAATAGCTCTATTATTAAAAATAACTATATAACATCAAAAAAACTTCCACTTGGACTTAGAGGTGATGGAGTTAGATTATGGTATAGCAATAATAATATTATCAAAGCTAATCATTTATATAAATCAAGAGATATGGTTGTATGGTACTCTCATGGAAATAGAATTGAGGAAAATCAAGGAGAGTGGAGTAGATATTCGCTACACTTTATGTATGCAGGTAAAAACTTTGTAAAAAATAACCATTATAAGTTTAATAGTGTTGGTATCTTTTTTATGTATTCGCAAGATACCATAGCTACAGGAAATATTATAGAGAGTTCACTCGGTGCTACAGGTATGGGAATAGGTTTAAAAGATGCTTCAAACTTTACACTAAAAGATAATACCATACTATATTGTGCACAGGGTATATATATAGATAGAAGTCCTTTTGAGCCAGATACACATAATTGGATAGAGGGTAATAGAGTTTTATATAATGCAGAAGCGATACATTTTCACTCTTTAAGTATTAATAATATTATTAAAAATAATACTATACAGGGTAATATAGAGGAT
Source organism: Campylobacterota bacterium (assembly GCA_015494795.1). Lineage (GTDB taxonomy): Bacteria > Campylobacterota > Campylobacteria > Campylobacterales > Sulfurovaceae > UBA1140. The sequence goes on from WGAM01000140.1 coordinate 895, forward strand.
ATTGTTAATGATAGTAAAGCAGATAGAGATAATCAAGAGACAAATTTAGTTATTAATAACTATTGGGATAACTATAAAGGATTTGATAGAGATGGTGATGGTATAGGAGATACACCTCATCAAATCTATAAATATGCTGACCAGATGTGGGTATATAATCCAGATGTAAAGTTTTTTTATGGAAGTCCAATAATATCAATAGTAAATTTTTTAGCAAAATTGGCTCCATTTTCAAAACCACTATTTTTGTTAGAGGATAAAAAACCAAGAGTAGATAAAATTTAAAGGAATAGTATGGCTAAAATAGAAACAGATAGAAGAAAATTTATAAAATACTCCACTTTAGGAGTATTTGCACTTCTTACAGCGGGTGGTGTTGCAGTAACTCCCTATTTAGTAGAGCCTGAAAATAGACTAAGACCACCGGGGGCATTAAGTGAAGATGAGTTTTTGAGACTATGTATTAAGTGTGGACAGTGTCTTCAAGTATGTCCATATCACTCTATTAAACTATCAGATATTAATAAGGGGATTGGTGTTGGAACACCATATATAGATGCCTCTAATAGAGGTTGTTATGCCTGTAGTGCTGTTCCATGTGTTTTAGCATGTCCTAGTGGAGCATTAGACCATAACTGTTCTAAACCAGAAGATATTAAAATGGGAGTAGCTATATTAGAAAATCCTAATAGCTGTTTAGCAATTAATAAAACTCCTCTACCAGATAACTATCTGAATAAGATGGTTAAATTTAATAACTCTGTGAGAAATAGAACTCCTGAAGAGGATGAGTTACTTAAAAAAATGAGTGGTTATCAGGGTAAAGAGTGTACTCTATGTGCTGATGTATGTCCTATTCCAAACCCTCTAAGTGCTATTGCTATGGTTCCTCATAATAGAGGGGGGCATAAACCTGAAATCTATGATGGCTGTATCGGTTGTGGTGCTTGTGAAGATATATGTCCAACATCTAAACCATCAATTGTTATAAAGCCTAGAGCTAAATATGAAGAGATTTATAAAAGTTAAGGATATGTATGTTAAATAGAAAAAAAATAGAACTTCTCTTTATTATACTAAGTATAATATTAATTGGTTGTGGAGATGAACATAAAAGAGATATAAAACCTACTAAACTTTTAAATACTCCACCTAAAATTGAAGTTATTGAGGGAAATGGTACAAAAAAGATTAAGGTAGAGATAAAAGAAGATAATAATAGTGTTACTAAATCAAAAAATAGTAACTCTTTCTATTATGAGAAAAATGGGGCTAATGAAAAAGAGTCACATAGAACTGCACTAGATGCATATACCCATATTAGAAGTCCCTATGAG
>WGAM01000141.1 GCA_015494795.1 Campylobacterota bacterium
TAGTAGCTTTTAGTTTTTCTATTCTACTATTAAGCTCCATCTTTTCACTATCTTTAGCTGTTAAGTTATGCTCTAGTGATTTAACCATATCTTCTAATTTAGCTTTTTCCCTAGCTAAAGCTTTCTCTCTCTCTAACTCTTTGGTTAAATTTTGCTCTAAAGACTCCTCTTTAGCCTTAAACATCTGAATATCTTTTTTATAATCCTCTTCTACCTCTTTAGTTTTATTTTTGGCAACAGTTAACATCTTTGCAATAGTAGCTTTTAGTTTCTCTATTCTACTATTAAGCTCCATCTTTTCACTATCTTTAGCTGTTAAGTTATGCTCTAGTGATTTAACCATATTTTCTAATTTAGCTTTTTCCTTAGCTAAAGCCTTTTCTCTCTCTAACTCTTTAGTTAAATCTTCTTTAAATTTATTCTGTTGAGTTTGAATATCTTTATTATATCTATTTAAGGCATTACTATTTCCTTTTTTTATTACATTTAACATTTTAGTAATAGTATATTCTAACTTTTTAACTCTATTAGTTAGTTGATTTTTTTCGCTATTTAGTCTCTTCTCTTCAGCTATATTCTTAGATAAATCTTTTTCTAATGCTTCTTTTTGAATTTGAAATAGTTTAAGAGTTTTATTATCTTTATCTGATGTCTTTTCTTCATTAGCTACAGCTAACATTTTTTTTATAGTACTATTTAAATCTTTTATTTTATCATTTAATTTATCTCTTTGAGCAATAAGATTTTTCTCTTGTTGACTCTTTTTAGCTAACTCCTCTTCTAGCTTCTCTTTTTCTATATTAAATTTTTCAATACTCTGATTATATTTATCTAAAGCTATACTATTGCCACTTTTAACAATTTTAACTATTTTTAAAATGTCTCTTTTTAACTCTTCTACTTTAGCTTTTTTATCTATAGAGCTATCTCTTAATTCTCTATTCTCTTTTAAAGCTTTATTTAATTTTAGACTTAAATCTGCTTTATCTTTTAAAGCTTTCTCTCTTCTTGCTCTATTATATGCTAAATCTGATTTTAATTTAGCAATATTATCTTTTAAATCATCACCATTTACTAAAGCAGAGTTTAATTTAGCTTCTAATTTATCAATAACTCTACTACTATTTTGAATTTCAAGCTTTAACTCTTTATCTCTATTTGTAAATTGAGTTATTCTATTTTTTAAAAGAGTTAAACGGTGTTCTCTCTCTTTTAATGCTCTTTTTAACTCCTCTTTCTCCATATCAATAGCTTTTGGTACTTTAGGTATTACTGTATTAACAGAAGGCACTTTAATATGTTGGATAGAGACAGGTGTTGGTATATTTGTAGTAGCAGTTGGAACAACAATTTTTTGAACAGTTGATAGAGAATTTATATTTTTATCTACAGATGGGATTTTTTCTACTTTATGGGTATGAACTTTAATAATATTCTTATCTACAGATGGGATTTTTTCTACTTTGTGGGTATGAACTTTAATAATATTCTTATCTACAGATGGAGCTTTAACTACTTTTGGAATATGAACCTTAGTAATATTTTTATCTATAGATGGAGCTTTAACTACTTTTGGAATATGAACTTTAATAATATTTTTATCTACAAATGAAGCTTTTTCTATTTTTGGAATATCTTTAATATTTTTAATATTAGTTTTCTTATTAGATACAATTATATTAATAGTTTTTAAAATATTAGAACTATTTTTATCTATAGTTATAGTGTGTGTAATACTACTCTCTGTCTTATTTTTATCTTTTGGTACTGCTTTATAGGAAGCTAAAGGTATCTCACTATCCCTTGTTTTATATCCATCAAATAACCTAGTTTCATTTAATACCCTTTTTCTCTCTATGCTATTTTTTATATCACCCTCATTACTACACTTTTGTAGCAAAAATAGACCACCAATAAGTGTAAATGTAATAATCGCTGTATCTTTAATTGATTTATCTTTTCTCATTTATCCAACCTTCTATTATTTTTTATATATTCATTATATATAAATTTATATTTAAAATTAATTTTTTATGATTTACTTATATATTATTTACATAATAAGGTAACATACTAATTAAAACTCAATAGTCCAAACTCTCTAATAAAGTTATTATCTATATCTATTAATCCTTTTTGTTGTAAATTATCTAATACCTCTTTAGTACAGTGAACATCATCTGGCCACTCTCTATTAAATCCATCAACCTTGCTCTTATTTGTCCCATCAATAACTATAAATGGTTCTAAAATAATATCTCTTAGAGCATCTATATTACTAACAACTCTCCAAAGAAGCATATATAAGTTATTAATATCATTATTTTTCTTATCTACAAATATTAATATCTTAATATTATCTTTTAATTTAAAAAATTTCTCTATATTATCTATAATTGACTCTTTTTTATCTACTCTAACTATAGTAATTGGATTTTTTGTATTTGTAAAATATTGCTTTAGCTCAACTATACTACTATCAATATCTCTTATTTTATTTAATAGTTTAGTATCACTAAGTAGCTCTTTAACACCATCTTCTACCTCATCTCCTGTAGCATCAATTCCTAGTTTACCACCAATTAGACTCTCATTAGCACTATGGTCTAGTGCATCTATTATACCTTCTGTAATAAGTATCTTTTTAGTTGTTAGCCTATTTAATATATGCTCTGTAATTTCTATACTATCTTCTAATTTTGGAGCATTCTTTCCAACAAATATGGCATGTTTTACAAAACTCATCTGTCCTACTCCCCAAAAAGCATGCATAAACTGCTGTGCATGACCCTTATATAGAGTTTTCATCTTAGCTAATATTAGATTATGAAATACTCCATTTTCAGGCATGTAATAATCAATTAAATCAGGTGCCATAGGCTTTAACATAGGTAGAAATATTCTCTCTGTAGCCCAACCCATATATTTATCTTCTAATGGTGGTTTTCCAACAACTGTTGCATGAAATATAGGATTTTTTCTCATAGTAATAGTCTCAATCTCCATCACTGGATATGGCTCTTTTAGAGTATAATATCCTGTATGGTCACCAAATGGACCCTCTATCTCCATCTTATCAGGAGAGACAAACCCCTCTATAACAATATCAACATCTTTAGGAATATATATATCGTTAGTAATAGATTTAACCAATTTAGCATTTTTACCTCTTACAAATCCATATAGTAGTAACTCAAACATACCATGAGGCATAGGTGCTTGTCCACACCATATATATAGAGGGTCACCTCCAATAGCTACAGTAACAGGCATTTTAACTCCTGCTTTTCGATACTGGTCAAAAAAGTGAGAAGCATCTTTATGTATCTGCCAATGCATTCCTAAATGATTTTTATCATACTGTTGAAGTCTATACATTCCAAGATTTTGCATACTCCCATCAAGACTCTGCGTATATACCTGCCCCATTGTAATAAATGCTCCACCATCTTGCTCCCAAGTCTTTAAGATAGGTAATCTATCTAAGTCTATATTATCTTTACATATTATAACCTCTTGACACTCCCCAGATGATTTAATTCTTTTTGGAAAAACATTTTTTAATCTTAAAAGTTCAGGTATCATCTTTAACTTCTCAATAAACCCTTTAGGGGGCTTTAGTTTAAGAAGTTTTTCTATACCTTCTGCAACTCTATTGGGGTTTTTTCCAAAAATTTTCTCTGTAATTTCCCTATTTGCAAATATATTCATTAAAACAGGTATATCATACTCTATATTTTTTCTTCTATTAATAGGTTTTGTAAAAAGAAGTGGAGATGAGTTCTCTTTTTTAACCTCAATATATGCAATATGTGGAATTTCTAACTCTACATCTAATGGTTCATCTATAATTTTTAGATTTTCATTCTCTCTTAGCCAATCTATAACACTACTCAATAATCTACTCCCAATTTTTCTTAAAATAGATTATAGCTGAATTTGATATAATTTTGAAAAAACAGGAGAGCAAATATCTTAGTTCATATATGTTGTGCTGTTGATAGCCACTACTTTTTACAAAAATTAAGAGAGGATTATCCAAATGAGAAACTTATAGGCTTCTTTTATGACCCCAATATACACCCATATAGTGAATATTATCTAAGGCTTCTTGATGTTAGGCGTTCTTGTAATATGCTTAATATTGAGCTTATTGAGGGAGATTATGATACTAATAGTTGGCTAGAGGCAGTTAGGGGGTTGGAAGATGAACCAGAAAAGGGTAAAAGATGTAGTGTCTGTTTTGATAATAGATTTGAAGTTACTGTAAAAAAGGCTTATGAGTTAAAAGAGAGTAGTTTTACATCAACTCTACTTATTAGTCCAAAAAAATCTATAAAGCAGTTGAAAAAATCTGGAGATAAGTTAGGAGAGAAGTATAATATAAAATTTATTGCACCAGATTATAGAAAATCATCAGGTACACAAGAGCAGAATATATTAGCAAAGAGAGATAAGCTATATAGACAAGACTACTGTGGCTGTATATATGGATTAACAAAACAGAGAGAAGAGGAGAAAAGATTGGCTGATGAGCTATTTTCACCTATATCTAATCAGATACAACCAGCCTCAATAGATGAGAAGATAAGATTATATGAGAAGAGATTAAATTATGAAGATAGAGGATTAGATTATAAAATAGTAAAAAATAGATTTTTAAATTGGAGATTAAAGTTTGGATATTTAAAAGTAAAAAAGAGAGTAGTCCCATCTCATATTCTACCATACTCTACACTCAAAAGAGACTACTCAAGAGGAAAGATAGAATACTCTATAGATAATATATACTATATGAATAGAGATGAGGTTAAATTTATATCACTAGATTTTTATAACTTTCTAATTAATAGAAACTACTCTAAAGTAGAAGATTTAATCTTTAATTCACCAAGTTTCCAAGAAGAACTATTAGTTAGACAAAAAATAATAAAAAACAATTATGATTTGAGTTTAATATTAATTGTAAAAGAAATTCCCACAAATGGCATTGAAATAGTATGTAAGAGTCATATTTATGAAGATGTAAGAGAGGAACTTATAGAAGTTTGACACAATTTTTAGCTTAATTTAGATAAAATCTATTAAATTTTTATCCAAAGGCTAAAATAGTGACATTTAATGTAGTTGAAATTCAAAAAATATTGCCTCATAGGTATCCATTCTTACTTCTTGATAGAGTAACAGGGCTAGAGAGAGGTAAATTTATAGAGGGGTATAAAAATGTATCTATCTCTGAACCTGTTTTTCAAGGACACTTTCCAGACCATCCAATCTATCCTGGAGTAATGATTATTGAGGGTATGGCACAAGCAGGTGGGGTACTTGCATTTCAGAGTTATAGTGAAGATGAGCAGAAAGATATAGAGAATAAAGTAGTATATTTTATGAGTATAGATAAGGCTAAATTTCGTCTTCCGGTAACTCCAGGTGATAGACTTGTATATAGATTATCTGTAATAAAACATAGAGGTAGTATATGGCAACTAGATGCTAAAGCTTTCGTTGATGAGAAACTTGTAGCTGAAGCTCAACTTAAAGCTATGATTGTAGATAAGTAGGTTTTCAATGTCAAATATTCACCCTACAGCTATTATTGAAGATGGTGCAAAAATTGGAAAAAATGTTAATATTGGTGCTTTTGTTACTATCTCTTCAAAGGCAACTATAGAGGATAACTCCACTATAGATGCACACGCTGTAATCGAGGGAGATACAACTATTGGAGAGGGGACACATATATTCTCTCATGCTGTAATTGGTTCTATCCCACAAGATTTAAAATATCAAGGTGAAGATGTTAAACTTATTATTGGGAAAAATAATAAAATTCGTGAATTTACTCTCCTAAATCCAGGTACTAAAGGAGGTGGAGGAGTAACTAGAATAGGGGATAATAATCTTCTTATGGGTTATGTACATATTGGACATGATGTAAAAATAGGAGATAACTGTATCTTAGCAAATGGTGCTACCTTAGCAGGACATGTTGAGTTAGGAGATAGAGTTGTAATTGGTGGATTAACTCCTATTCATCAATTTGTCCATATTGGAGATTATGCTATGATTGCAGGGGCATCTGCATTAAGTCAAGATATTCCTCCTTACTGTTTAGCAGAGGGCAATAGAGCTACTCTTAGAGGTCTAAATTTAACAGGACTTAGAAGACATATTAGTAGAGATAGTATAAATAGATTAAAAGTAGTATATAGAGAGTTATTTGAGAGTAGTAAACCACTTCAAGATACAACTCAGAGATTATTAAAAAATATAGAAGATATTAAAGAAGTAAAGAAACTATTGGAGTTTGTAAGCAAATCAAAGCGAGGCATACCGTTTAAAAGGAAAAATATTAATGGCTAGAAAGAAGTGTAGTTTTTGTAATAGTATAGAGAAACAGAAAAATCCATTTATTGCAGGGAATGGTGTATATATATGTTCAAATTGTGTAACATCTGCATATAAGATTTTATTTGGAGAAGATAATAAAAATTCTACAGGAGGTGGAGTAGAACCTATAACACTATTAATTCCAAAAGAGATACATAGAATATTAGATGATTATGTAATAGGTCAAGAGAGTGCAAAAAAGACCCTATCAGTTGCTGTATATAATCATTATAAGAGAATATTTAAGAGTGATTATGAAGATGATACTACTATAGATAAATCAAATATTCTCCTCATAGGTCCAACTGGTTCTGGTAAAACTCTCTTAGCTCAGACTATAGCAAAATTTTTAGATGTTCCAATTGCTATATCCGATGCTACAAATCTTACAGAGGCTGGGTATGTAGGTGAAGATGTAGAAAATATCTTAACAAAACTTCTTCAAGTAGCAGATGGGGATATAGCAAAAGCAGAGAGAGGGATTATTTTTATTGATGAGATGGATAAGATTGCAAGAATGGGTGAAAATCGCTCTATTACTAGAGATGTATCTGGTGAAGGGGTACAACAAGCACTACTAAAGATTATTGAGGGGTCAGTTGTAAATATTCCACCAAAGGGGGGTAGAAAACATCCAAATCAAGATTTTCTTCAGATAGATACCAAAAATATACTATTTATATGTGGAGGTGCATTTGATGGTATTGAAGAGATTATAGAGAGAAGATTAGGTGCCAATCAGTTAGGATTTGGTCAAGAGAAGAGAAGTAATAGAGAGAATGAGAGTGTAATGCATCTAATAGAATCAAGTGATTTAGTCCACTATGGAATAATTCCAGAGTTAATTGGACGACTACATATTACAGCTACACTAGAGCCTATTACTCTTGAAGATATGGTACGAATATTAGTTGAACCTAAAAATTCAATTGTAAAACAGTATCAAAAACTATTTGAAATAGATAATGTGATATTATCCTTTGAGGAGGAGGCATTAAAGGCTATTGCTCAAAAAGCTATCAATCGTAAAACAGGTGCAAGGGGTCTTAGGTCAATTATGGAGGAGTCACTAATTGACATAATGTATGAACTTCCAGAATTAGAAGGATATGAGGTTATTATTACAGAAGATGTTATAAATAATAGTGTAAAACCAATATATATAAAAAATTCAAAATCAGCATAGAGTAAGGAAGAGATAGATATGTTTAAAAAAGTTTTAGGTATGTTTTCTAATGATTTAGCAATAGATTTAGGAACTGCAAATACGCTAGTTTTAGTAAAAGGTCAAGGGATTAGTATAAATGAGCCATCAGTTGTAGCAATTCAATATGATAAACATGGTAGAGAAAAAATATTAGCTGTTGGAATTGAAGCAAAAGAGATGATAGGGAAAACACCTGGAAATATAAAAGCTATTAGACCTATGAGAGATGGAGTTATTGCTGATTTTAATGTAACAGAGATGATGATTAGATATTTTATAGAGAAAGTTCATAATAGAAAAGGACTCTTTTCTCCTAGAATAATTATATGTGTTCCTTTTGGCTTAACTCAAGTTGAGAGAAAAGCAGTAAAAGAGTCTGCAATGAGTGCAGGTGCTAGAGAGGTATATTTAATTGAAGAGCCAATGGCAGCTGCCATTGGTGCTGGTATTCCTGTAAAAGAGCCTAATGGAAACTTAGTTGTTGATATTGGAGGTGGTACTACAGAGATTGGAGTTACTTCACTTGGTGGACTTGTTCAAAGCAAATCAATTAGAGTTGCAGGAGATATGCTAGATAGAAATATTATAGATTATATGAAAAAGAACTTTAATCTACTAATTGGTGATAGAGTTGCTGAAGAGATGAAAATTAGTGTTGGTACTGCTATTCAATTAGAAGAGGAACTTAGTTTAACTGTTAAAGGTAGAGACCAAGTAACAGGTCTCTTAACATCTGTCGAGATAACTTCAGAGCATATGAGAGAAGCCATGAAAGGGCCACTTAAAGAGATAGGAGAGGCATTAAAATTAGTCTTAGAAGATACTCCACCAGATTTAGCAGGAGATATTGTAGAGAATGGTATTGTATTAACTGGTGGTGGAGCATTGATTAGAGGTCTTGATAAATATTTAGCTAATATTGTGAAACTACCTGTTTATGTATGTGAAGAGCCTCTACTTGCTGTTGCAAATGGTACAGGAAAAGCATTAGAAGAGATAGACTTACTACAACATACAGCATATGATGAATAAAAAACTGATTTTTATTACTCTTATTGTTTTATCATCTCTCCTTTTATTTAAAAAAGAGGAGAAGTTTCAGGAGAATTTTACATTTATATCTCTACCAGTAAAAAGAGTATATTTAAATATTAAAAATAGTTTAAGTGATAGTATAGATAAATATATAAATCAATCTAATACCATAGAAAATTTGAAAAAGGAAAATCTTCTTTTGAGAAAATATCTATATAATCAGAAGATGATAATAAATCAGTTAGAGCAGTATAGTAAATCTAAAATGTTAAAATATGATAATAGTGATAATATATTAAGAATTCAGATGATTTCATATAAAAAGCTTAATGATTTTTCATATATATATTTAACAGGTGGTAAAAATAGAGATTTAAAAGAGAATAAGATATATGGATTGATACAGAAAGATGTAGCTGCTGGGATTGTCATAAAAAAAGATAATAGATTAGAGGGGATATTGCTCTCTAATGATAAATGTCAATTCTCTACATTTGTTGGTAAAAAAAATATGCCGGGTATTGCAAAAGGTATAGATGAGAAGACAATGGAGGTTAATTTTATACCTAAATGGTCAAAAATATTAGTAGGAGATAAGGTTGTAACAAGTGGCTTAGATAATATATTCTTAGCAAATATACCTGTTGGAGTTGTTTCTAAAGTATTAACAAGAAGTACATATAAAACAGCCATAATTAAAACCTATGCTGATATATTACACCCAAACTATTTCTATTTAGTTAAAAAAGCACCAATTCATATTCATGATATAAATAGAACAATGTTAAAAGATAACAATATAACAGTAAATTAATTTTCTATTAATAATATTGTGATATTATATAAATAAAAATTAAGAGTACAACAATGCAGAATAGTCCATCTTCAACACCATGTTTCTTAAACTATATAGTTATTGCTTTACTTCCAACACTCTTTTTAGTAGGAGTAGTATTAGGATATTTACATATTATTCCACTTAAAGTAGATATACACTCTGTTGTAATTATATCTATAATATATCTTATATATCTGCTCTTTATTCAACATAATGCAAACTATATTATATGTAATATGCGTAAAAATCACTCCCATTTACAAAAAAGCCTACAGAAAGCTATTCAAGATAACTCTCTTACTATAGGAGATACAACAAAATCAACTATTAATATAGTAGATTATATTACTGAATACTATAAAGGGTTCCGCAATAATAATTTTGCATCAATTGCCCCATCTCTATTTCCAATGCTCGGTATATTAGGTACTTTTACTGCAATTGCTATCTCTATGCCTGATTTTTCTGTAAAAGATACAGATTCACTAGATAGTCAAATCTCACTACTCTTAAGTGGAATAGGAACAGCCTTTTATGCATCTATTTTTGGTATTTTTCTCTCTATATTATGGAACTACTTTGAGAAGAGAGGTCTATCTAAAGCAGATAGTGATAAAAACTATTTAGAGAGTACCTATAGAGAGTTTATATGGAGAGATAGTGAATTAAAGAGACATGAGCATATGCAATATGATATAAGAGATGAAAAGCTACTAAATACTCTAAAAGAGACATTTAATTTAGAGTTTATTCAAAAATTAAATGAGAAACATCTGGAGAATTTTCAAACCATTATTAATGAGACAAATAGAAACTTTACAAATGTAGCAACACACATGAAAATGGTATCAACAGACTTAAAGGATACAATATCTAAGATACATAAGTCTCAAAATATCCTAAATGCTACTGCTAGTATAGAGAAAAATGTTAATAAGTTTGTATCTATTACAGAAGATTTAAAAGAGTCAATAGATAAGTTTGATAACTCATTAGAGAACTCTCTAAATATAACATTTCATAAAATTGACGATGAGTTAGGGGATATAATAATTAAACTTGGAAATTTTGCCACATCTATAAGTGAGCAGAATAGAGTACTTCAAGATACAATCTCAAAATATCATAATGAGATTTCAACCAGAATTTATAGTGAATAGATATGTTTAATAGAGATAATTCCAATAATCAAAATAGTAATTTTTGGATATCTTATGCAGATTTAATGGCAGGATTATTATTTGTATTTATTCTGCTTATTGGTGCTATTATTGTAAAATCAACAATTTTAAAGAAAACTCTAAAGAATAAAGAGATAACTCTAAAACAGCAATCAACAGATATAGAAAAAAAATCCAAGGCTATTACTATTAGAGATGAGGAGATTAATAAACTAAAAAATCTATTAGCTCAAAGAGAAAAATATATATATGAGAGTGACAATAAATTAATTATATCAGAAAACACTATTAAGCTAAAAGAGAAAGAGATTTCAAAATTAAATCAGATGCTATTAGCACAAAATCTTAAGATTAATAAGTTTGCAGATAAAATAGTTTTATTAGAAAATTTAGCAGATGAGTATAACTCTACATTGGAAAATCAAAAGAGTAAACTTAATGAGTATAAAAATAGAGTTCTTATAATGGGGAATAAGTTATCTAACAATAGTGAGAAGTTAAAATTATCAGATGAAAAACTCTTAAAAGTTCTACAAGCATTAGATGATAAACAGACAAAATATAATGAACTTTTAGCTAAACTTCAAGCACAAAAGGCAAAGATAAAATCTTTAACAGGAATTAAACTAAAGGTTATCTCTGAACTTAAATCAGCTCTAGGAAAGAGTATTAACATAGATAAAAAGAGTGGAAGTTTAAGACTATCTTCTAATATTCTATTTGATAAAGGCTCTGCAATATTAAAAGAGGGAGCAAAGGCTGAGTTAAAATCAAATTTTATTAAGTATGTAGATGCTCTAATATCTAATCCAAATATATTTTCTTATCTTGATAAGATTATCATTGAGGGGCATACAGATAGTGATGGGGGTTATCTATATAACTTGGGACTCTCTCAAAAGAGAGCCTATGCTGTTATGAACTATCTTTTAAGCTTAGACTATATAAAAAAACATAATATAAAAACTAAATTAGTAGCAAGTGGTAGGTCATATCTTGACCCAATTAAGATTGATGGGGTTGAAGATAAAGATGCTTCAAGAAGAATTGAGATTAAGTTTAGACTTAAAAATGAAGATGCTATGTATGAGATAGAGAGAATTTTAGATGCAGATTAGATTTACCCCACATAAATTAAGAGCCTCTAAAGCCTATATCTCTAACTTAATGGCTGATAATATTATAAAAAATAGAGTAATAAAAAAAGAGAAGAGTAGAGAGGAAGAAGAGTATATAGAGGATAAAAGAAGTTCTATCTCTATATTTAAAAGATTTCTAAATCTATTTAGATAATATTAAATCTCTCCTCTAGCTAAAGCTCTAATCTCTGCTTGGATTTTTTCCATCTCTAACTCTTCTCTATCTTTTTTTAACTTAAGCAACTCCTCCTCTCTTTTATGCCCTATTATTGAGTAGTAGCTAGATATTAAAAAACCAATAAATGATAAAAATGAACTTATAAGTGATGTTAAGATAAGAAATCTATTATTATCAGTTTCTAAATTTGCCTCTAATGAGATATTTGGTCTTGTTATTTTTTGAGATATTTGACTCTTTTTATCTATATGCTCTTGAGATACTATATTACTTTGTATATTTTGAATAAATTCTGGATAGAACCTAAAATAGATAAAAATAGATAACGAGATAATAAAAATTAGAGCAAAAAAATTTCTTATACTCATAAAAATTCCTTTTTTGACTAAATTATAACTAAAGTTATCATTATAGATTATTATAGTTTATAACTAATATCCTGCATTAATTTTAAATATGCTCTATCCATTGATTTTATCATCTCATTAATAGCTTTAGATTTTATCTTATCTTTTGTATTAAAAAAATAATTTAAAGATTTTTTATTAAAATTATTATATATTTGATAGGTAGCTTCTAAGCTTACCTCATCTCTATAGGCTATAAATTTAGTAATCTTAACAGATACTCTCTTATCAAATCTTTTTATATTTGACCATGGATATGGATATATATTACTATTATTCAGAGATTTATGGAGATAGTTAATAAGTGTTTGAGTTAACTCTTTATCTAAATTATTTATCCAGTTTGCATCTTCTATTCTCTTTAGATGATATGGTGTATCTTTTTTATATATTGGAGAGTTGATTAGGTATATAGGAACTCTTACTCTATCTACTGCAATATATTCACTACTACTCTTTAACTCTCTGATATTATTTAAATTATCACCCAATGTATATAACTCCTTAGAGCTACAACCTCCTATAAATAGTATAAATAAAAAAAATATAACTACTCTCACTACTCATCTCCTATAATAAGTGCATTTGCTTTTCTATTTAAAATCTCATTAGTTCTATTAAATGACTCTGAAGCCTCTGAGATTGCCTCTAGGGTTAGAGATATCTGCTCAGAAAATTTAGAATCTCCTCCATATTGATTAACCAAATCCTCTAACTCTAAAAGAGTTGTTTGTAGTTGAGCTAGAGAGCTATTAATAGCTGTTGGAAGCTCCATAAACTCATCTTTTGATGTAAATCTATTTATATTTGAGATTGTTGTATCCAATTTTTTAAAAGTGCTATTTAAACTATTAACTGTTCTGTTTAATTTTTTCATTAAAGAGTTAATAGGTTTTCTATTCTCATTTACTAATTTTGTAGTTGAGTTAAGTAGTTTTTTTAGTGGTAATTTTTGAAGTTTTGTTATAAGAACCTTTATATCACTCATTATATCTTTTTTAGCTCTCTTTTTTATAGTTGGAATTATATAGTAGTTATCTCTATCCTTTTTCAGTGGAGTTTTATGTCTATTGTCAAAAAATAGCTCAATATAGTCAGCCCCAATAACAGGAATATTAATTGATGATATTTTAGCTTTTAATCCATTTAACTCTTTTTTATTAAAAATATCTGTTCGTATAAGTGCATATATATAGCTCTCTATTTTTCTATGCTCTTTAGAGTAGCTATTTTTAATATCTGTAATATAACCTACTCTAAAATTTTTAAACTCAATAGGAGTGCCTATTTGAAGTTTATTTATCTTATCTTTAAAGGTTAACTTGAAAAATTTATTTTCACCTTCCCCTACTAACTGCTTTGACCTCATATCTGCAAAATTTTTATATAGATGAAATATCTTATCCTCTTTTAATGTGATATTTTTATCAAGTGTATCTATAGGTGTATATAGAGATATACCTCCATGGATTATTTGTGAGAATGGAGCTGTTGATATATCTAAATTTCTATTTGAAAAATCTATATTAAAATTGCTTCTTGCATAGAATTTACTTCTACTATTAATATATTTAATATAATTCTCTTCAATAAAAATAGTAAAGTTAACATGAGTTCCATCAGGAGATATTGCAACTCTCTCAACTCTTCCAATTTTCATCATTCTATAATATATAATACCCTTTTCAGATACATTATAACTCTTTGGTGCAGATAGTACAAAATATTTCCCTTTTGCATTATCATCTATATATGGGTGTTCTAATCCTATATAGTGCTTTATCTTTTTTGCTTTTATATCTTTTTGTCCATAAAGTTGAATATATGAACCACTTACAATTGTATCAAGCCCAGATATGCCTTGAGTTCCTACATCAGGGTGAACTATCCAAAATTTAGCTTTACTATTTAGATAACCATCAACCTCTCTACTCATTCTAGCCTTTATTATAACACCTTTTCCATCTTTTGATAGAGAAATCTTTTTTACAATCCCAATAGTTACATCTCTCATCTTTATTGGACTCTGATTTTCAATAAGTCCAGCATTTGATTTAAATTTTATAGTTATTTTATAACCAATTTTTATATAGTATTGATAGGCTAACCATAGAGCAATAATTAGAGCAATAAATGGTACAAGCCAGATACTAGTCAATACTCTAACCCCTCTTGACTCTTTAACTCTAGGTGCATTATATTTTTTCAATATCTCTCCTTTATTAATCTTATATCAAATGATATAGCCGATAACATAGTAAAAAATACCATAAGAGCAAAAGCAGTAGCCCCTCTACCTGGAATTATCTCTACAATTGAAAAGTGAATAAGAACAGACAGTATAGCTACTACAAATACATCTACCATTGACCATGAGCCAATCACCTCTGTAATATAGAATAGTTTATGTCTATCTACCTTTGATGATTTTAGACTATATTTAGTAGAGACTAGAAGATATATAATAAATATAAATTTAAGTATTGGAACAAATACAGAGGCAAATAGAATAATAAGTGCAACAGGATAAGAACCAGCCTCCCAGAGATGCATAATACCACCTAATATCGTATTTTCATGCACCACTCCAAATTTTTTAGTAAGTAAAATAGGATATAGATTTGCAGGAATATAGAGTATCATTGCAGTTATTAAAAAAGCTACTGTCTTATGAAAACTTATACTCTTATAATCATGTATCTTCTCTTTACATCTTCTACATACTATCTCTCCTCCATTATCTATATTGATAGCCTCACATATAGGACATCTTATTAGACTATCTTTTACTATCTGATTTTCTGTATATATTCTCATACTCTTCCCACATATCACTAAATGATACTCTCTTTAAAGTAAAAATATCTAATAGTATAACTAAAATTAATGCAATAAATGCCACACTAAACTCTAGTTGTGCATAATCGAATAGTTTAACCATAGCTACAAGTATAGAGAGTAAAAAAATGTCTATCATACTCCAGTGAGATAATTTTGCTATTAATATAAGTAGTCTCTTTACTAAATATTTAAACCTTTTAAGTTTCATTAATATTAGGGCTAATATAAGTGATAAAAGTATCACTATTGGAAATATAAATATAAAAAATAGAACTATTATTCCAACTATATAGTAGTGATTATGAAATATAGTATAAAATATTGAACTAAAATCAAGCCCTCTATATATACCATTTATATTTATCTTAATAATAGTAAAACTAAATGCTATAATTAAAGCAATAAACTCAACTAAACTTAAGGCTAATAGTCTATCTATAAAATTTTGATGATGTCTATATAGTAGTGTATTACACTGCTGACATAATGCCTTCGTACCATGATGTAGTTTTATCTTTCTATGTAGTGTATGACACTTTTTACAAATAATAAAATTATCTAATTTGCTATCTTCCATTAGTAAATATTATACTAAAATAAGTTAAAAAACAACTTCCATATTTAAACAAAAAAGAATATAATTAGAAAAAAGGATATATTATGAAAAAGATAAAAAATATATTAGCAGTAATTGATGATTCTAAAGAAAACAGAGATATTTTAAAAAAGGCAATCAGTTGTGCTAAAATTTTTAATGCAGAAAAAATTATTATTCTATATACTATACATATTCCATTTTTTGACCTACCATTTTATAAAAAAGATGTACCTATTGATAAAGATAGAGTTAAAAAGAGTATAGATAAGATATTTAATGAGTTAAATAGTGATAATATATCTCACTATACAGTGGTATATTTTGGAGATAAAACAGATAGAGCAATAGTTGAAGCAAAAAAAGATGATATTGATATTATAGTTACAGGCAACCATATTGAGTATGAGAAGGTTATTAGAGAGTCTCAAAAGTCACTATTGGTTGTAAAAAATAGCTATAGAGAATATAGAGATATATTAATACCTACAGACCTAAGCCTAAAATCTAAAGAGAGTATAGAGTTTACTAAGAGATATTTTAGTAAATCTAAACTTAGTTTAGTACATGGATATGAGAATATTGCTGTAGCTATGAGTATGTATGATATAGGTTATATGGATATGGTGGATTATCAAGAGGAGAATAGAGAGATAGCAAAAAGACTCTTAGAAGATTTTTCAAAAGAGGTAAAAATAGATGGAGAACTTACGGATACATCATTCTCTCTACCTTATGGAATTTTAGCTTATATTAAAGATAAAAAACCAGATTTAGTAGTAGTTGCCTCTCATAGTAAAGAGAGTAGTTTTTTTATTGGCTCAACATCTAGCTATTTGGCAAAAGAGTCTCCTTATGATATTTTTATATATAATTAGGAGATACTATAAAAGTACGATTTAAAAACTTTTTTAACCATTTTGGTTATTTAGAGCTAGACCAAGCTATAGAGGCTTTTTCTATATTTGGAGGCGTTGAAGAGTATATAGAGTTAGACCTATTTAATGATATAGAGACTATAATCCGTTTTAATTTTGTAGATAACTACAAGAGATTAAAATCTTTAATCAATCCAATATATATTCTAAAAGAGCCATATAGAGCTATATTAATAGCTATAGCTAGAGGAGATGGGAGACTCTCTAATATATTTAGAAAAGCTAGAGTTGGTAGCACTCTAGGATTAGATATTTTAAAAGAGTTAGAGGAGCTAGATATTGTTAAATTTGAACTCTCACGAGAGGAGCCTCTAAAAAAATATCCTAATCAGAAGTTAGAAAAATCTCTTCGTTCATATAAGATAGAGTCAAAAGTTAGATTTATATCTCCATTTTACCGTTTTTGGTTTGGGTTTGTAGAGCCATATAGTCGAGATTTATCTAAAAAAAATTCAGAGAGATTTTTTAAAAATTTTGAAAAAGAGTTCTCTCGCCTAAATAGTTTAGTCTTTGAGCAGTTATCAAACGAGCTATTAAATATCCATTTTAATAATAGATTAAAATCTATGGGTAGTTATTGGGATAAAAATAGTGAATTTGATATATTAGCCAAGAGAGAAGATAATAAGATAATATTAGGTGAGTGTAAATATAAAAATAGAAAAATATGTAAAAATGAGCTATCTAAACTAAAATTAAAAGCTAAAGAGTCAAATATAGATGTAGATATATATACACTTTTTTCTAAAAATGGATTCTCTAATGAGCTACTAAATAGTAACATTCATAATCTACTACTATTTGAGCTAAAAGATTTTAGTAAATTGCTATATTAATTATGTTATATTATTAAATAATTTAAAAAAGGATACTATAAGAATGGATGTGAAAAAGATAAGTAAGTTTTGTCAACCATTTAGAGTTGTATTAGGCATTTTATTAATAGGTTATGGAATTGTTAGCCATAATCACTGGTTCTATTTGGGAATAATACCTTTGATTGCAGGTCTTATCAATTTCTGTCCACTATGTGCCATTACAAAACAGTGTAATTTAATTGGCAAGAAGTAGAGTTTTAACTCTGCTTCTCTACACTTCTAAACTCCTGAATAAATCTATATAGAGATAGAAGAAGTTGAAATAGTAAAATACCTACTAAATCAGCATATATATCATATATAGATGAACTTCTATATATTAAAAATATCTGAACAAGCTCAATAAATATTCCAAAAAGTAATAGTGCTACCATATTTCTTAATCTATGTGCTATTGTTGATGAGGCACGATTTAGTAGATATGATAGTGTAAAGAATGCTACAAAGTGTTTTACTTTATCGGCATTATCAATATAGGCATTAATATGGTCATCTGGCACAATAGCAAGTATAAAAACAGCAAATGCTGTTATATAAAATAATTTCTTATAATGTTTTTTTGTTAATCGTATCATTGTTTTTTAGCTCTAACTAATGCTTCTAAAACTCTACTTATAGTTCTAACTCCAACACCACTTGCACCGTGAGGATTTTCTCCCCAAATATGCTCTATAAATGCTGGACCTGCTATATCAATATGAACCCATCTATCTCTATTCTCTTCATCTATAAACTCCTCTAAAAATAGTCCTGCTGTTATAGCTCCACCATAACGACTATTTGATATATTACAGATGTCTGCTACCTCACTCTTAAGACTCTTTTTTAAATACCTATTAAAATCAAGCTTTGTAACAAACTCTCCTGCTACCTTTGCACCTTTTAATACCATATCTTTTACTCTACTACTCTCTCCCATAATGGCAGATGTATAGTGTCCAACTCCAACAACACTAGCTCCTGTTAGGGTTGCTAAATCAAAAATATAATCAGCCTTAACCTCTTGTTGTGCATAACATAGTATATCAGCTAAGACTAATCTACCCTCTGCATCTGTATTTCTAACCTCAATAGATTTACCATTTTTAGCAACCAATACATCATCAGGCTTATAGGCATCTCCACCTATCATATTTTCAACTGCTCCAATAAATCCATGAACCTCTATAGGTAAATTCATCTCAGATACACTCTTCATAATACCAACTACTGCACTAGCTCCACTCTTATCTAACTTCATAGTCACCATAAAATCAGAAGGTTTTAGACTAAGTCCGCCACTATCATAGGTTAACCCTTTTCCAATAAGTGAGACTACTGCAATAGGATTTTTCGGTTTATGTGCAAGATGTATAACTCTTGGTTTATGTCTTGATGCTCTACTGACGGCTAAGAGTGCATTCATCTTCTCCTTTTTAATATCTTTTGTTTTTAAGATTTTGCACTCTAATCCATTTTTCTTAGCTAACCTCTTAGCAATATCTGCTAATACTTTAGGGTAACAGTCATCTGGAGTAGTATTTACTATATCTCGTGTAAAGTTTGTAGCCTTAGCTAATATCTTAGCTCTCTCTACAACGGGGCTACAGGCCTCTAGGCTTAAATCAAAATCTCTATAATCTTCTAGTGAGATAATAATCTCTTTAATATTTAGTTTGCTCTTTTTGCTCTTATATCTCTCAAAACTATAACTACCTAAAATAAACCCCTCTACCATTGCACGAATAACAGATGTACATTTAGGGTGGTTCATATATGATGCTATCTTTAAACTTTTATATTTAGTAGCTCTTAATGCTCTAATAACAGATGCTACAGCTGTTCTAGTTGTAACGCTCCCAATAGCATCAATCCCAACATATACTCTATTACTCTCTGCTAGAAGTCTAACCTCATCTTGTTCAGCTCTAAAACCGACTCTATCTAATATCTCTCTATCTTTTATAAATCTATGTTCGAAATCTTTATCTACAACTAAAATTATCTCTAATTCTGCTTCTACTATATCTATTGGCTCTTGTGTTAATTTAAAATTCATATTTTTCCTTATTTTTTATTAAAAGATTTATGGATTATACACTTCTTTTAATTAATAATTTGGTTATAATATAGTTTAAATGACACATTTTATCTTAAAAGATGTGATTTACTAATAAGGAAATGTTTATGAGAATTTTAATTATTCTATTTTCTATGTTTATTATAAATATAGAGGCAAAAACCATCAATGTTGATTATAAAGTTGAATTTGGAATTATGGGGGAGATAGGAGTAGCACATGCTAAACTAACTAAAAGTAAAACAAAATATGAGATAGATATAAAACTAGAGACAATGGGTATGACAAAAGTTCTATCTGGAGATAGAAGAGAGGAGCATATATCTAAAGGTCATATAGAGAATGGAATATTAGTCTCTGATATGTATCAGATTATTAAGTCACACGGCTCTAAAGCTAGTAATAGAGTATATACCATAGACCACAAACGAAAAATAGTTACTAGAAAAGATAAAAAGTGGAAAAGGGGAAAATTATATAAAAATAGAAAAAAAGTTATGAAATACTACTCTAAAGATGACCTATTAACACTCTATTTTAATTTAGACAAATATATAGAAGATAAAAATATAGGTGAAGATTACCATTTTAGTGCAGTTGGTGCAGAGATACAGAATGGATTTGTAGATATTCATATTCCAAAGCCTAGTGAGATGAGAGAGTATAGAGAGCTATTAGGAGATGATGGTGCGTGGTATGCTAGAGCTATTGTATATCAAAAGATATTCTCTAGTAGTAAAGGAGAGCTATTTTTAAGTATTGGAGATGATGGTATTGCTAAAAAAGCAGTCTTAAAAGATTTAATTCTGTTTGGAGATATTAGAGCATTTAGGATAAAGTAGATAAATAATATTTATAATCTTTAATTAACTAAAATTGTGATATAATATTTTAACTTTAATTTAAACAGAGGAGTTAAAAAATGAAAAGATTAATACTACTACTATTAGCTACTATTATATCATTTAGTTTTATGGGTTGTGGGAATGGTGGAAGTAGCAAAGAGGCAAAAGAACTTTTAGAAAAAATACTTCAAGTTGTAGGTATTCCTCAAGAGATTGTAATGAATATCTGTCAAGATGGAAATGAGAATGGGATTTGTGAAAATTTTGAGTTACAGACTAAAGTAACTCTAAATAGAGGTGATAGTTTTAGTGATATTTGGCAAAAAATATCTCTAACTGAAGATGGAAAATACTTTTTAAGAACAAGAGATATAACAAAACCAATTCTATTAGAGCTTCAAGATAGTGCTAATGTAAATTATGATAATGGTAAATTTACTATTCCATTTAGTGGATTTAAAACTCATGAGAATAATGAGACTAAAGAGTTATCTATCTTAGCATCTATGGTAGATAAAAACTATCTTAATGATAGTGATTTAGTATCTATTAGAAATTTAAAAAATAGAGATACAGAGGATAAATTCTATGTAAAACTATTAAAGGCACTAGAGGATAATATAAATACTCTAAGAGCTACAGGATTAAACTCTCAAGATACAATGTTAGCTAATCTGAAAGAGATGGCAAATCAATTAATAGCAGATGGGATAAAAGATACTCTACCAGAAGATTTGAATAGATGTGGCATAGATGAGAGATGTGTTGATAATAGATTAGAAAATCTATCTAAAAAGATAACTATTTCAGATACAAAAGCCGAAGAGATTAAAGCAGAGAGCGATAGAGCTACAACACCAACACCTACAACAACTCATAATAGTAAAAAAGGGTTACTTGTTTCAAAAGAGACAAGAGTCGAAAATTATGAATATGAAAATATGAAAATTACTACAACATATGAGTATAATAGTAAAAATCAAAATATTAGAGAAATAACAACTATTATTACAACCTATAATAGTGGGGAAACAGATAATAGTAAACAGATATGTACTAACAGTTATGATGATAGAGATAGATATATAGGAGTTGTATGTGAAGAGACAAGTAGAGATGCTAGAGGTGAAACTACAACTACCAATTTCAATTATGATATGATATATAAAGATAATAAGCCATATAAAGAGTTATATTATGATAATAGTGGACATCTCTCTTCATCTTGGGAAGTTTTAGAGTGGAGTGGAAATAGAGCTATTAAATGGGAAGTTATATATGATAATAATGAAACTGGAGAAGAGAAGAATATTTGTAGTGCTACCTATACAGGTGATAACCCAACTCATATAGAGTGTAGTAGTAAAGATAGTAGTTGGAGTATAGATAGAAAATTTGATAATAAAAAGACTCCTTACTACTATGAGAAACAACAAGATTTCATCTTTTGGTTTAATGGGTGGTTTGATAATAATATAGTTGAAGAGACTACTAAAACAACTCCAAAACTTTCTACTTATGGAGGTTATACAACTACTATAAAAAATAAGATAGAGTATAATAGTTTTGATATGCCAACGAGAATAGATACTACTGAAACTAGCAATGATTATAAAAGTACCTCATATACAACTTATGAGTATATAGAGGCAAAATAGAATTAAGAGATAAAATATTTATCTCTTTTTAAAATATAGAAAACTATAAAATTAAATATTAAAAATAAGTTTTCATTGCCAAGTAAGAGAGCATTATATGAGTCAGATAGTGAAATAGAATTTATTATTATTGATGCAACAGAAA
>WGAM01000142.1 GCA_015494795.1 Campylobacterota bacterium
CCAAACCTAACTTATAGGCTAGATATGAACCAGATATAGTTGCAAAAAAGACTCCACCTATTACCCCCTCTATTGTCTTATTTGGAGAGGTTGGTGAAAATTTTCTCTTTCCAATACTCTTCCCTACAAAAAAAGCTCCAACATCACTCATAGCTACAATAGTAAGCAACCAATATAACCACTCTATACCATACTCTCTATATAACATTAGTATAAATAGAAAACCACTTAAAGGATATAAAAATGGAACTATATGTTTAATATTCTCTTTTCTATATGCTACTTTTGCACCAATAATTACTGCTATAAGAAAAAAAAGGTCATCTGGATTTGGATAAAAATATGCTATTAACCATAGAATTAAAGCGTAGTAGTATAGAGACTTTTCATCTATATTATATAGTCTCATAGCCTCATTAAACCCTATAATATAGAAGACTCCTAAAAAAGCCCATATAAGAGTATAGTTATCAATAACTCCAATAGTTATTACAACTCCAAGTAAAATAACTCCTGTAATCCATCTCTCTTTATTGTCTATAATAAATCTCATTATAATCCTTTTTGATAAAAATGGATTATATCAAGTTTTCTAAAAAAACTCTTTAAGAAGTTATATTGACAAAATCTTTAAATAGATATTGATGCTCTTTAGGCAGACTATTATAAACCATATTTGCTAAATCTCTAATCTCCCATAAAGCACTTTTAGATGTTCTTAACTGTAGGAAATTTTGCAGACTTCTAGCATTTATTGTCCAAGTTAATTCGGTTTTATAGCTCTCTGGAAGAGCATATTTAGCAATATCATTAGATATACCAGATTTTAGTATGGCTTGAAGATTATTGAGTGCTTTTATAGATGCACTATCTACCTCTTCATTACCTGTTAATACAATAAATTTCTCTGCTCTACTATAGTCATCTTCTCTAAAAGGCTCTATATTTTTCAACTCTTTAAGTGTGTAGCGTGTTGAGCGTACGCTATAACTTGCTACTCTGTGTCTAACTATTTCTTGGAGAACTGCTCTCGATACTCCTTGTATATAAAATGAAAATGATAAATGCTCCAAAGTGGAACTATGTTTATATTTATTTCCTACTCTATCTATAAGTGCCTTATCCTTCTCTCCACCATTATCACTCTTGTCAAAGCTATTCCAACATGTTCTAATTGCATGACTACAGACATCTAAAGGTGTATAACTCATAAGGGTAACTTCCATTTTTTCTCCAAAATCTTTAATTATTAGCTAATTATAACCAAAATTTTATATGATATAATTCGTTTAATTTATTTATTAGGAAATTGTTTTATGCAAAAAATTAAAAATATTGCCGTAATTGCCCATGTTGACCACGGTAAAACGACTCTAGTTGATGAGTTACTTCAACAGAGTGGAACATTTGCCAAACATCAGCAGGTAGAAGAGAGAGCAATGGATAGTAATGCTATTGAGAGAGAGAGGGGTATTACTATTCTCTCTAAAAATACAGCTATTGTATATGGAGACCATAAAATTAATATTATAGATACTCCCGGTCATGCTGATTTTGGTGGAGAGGTTGAGCGAGTATTAAAGATGGTTGATGGTGTACTTCTTTTAGTTGATGCTCAAGAGGGTGTTATGCCTCAAACAAAATTTGTTCTGAAAAAGGCAATTGAGTTAAACTTAATTCCTGTAGTTGTTATTAATAAGATTGATAAAGATGGTTCAGAGCCAGATAGAGTATTAGATGAGGTTTTTGACCTATTAGTAGCACTTGAAGCTAATGAAGAGCAGTTAGAATTTCCTATTTTATATGCTGCTGCTAGAGATGGTTATGCTAAGTGGGAGTTAGAAGATGAAAATATAGATATGACACCTCTATTTGAAGCAATTATAGATAAAGTTCCATACCCTAAAGGCTCACCTGATAATGATACACAAGCACAAGTATTTACGCTAGATAGTGACAATTTTGTTGGAAGAATTGGAATTGCTAGAATTTTTAATGGTAGTATAAAAAGGGGTGATGAGTATATTTTAGTTAAATCATCTGGAGAGAAGAGTAAATCAAGAGTATCTAAACTTATTGGATTTAAAGGTTTAGATAGAATTGATATTGATGAGGCAGGAGCAGGAGATATTGTAGCAATTGCAGGATTTAATGATATTGATGTAGGTGATACTATTTGCGATATTAATAATCCTATACCACTTGACCCTATGCATGTAGAAGAGCCTACTCTATCTGTTATTATATCTGTAAATGATGGACCATTTGCTGGAACAGAGGGAAAACATGTAACATCTAACAAGATTAGAGAGAGACTTGAAAAAGAGATGGAGACAAATATCGCTATGAGAATGGAGCCATTGGGTGATACCTCTTTTAAAGTATCGGGGCGTGGTGAACTTCAGATTGGAATATTGGCTGAAAATATGAGAAGAGAGGGGTTTGAATTTCTATTAGCAAGACCTGAAGTTGTTGTAAAAGAGGAGAATGGCGTAAAGATGGAGCCATTTGAATATCTAGTAGTTGATGTTCCAGAGGAGTTTCAAGGAGTCACAATTGAAAAGCTTGGAAAGAGAAAGGCAGAGATGACATCACTTACTCCTATGCCAGATGGAACTGTTAGACTTGAGTTTGAAATTCCAGCTAGAGGGCTTATTGGATTTAGAAGTGAATTTCTTACAGATACTAGAGGTGAGGGTATTATGAACCACTCATATTTAGAGTATAGACCATACTCAGGAGAGGTTAAGAGTAGAACACAAGGGGCTTTAGTATCTACAGAGAGTGGAGAAGCAGTAGCATTTTCTATATTTAATCTACAAGCAAGAGGTGTTATGTTTATTAAACCACAAGATAAAGTATATTCTGGAATGGTAATTGGAGAGTCATCAAGACCGGGAGACCTTGATGTAAATCCCCTAAAAGGAAAACAGCTAACAAATATGAGAACAAATAGTGCTGATGATGCTATTAAATTAGTAACACCTAGAGTTATTACCCTAGAGGGTGCAATGGAGTGGATTGAAGATGATGAGCTAATTGAAGTTACTCCAAAGAGTATTCGAATTAGAAAAAAATCTCTTGACCCTATTGTTAGAAGAAGAGCTGCTAGAGATAAAAAAAACTCTAAATAGGATAGATAATGAAAAAAAGTGCTACTCTAATAATTTTAATTTTTACTATTTTCTTATCTGCAGAAGGTAATATTCCTGAAGATTTAGAATATAATTTACAGAGAATTCCTCTAAATCAAAACTCATATAGTATATTTGTAAAAGAGGTTAATAGTGATGTTCCTATTATCTCTTGGAATGCTTATCAACCAAGAACTCCAGCATCAGTAATAAAACTTTTAACAGTTTACTCTGGACTTTTAGGATTAGGATATGACTATAGATGGGAGACAAAATTCTACTCTACAGGATATATAGATAGTAGAGGGAGACTTAAAGGAGATTTAATTATTAAAGCCTCTGGTGACCCAACTCTCAAAACAAGAGATTTAGACGATATAGTTAATAATCTTCACTCTTTAGGTATTATGGCTATTTTAGGAAATATTGTTATAGATAGAACACTATTTAGTGTACCTATGAGAAATAACTCAGGTTTTGACCGTAATAAATATAGTCCATATAATGCAATGCCTGATGCTATGATGTTTAATAAAAGAAAAAGTACTCTATGTGTAACTCCTAGAGGTAAAAGTTTAAAAATTAATAGAATAGACCACGATAAAAGTTATAGAGTTGTAAATAATCTAAAAGTGGTAAATGGCTCATGTAGAAGAGGTCGCTCATGGCCTAGAGTTAGAATTAGAACAGATAGAAATCAACACTCTATTATTACATTAAGTGGAAAACTATCTAAAAGATGTGGAAGAAGAACAATATGTAAGGTAGTTAGTATGCCTCATCGCTCTTTCTATTTTGCCCTAAAAGATAAATTAAATAGTGAGGGGATAAAATTTAAAGGAACTCTGAAATTAAGAAGAGTTCCTAAAAAAGCTAAATATCTATTTTCTCACTACTCTCCACCTCTTGAAGAGGTAATATCAACTATTGCAAAACATAGCGATAATCTAATGGCTAGACAGCTATTTTTAACTTTAGGAACTAAATTTTACTCTCCACCAATCAATACACTAAAGGCTAGTAGAGCAGTAAAGAGAATATTAAATCGTTATAATATTTTAGAGGGTACTACTATTATATCTAATGGTTCTGGATTATCAAGAAAATCTAAAGTAACAGCTAAAACTCTAGCAAATCTTTTACAACATGGATATGAGCATTATGGACAACGATGGCTAAATACACTATCTATTGCAGGTATTGATGGAACTATTAGGAGACGATTTCAAAATAGCACTGTTTATGGACGAGCTTGGATGAAGACAGGAACAATTAGAGGAGTAGCTAATATTGCAGGTTATGTAGAGGGAATTTCTGGTCAGATGTATATAGTCGTTGTCTTAGTAAATGATAGAATGTCTGCTAGATATGGTAGAAGATTTGCAAATACTATTATTGAATGGGTAGCAGATACTCTATGATAGATGGTGTAGCTATTATATTTGCAGGTGGCAAAAGTAGTAGAATGGGGCAAGATAAAGCTCTTCTTCCATTTAATAATTTCTCTACCCTTAGTGAATATCAATATAATAGACTATCTAAGATATTTAAAAAAGTCTATATATCAGCTAAATCTAATAAGTTTGATTTTAAAGCAGATATTATAGAAGATAACTATAAAACTTCATCTCCACTAGTAGCACTTATATCTATATTTGAAAATTTAGATATTGATGAGGTTTTTATATTGAGTGTTGATGCTCCACTTATCTCTAAAAATATAATAGAGAGACTATATAAAGAGGCACTCTCATCTAGCAATATTATAGTAGCCTCTTCTCTAAATGGATTGGAGCCTCTATGTGGTATATATAGAAGGGATATATTAGCTTTAGCAAAAGATTTTTTAAAACAGAATAATCATAAATTAACCTCTCTAATTAAATTAGTAAATCACCAAATAGTTAAATTTAAATCAACTAAAGAGTTTACCAATCTAAATACTCAAGAAGAGTATAATAAACTATTCAATAATATATCTCACAGTAGTCGTCAATTTTAATCTCCTCCAATATTAAATTGTCTAATAACAAAAGCTAATTGTCTTCCTCTAAGTTGATAGTTAGAAAATACATAATCTAAATATTCAAATCCAGCAAACCTGAGTTCGACAATATTAAACCTTATCTAATTCCCAGTAAACCATTATTTGAACTACTAATATTAAAAGAAGAAAGCAATAAATCTCTATCTTTTTGAGAAAAATTGATAGAAGGCTTCTTTTCAAAGTAGGTATATCGTATTAATCC
>WGAM01000143.1 GCA_015494795.1 Campylobacterota bacterium
AAAATATCTGCTTCATGCACATATTGTATTTACTCCAAAATATCGTAAAAAGATATTTACAAAAGAGCATCTTGATTTAATGAAAACTGTATTTGAAGATATATGTAAAATGAATGATGCTACATTAGAAGAGTTTGATGGAGAAGCTGACTATGTTCATTTATTAGTGCTATATCCGCCAAGAATTGCTTTATCTGTACTGGTAAACTCTTTAAAAGGTGTATCAAGTAGAAGATTGAGACAAAACTTTGATATTTTCAAAAAAGAGTATTGGGGTGAGAATGTAGCATTATGGAGTAGAAGTTACTTTGTGGCTAGTGTAGGTGGTGCTCCTATTGAAATTTTAAAACAGTATATTGAGCAACAAAAAACACCTGATTAGTATTTGCTTCGCAAATGTTCCTTATATCCCCCCTTAACGGCGAGGGTTTACGGAACGGGTGCTAAATTAGAGAAGAATACAACAACTATTATAGAGCCTATCCTACTAATCATCAAAATAATTATGGTGAAAATCTATATGCTTTTAGTAAAGATAAGCCATTAACTATAGATGATGCTATGAGTCACTGGTTTGTTTGATGAGGAAGAGCCACACTATCACTATGAAGATGGGAGTTGTTATATAGGGTATCACTGTGGAACACTATACACAAGTTATTTGGCAAAATACAAAAGAGGTAGGGTGTGCCACAGCAAAATATCAAAGAGGTAGATTTAAAAATGGATATAGAGTTTATATCTGAAGATAGAGTTAATTGTATTAGAGATAGTAACTATAACTCGTATATTAAGTTTAATTCTAACTTAATAAAAGCATATATTCCTGATTTTCAAATTTTCAATAATGGAGTGTATAAAAATAGTTTAGAATTTAATAATGTATCTATTGATGGAACTAAAATAAGATTAATAGGCATAAATAAAAATATAACAGATAGTAGATATAGAGATAGAGAGATATATATGAATATTGAAATATTAGGTGAAAATAGTGATTACTACTCTGCTAATATTGAGTGGAATGGTTTAGATAGTAGTTTCAAAGAGTATTCACGAAATGTAAAAGCAAAACTTTATAAATAAACATTTAAGAGTATATATTATTTAAAATAGTTATAAAATATTTTTTTAGTTTATTTTTTTTATATTTTATGCTATATATAACTTTTTTTAGGTTACAATTTCTCAACTTATACACAAATAATTGCTACTATATTATTAAATAAAAAAAGGGATAGATTATGAGTCATATTTTTATAATTACAACACCATTAATTAAAGCACTGCTTTATCTAACAATAGAAAATTTATTAACCATAACTATATTAGAGATTATTTTTTTAACTCTTTTTATATACTATATATATAGTAGCATTAATAGACGAGAGAGTTTAAATATTATTAAAGATAATAATATTATATATTTTAATTTAAGTGATGATGAACTTTTTTCTATTAAAATAGATGATAATGAGATTCTATCAGATGCACTACTTAATGCAATTAAAGAGGAGTTTAATACTATAAAAGATATTGTAGATAGAGTAGATTTTATAAATTTTAGAGATGATAAACTATATAGAGAGTTAAATGAGTTTATTCAAAAAAATATAGACTAATGTTCTTAATATCATTTTAGATAAAATCCTTATAAACTTATTTAATTAGTGGGATTAAAATTGATAAAATTAGATATAGAACGAATAGAGATGGTAGAGAAAATTGAAAAAAGATTTAAACTTCACTCTAATATTAAAAGAGCATTTTTAGAAGTCGATAGAAAATCTTTTGTTTCAAAAGGTTTAGGGCATATTGCCTATCAGTTAGATGCTCTACCTATGAAACAAAATCAATGGATTTCATCACCACTAACTGTAGCAAAAATGACGCAATATCTTGATTTAGATGGAGTTGATTCAGTTTTAGAGATAGGTTGTGGAAGTGGTTATCAAGCTGCAATTTTATCTAAATTGTGTAGAAGAGTATTTACAATAGAGAGAATTGCTTCACTTCTCAAAGAGGCTAAAGAGAGATTTAGAAGAGCAAAAATAAATAATATCTTTACCCGTTTTGATGATGGGCAGAGAGGTTGGAGAGAATTTGCACCTTATGAGAGAATACTATTTTCTGCAACTGCAAAAAAAATCCCTAAAATTATATTTGAGCAGTTAGCAGAAGGTGGAATTTTATTAGCTCCAATGGATATAGATGGAGAGCAGATTATTACAAAATTTTCTAAAAGAGGTGGAAAGATTATCTCCTCTACAATTGAACCATGTCGATTTGTTCCAATTATAGATGGTAGAGTTAAATAACTATTCTCTCTATACTACTTGATAGTTGAGTTAAAATCTCATAAGATATAGTATTCATCTCTTTTGCAATTCTACTCACACTATTAAATATTAATATCTCATCTTCTGTTGCTTCTAATGATATATAGTCCATGGATACTCTACCTAAAATTGGTAAATTTTTTTCTATATAAACTTTAAAACTATTTGACCTTAACCAACCATCACCATAACCTAAATTATATGTTGAGACTACCATATCTCTAGGTGCAGTATATTCACCTCCATATCCTACTCTTTGAGCTTTTTTTAATCTTCTTGTAGAGACTCTATTAGCCCATAGAGATAGTACAGGTTTTAGCTCTATCTTATTATATATCTCTGGTAACTCATTATAACCATAAGCACCAATTCCTAAACGGATTAAATCTTGGTTTTTACAATTTAATCTTAGTGCAGATGCTGAGTTATATGAGTGAAATCTAATATTTTTAAATCCTAAAGATTTTACTCTCTCTTTAACCTGATTAAATATCTTATTTTGCCAAAATAGTTCACTACTAAGCTCATCAGCAGAGCGATTATGACTCATAACACCTTTTAGAGTCAATCCTCTATCTTCTATAAGTTTTAAAGCTATATCCAACTCATCTAAAGATATACCATTACGGTGCATTCCTGTATCTACTTTAAGCTCAACTATTGAACCTCTTTGGGCTTTCCTTATATCATCTAAACTATTTAGAGCAAATGAGTATTTACTATTTACAACAGCTCTATCTCCTAATATAAGTATATTTTTAAAATATCTATCTATAATCCTAGCCTCGTTAATATCTCTAACTACAGCTTGAGTTAATCCAAAATTATAAGATAACTCTGCCATAATCTCTAATCCATGACCATAAGCATTATCTTTTAAGACAATAGCTATTTTATCTTTTGAGCCTAATTTTTCGCTAAATTTATTAAGATTATAAAAAAAGTTATCTCTATTTATTTTTATAAATGCCATATTTTCATCTATCTAAAGCGACAATACTATTAAGCTTATTTAAGTAAAAATCTCTATTTTTATAGCCAACTATAGTATCTATTATCTTCTCACTATATGGGTTTATAATAAATACACTAGGTGTACCTGTTACTCCAATATTACTAGGATAGTAGTCACTGGTTCTATCTACTACAATAGGAATATAATTTTTTATTAATTTAATACCAACTTCTCTATCTTGAAGTACCTCATCTATAAGTTTTTCACACCATTGACAATACTGCTCTGTTACTATCAAAAAAATATATTTTTTACTCTCTTTTGCCTCTTCTAATGCACTATCATAATTTCTATTAAATTTAATATGAATAAGATTATTATCTTTTTTTTCTCTATCCTCTATATTTTGATTAACATTTTTTTGTTGAGGCGAACTTATATTATAATCTTCCCAAAGTCTGATTTTATTAGCATTTGCTAAAAGTGTAAATATTATTATAAATATTATAAAAATTATCTTTTTCAAAGTTGCTCCTAATATTTTATTTATAAATAATATGATAACTAAAAAAGGTGTATAATTTGATTTAAGAAGGAGAATAAATGAGATTTTTACCAGCAGAATGGCATAAACAGAGAGCCATACTTATGGCATTCCCACATGAAAACACGGATTGGAAACACTATTTAACAGAGTCATTAACTCCATTTATTAGGATAGCACAAGCTATAGCATATAGCCAACCTGTATATATTTTATGTAAAAATAGAGAAGAGATAGCTTCACTTTTCTGCTCTACTAGAAATATGAGTTTTATAGAGATAGCTACTAATGATACATGGGTTAGAGATTATGGTTTTATATCTATTATTGAAAATGGTGAAGTTAAGTTATTAGATTTTAAATTTAATGGTTGGGGTGGAAAGTTTGAGGCAACACTTGATAATATGGTAAATAGAACTCTACATAAAAAGGGATATTTAGGAACTACACCATTAGAGAGTATTGATTTTGTGCTAGAGGGTGGTTCTATTGAGAGTGATGGAGAGGGAACAATTTTAACTACTACTAGATGTCTCTGTAATCCAAATAGAAATGGTGGACTTAGTAAAGTAGAGGTTGAAGATAGACTTAAAAAATATTTAGGTGCAAAACGGATTTTATGGTTAGATTACGGTTACTTAATAGGAGATGATACAGATGGGCATATTGATATGATTGCTAGGTTTGTATCAAAAGATACTATCTTTTATATTGAGTGTTTGGATAAAAATGATGAAAACTATATTGAGTTAAAAAGGATGAAAGGACAACTAAAAAAGTTTAGAACTTTTGATAACAAACCATATAATCTAGTCCCCCTACCAATGCCAACAGCTAAATTTGATGAAAAGGGTAACCGTTTACCAGCTACATATGCAAATTTTTTAATAGCTAATAAGGCATTAATATATCCTACATATTCTGTAAAAGAAGACGGAATTACCCATAAAATTTTTACTAAATTCTTTTCAGAAAAAGAGATAATTCCTGTAGAGTCTGGAAGACTGATTATTCAAGGGGGAAGTCTCCACTGCTCTACAATGCAAATTATATAATATATAAGATTAAAAAAGGTTTAAATATGTTATTTTTTGGCACCAAAATTTTGTGTCCAATATATACCATATTCACTATTAGGATTTACAACAATAGCAACACCAACCTCTTTATATTCTGGGTTCATAATATTAGCACAATGCTCTGGACTATTTAGAAGTGCCTCCATAACCTCTTTTAGGCTATTTTGTCCACCTGCAATATTCTCCCCTACTATATGATAGTCTATATATCCATTTGCCTCAATTCTCTCATAAAATAGACTTCTCTTATTGTTATTGCTCCCTGTAGTATCATATTTAGTTCCAGAGCCTAAATGGTCAAATGTATTGCTATTTGCTAAATCACTACTATGCTCATAGGCTGAGGCATAGAGTTCACTACTCCATTGTAATGGTTTTGCTACTCCTCTTAAGCCTAATCCATCATGGCAATCTCTAGGCTCACTTCTAGCCTTATTTATAGCTTTTAATATCTCTGATTTAAAAGGTTTATTAAAATTTATTAAATCTTTATTTGAAGTTTTAACACCTATCTGCTCTCCACAACCAATAAACATAGCTATTAGATATATTCCAAATATAATTTTTTTAAACATAATAAATCCTTTTATATTTTTTTATATTAAAAATATATCATAAAATAACTTAAAATATTATTTAATATAATTAAATATATAAAAATATTAATATTGTGTTTATAATAAAAATGTTAAAATACAAAATGAAAATAGCACTAATTCAACAAAAATCCTATAAAACTAAAAATGAGACAGTAAAAAAGACAGTTAAGCTCATTAGAGAGGCATCTAAAAATGGAGTAAAATTAATTATACTTCAAGAGCTTCATCAGAGTGAATATTTTTGTCAAACTGAAGATACTAAATTTTTTAAATATGCTTCATCTTTTAAGGAAGATATACTATTTTGGGCAGATATTGCAAAAAGAAATAGTATAGTCTTAGTTACATCTCTATTTGAGAAGAGAACAGCAGGACTATATCACAATACAGCAGTAGTATTTGATAGTGATGGTACTATTAGGGGAAAATATAGAAAAATGCATATTCCAGATGACCCATCATTTTATGAAAAATTCTACTTTACAGAGGGTGATTTAGGATTTGAGCCGATAGATACATCTATTGGAAGATTAGGGGTTTTAATATGTTGGGACCAATGGTTTCCAGAGGCATCAAGAGTAATGGCACTAAAAGGAGCAGAGATACTTATCTATCCAACTGCTATTGGTTGGTTTGAGAGTGATAGTAGAAGAGAAAAAGATAGGCAGTTGGATAGTTGGATAACAATTCAGCGTTCACATGCCATTGCTAATGGTCTATTTGTAGCATCTTGTAATCGTGTAGGATTTGAAGATGATAATAGTGGAGTAGGTGAGGGGATAAACTTTTGGGGTAATAGCTTTGTTTGTGACCCACAAGGTGAGATTATATCTAAAGCTAACTCTACAGATGAGGTAATTTTATATGCTAATATAGATAGAAATAGAGTTAAAGAGGTTAGGGATATTTGGCCTTTTTTTAGAGATAGGCGAGTCTGTAGCTATGGTGATTTATTAAAAAGATATTGTGATTAGATTTTAAATAATATCTGATAAAATTTCACTACTAAAAAAAGGTTGATAGATGAGAGTTGTTACAGGTGTAGTAGGAAATGATATTCATGTAGTCGCTAATAGGCTAATTGAGATTTCTCTAAAAGAGAGAGGTTTTGAGGTATTTAATTTAGGAGTAAATACCTACCTTGAAGAGTTTATTGATGCAGTAATTGAGACAGATGCTAATGTTTTGCTTATATCTTCACTAAATGGAGAGGCTGAAGGTTGGAGTAGAGATTTACTCTTTTTAAAGAGTAGATTTGATTTAGATGGAGTATTGTTTGCTATTGGTGGTAACCTTAGTGTAGGAGAGGCAAAAGAGGAGGAGATTATCCCTAAATATAGAGCTTATGGTTATGATTTAGTTTTTCATCAGGTTGATTTAAATATTGGTCTTGATATTATTGAAGATACTCTTAAGGGAAAAAGATAGTGTTTCAGGCAGAGAGAAGGATTATTACAAATAGCCCATATACAGATAGTTTTGATTTTGATGAGATAAGAGATTTTATTAGTGGAGCTAGTAAAAATCTATTTATATCACATAAGTTTAAAAATAGTAATAAAATCTTAGTTCAACCTAGAGGTGGATTTCCAACTTATGATAAGGTATTTAAACTCTATGAAGAGTTTATTAATGCTAAGGTTGATATTTTACCATTAACTATAGATAGTAATACTAGACTGAATGATTATGAGATGGCAAAAAAGATGTTAGCACTATCTGAAGAGAGTGATGAGAATATGCTCAATGGATATCCACTAATTACTCATGGATATAGAACTACTAGAGAGATGGTAGAGCATTTTGATACTCCAATAAGCCTAAGACATGGCACACCAGATGCAAGACTTCTTGTAGAGGTTGCTTTAGCCTCTGGAATATTTGAGATAGAGGGAGGACCAATTACATATCTTCTTCCATATTCAAAAAATTTTCCACTAGATAAGGCATTTTTATATTGGAAATATGTAGAGAGAGTCTGTGCAGAATATTCAAAACTAAATGAGCCGATAAATAGAGAATCTTTTGGTCCACTCACTGCTACACTTCAACCTCCTGCTATTGTCATTGTTATTCAACTATTAGAGATGTTACTATCATTAGAAGAGGGAGTTAAATCTTTTTCTGTTAGTTTTTCTCAAACAGGCTCTATGTTACAGGATATAGTTAGTTCTAATGTTATAAAAAAATTATCAAGAAAATATGCTGATATATTTGGATATAGTGATGCAAAAATTCATCTAGTATATCACCAATGGATGGGGGCTTTTCCAAGGAATAAAGAGTTCTCTGATTCACTAATAAATACATCTACAGTTATTGCATCTTTAGTTAGAGCAGATAAAATCATTACTAAAACTAGAGATGAGGCTTTTGGTATCCCTACACCAAAAGTTAATGCAACTGCTGTTAGTAATACTCAATATACCCTAAATATCCTAAAGGGGCTACCTAATATTAGTGATGAAGAGGAGGAGGAGAACTTAATAGAGATGGTAGATGATATTATGGAGGCTGTCTTTAATGACCCTGCAGATACACTTTGGAGAAAAGTATTTAACTCTATAAAAAATGGTATAATAGATATTCCATTCTCTCCACATATTATAAATAGTGGAGAGGCAATTACAGTTAGAGATAAAAATTATAATATAAGATTTTATAAAAGGGGAAATATTCCAATTAGCGATAGGTGTTTAGATTACGAGAGGTCAAAAATAGATTTAAATGGTATGAGTTTAGTTGAAAATATTATTCATGATATTGGGATTATGTTATAATTTTAAGGAATATATAATTTAAATAGGAGAACTAATGTTTAGTAGAGATAATCATGATGGGAAAGAGAATTATAAAAGAGAGAGAGAAGATAGATTAGAGCATATAGAAAAACTTAATCGTAAAGCACAAGATGAGTTTAATGACTCATTTTTTAATAGAAGTGATAAGTTTAATGATTTTCATAAGAATAATAATAACTATATTCATGAAGATGAGCATTTTACTTACCATAGCGAAGAGGAGGATAATAGAGGTAGTGGTAAAAAGATTATATTATCAATAGTAGCTCTTGGAGCTTTAGGAGTTTTGGGATATTTAGGATTTAACCACTCTAATAGTAATCAAACTCCAAATGCTTGTGTTGAACAGAATACTAAAAATAATAATGAGGTAAAACCTGCTGATAAATTAGAAATATCTCAAAAAATTATTAGTTCTCAAAATATAAAAAATATACAAGAAGAGCCTATTCCCACTAGAACTCCAGAGCCAATAGTTACACCTAATGAAGAGAATAAAATAGTAACAGCTATGGCTAAACCTATTTCTAAGCCAACATCTAAACCTTCAGAAGAAAATCTTAAGAGTGTAGAGCCTACTAATCCTCCTGAAGAGAAAACGGATATTAAAAATATGGAACATGCTAACTCTTCTACAGAGAATAGTAATATTAAAAAGAGTGATAAGGTAGAAAAAACAGAGCATAAAGAGGAAAAAAAGAGCAAAATTGTAACAAATAAAAAAAGAGTAGTTAAAAAAGCTAAAAAACCTCAATATAGAGTAGTAACAGTTAAAAAAGGTGATACTTTAGCCTCTCTTGCAGAGAAATATTATGGTAACCCTATGGATTTTCAAAGAATTGTAAGAGTTAATAGAGATATTAGAGGTTCACACTCACATCTCCACCCTGGGCAAAAAGTTATTATACCAATTATAACTCATAGTAAAAATGCAAGATTAGTTAGAGTAAGAAGTGGTGATACTCTATACTCTATTGCAAAAAGATATTATGGTAGTAGTAGAAAATATCAGAAGATTATAGATGCTAACTATAAGATAAAAAATATCCATACACGCCTACATGTTGGTGAGGTAATTCGTGTCCCACGATAAAAATATACTACAGATAGATATAGGAAGTACCTATTTTAAAATAGGTACTAATGGTAAAACAGAGCAATATTTTAGAGATTTTACTACTAATATATATGATGATGTAAAAAATAAGTGTGGAGAGATTATATCTAAATATAAAAAAGATGACATTTTTATATGTAGCTCTGCAAATGGTGGATTGAGTACTCTAATTATAGGCATTAGTTCACTATTTAGTATTAAGTTTGCTAAAAATATAGCCTTTAACTCTGGTATTAATATTATAGATACACTTCTCTACTCTAAAATAGATGAAGCTACTCCTCCAAAAGAGATAATTGATGTTGTAATTATTGCAGGTGGAATTGAGAAAGTAAAATCTAAATTTGACAATAGACTATTAGAGTATTTAAAGAGAGTTAAGTATTCTAATATTGTATATGTCGGAAATAGTGTAGATAGAGAGTTTTTAAAATCTAATATAGATAATTTAGTAGTTCTACAAAATATTATAGATAATAGACTCCAAGTTAGAGAAGATGAGCTAAGAGAGTATCTAACAAATCTATATCAAAATGATATTGTGGGTAAAGAGGAGATAAAAAGATTATATAATATCACTTCAAATCAGATATACTCAACTCCATATATTGTAAATAGGTCTCTTCCTAAGTTAAAGAGTATCTATGATGTAGCTGACCCATTTTTAGTCATAGATATTGGAGGAGCTACTACAGATATTCACTATAGCACAGATTTAGTAGTAAATAAAAATATATTAACAAGTAGCAGTTATGATAGATTGGTTTTTAAAAAACTTGGAGTCTATAAATCAAGAGAGAGTTTAGTATTTGGTGCTAAGAGTAATGAGTTTGTATATGAACTTCTTGCTTATCTTATGGTAAATGAGAAGATATTAGAGGAGGATAGCCAAAAAGCTACTATAACTCTAATGCAGTTAGCCATATTTCTAGTTCTATATCAAGTATCAAAAAACAATAATGATTATATATCACTAAAGTTAGATATTTTAAATAGCATAGTTATAACAGGTGGAGTATCAAAAGTATTAAGTGAAGATGATATAGAGAAGATAGTTAAATTTTTCTATAAAAAGATACTCCATTTTGATACAATTCCAGAAATTATTATAGATAGAGAGTATAAGATTTGGACTTTAGGAATGGAGGAGGTGCATAGTGTCTAATATAAGAGGATTATTAGAGATTGCTACTGAAGAGTTACCAGATAAGATTGCCTTAGTTGAGAATGAGAAAAAATATAGTTATAGAGAGCTTTTAGAGAGAGTTAATCAATTGGCAAACTACTTTAATCAGTTAGATTTAAAAAAGGGTTCAAGAATTGGAATATACTCAAATAAGAGTTCAGAGCAGGTTATTGCCATATTAGCTGTTCTATCAACCAACTATGTAATAGTTCCAATTACAAGATTTTTAAAACCTAAACAGATAGAGTATATTATTAATGATGCCTCAATTTCACTAATTATTACAGATAAGACAAAGATAGATAATATCAAAGAGATTGACTTTAAAGGTAGAGTAGTAACTTATGAGCCAATAGATGAAGATTTAGTATCTTTTAGGGAGATATATAAATGTTTTAACTCTAAATATACGCCAACTATACATGGACACCATAGTGCTGTTATAACATATAGTTTTGGTAGTGATGGGAGACAGAAAGGTATTATTATTAGCCATAGAAACTTAATAGATGGAGCTAGGATAGTATCTAAATATCTTAAGTTAAGAGAAGATGATGTCATCT
>WGAM01000144.1 GCA_015494795.1 Campylobacterota bacterium
TATATAGTAATGTTCTACTAATTGCACCAGATGAGCAGAGTTATAGCAAAATAACAAAAACTTTTAATAAGGTGTGGATACACCCTGATATTTATGCTTTTTATCTTATAAAAAATGATGAAGATAGAGTTACTATTAAAAATCTAAAAAAATTTGCTATTGAAAATGAGGTAGGATTAATAGCTATTATTGCTAGAGATGGACTTAGAATTTTTGACCCATTAAGTGGTCACTATCTAAGAAAATTACCAATAGATATAGATATAACTAAAGCACAATCTCCATTTTATGCTAGATTTGAGCAGATAGATACTAATATTTTTAGTGTAGCAAGTAAAAAAGAGTTTCCAAAATACTATAAAGGGGTAGATAATATAAGATGATAGATAGAAAACATCTAAAAGAGTTTATAAAGATTGTAGGAAGAGAGAATATATATGATGATAAGGCTCACATGATAGCATATAGCTATGATGCTACAAGAACTAGATTTGAGCCAGATGCTGTTATTTTTCCACGAAATGAAAAAGATGTTAGTGATATTTTAAAATATTGCAATCAAAATAAAATAGTCATAACCCCAAGAGGTGCAGGTAGTGGATTTACAGGTGGTGCTTTACCTGCTAATGGTGGAGTTGTCTTAGCTATGGAAAAACATATGAATAAGATATTAGAGATAGATACTCAAAATATGGTAGCAGTTGTCCAACCTGCAGTTATTAATATGGATTTACAGAGAGCTGTTGAGAAGTTAGGACTATTCTACCCACCAGACCCAGCGAGTGAAGAGTACTCAACTCTAGGTGGAAATGTGAGTGAAAATGCTGGTGGTATGAGAGCGGCTAAGTATGGACTTACAAAAGATTATGTTATGGCGCTAAGAGCAGTTAGAGCAAATGGAGATATTATCCAAGCAGGAAAGAGAACTATTAAAGATGTGGCAGGATATAATATTGCAGGTATTCTAATAGCTAGTGAGGGTACTCTAGCAGTCTTAACTGAACTTACTCTAAAGCTTATCCCAAAGCCAAAATATAAAAAGACATATATGGGAGTATTTCCTAGTGTTAATAGTGCTATGAGTGCTGTATTTAAATCTCTATCAGATGGAGCTAACCCTGTAGCAATGGAGTTTTTAGATAAGCTAGTAATTAAAGCACTTATTGAAAAGCTTAATGTAAATCTTCCAATAGATGCAGGTGGAGTCTTAGTTGGTGATGTTGATGGAAATGTACCTGAAGAGATAGAGTTTCAACTAAATACACTAAGAGAGTCATTTCTGCAGAATGGTGCTAAAGAGTTTATGGTAGCTAAAGATGAGAAAGAGGCAAAAGAGTTATGGTTTGCTAGAAGAAATGCCTCTCAATCTATTACAATATATGGAAATAAAAAACTAAATGAGGATATATCAGTTCCTCGCTCTATGTTACCAGAAGCATTAGACAGAATATATGCTATTGGTGAAAAATATGGATTTAAAATACCATGTTTTGGACATGCAGGAGATGGAAATATACATGTAAATGTGATGATAGATAAATCTCAAATAGATGAGGGACATAAGTGCATTGAGGAGATTTTTCAATTGGTTGTAGATATGGGTGGAACTCTTAGTGGTGAACATGGTATTGGAACAAGTAAAGCTCCATTTATGGATATTGCCTTTACCAAAGAGGAGTTAAAGCTATTTAAAGATATAAAGAGAGCATTTGACCCAAATGGTATATTAAATCCTGCAAAAATGGGACTTTAAAATAGTTTAAAATTAGTATAAATAAGTTATAACTGATTAAACAAATTTGTAAAAAAGGATTTGTTATGACAGTATTTGCAATTTTAGGTGGACTCTTATCAATTATCTATATTGATGGTGTTGATAGTGAAGTTATGCATAGAATTGCATCACCTATGATTGGAGTAGTTATAAGTTCAGTAATTTTAACTCTAGTTATTATCCTACTATCTATTTTATGGTTGCTAAAAAGGATTAAATTTATCAAATTATGTTAACATTATAGAAAAAGATATTATTTAATGAAAAAAGTTTTAGAGGTTAAAAATATCTCCAAAGTATATAAGATATATAAGAGTAGTTTTGATAGAGTAAAAGAGATTTTTTTAAAAAAAAATTATCATAGAGAGTTTATAGCAAATGAGAATATCTCTTTTAGCCTATTTGAAGGGGAGACTCTCGGTATTATTGGAGTTAATGGAGCTGGGAAATCTACAATTTTAAAGATTATTGCAGGGGTAATTGAGCCAACTTCTGGAGAGATTATTAGAGGTGGTAGAGTTACAGCACTACTTGAATTAGGAACTGGTTTTAATCATGAGATGAGTGGATATGATAATATCTATCTAAATGGGACTCTAATTGGAATGACAAAAAAAGAGATAGATAGAAAGATAGATGATATTATAGATTTTAGTGAGTTAGGTGATTATATATATGAGCCTATTATGACATATTCATCTGGTATGAGTATGAGACTAGCTTTCTCTATTGCTATATTCTCTGAACCACAAATATTAATTGTTGATGAGGCACTAAGTGTAGGAGATGCACACTTTGCTTCCAAATGCACAAGAGCATTAAAAGAGAGAAAAGAGAAAAATATGTCTATTATATATGTATCTCATGATTTAAATTCACTAAAGATTTTATGTGATAGAGTAATTTTATTAAATAGTGGAAAGATAGTTAAAGAGGGAGAGCCTGAAGATGTGATAAATAGTTATAATTTTTTAATATCAACTCTTAATGATATAGATGAGAAGATGACTATTAAAGATACTAAAAGCTCTTATGGAACATTTGATATAGAGATAGTAGAGGTTACTATTGAGGGGAAGAGTTCAAAATCAAATATAATCAGTTCTGGAGAAAATGCTGATATAAGACTTAAAATAAAATCTAAAAAAGATTTATCAAATATGACTATTGGTATAATGATTAGAGATAGGTTTGGTCAAGATATTTTTGGTACAAATACCTTTTACTATAATATTAATATAGATTTTCAAAAAGATAGTGAGTATATCTGTAGTTTCACTATGCCTCTAAATATAGGAGTAGGTAAATATAGCTTAACAACAGCTATCCACTCAAAAGATACACATCTTGAAAACTGCTCTCACTGGTTAGA
>WGAM01000145.1 GCA_015494795.1 Campylobacterota bacterium
CTCTTTATACTATACAAGTCATATAGTGATTATAACCAACTAATAAACTCTATAAACTATGTTAAAAATGGTTATGAGTTTAAGATAATGATGGGAGTATCTTCAGTTATATTGATACTCTCTCTTCTTATTGTATATATAAAAAGAGACTACTTTTTTTTAAAAAGTGAAGATAATAGAGAGGCATTAGAGAAGCTTTTAGAGGATATCAAACTATCTGCTAATGCAGATAAAATTAAAGAGTTTAAATCTATGTTGAAGAGAAAAAATCATAGAGAGATATATCAGCTTATAGCAAATATGATTAATGAACTTCAAGATAGTAAAAAAACAGCAGATGAAGCCAATAGAACAAAGAGTCTATTTCTATCTAATATGTCACATGAGATTAGAACTCCTCTAAATGGAATTGTAGGATTTACTAAACTTCTAAAATCAACAAAATTAGATATGGAACAGAGAGATTTTGTTGAGACTATTCGTAAGAGTTCAGAAGATTTAATTGGAATAGTTGATGATATATTAGATATTTCAAAACTAGAGAGTGGTAAAGTTGAGATTGAGAAGAGCTATTTTAATATTTTTAATGAGTTTGAAAATATGATAGAGAGTTATTCTCAAGATACTCTAAAAAAAAATATTAATTTCTCAATATGGATTGAGCCTAAATTCTCATCACAACTATTTTTAAGTGATGCAGGTAAAATTAGACAAATTTTAAGAAATTTAATCTCCAATGCTATAAAATTTACACCTGAAAATGGAGATGTTAGAGTATCTATTATAGAAACTAAAAATAGAGATGATATAACAACAGTAAAATTCATAGTTAAAGATAGTGGAATTGGTATTAGTCAAGAGGATAAAGAGAGAGTTTTTGATGCCTTTACACAAGTTGATAATAGTAGTATTAGAAAATATAGTGGTACAGGTCTAGGTTTAACAATTGCTACAAGTTTAGTAAGACTGCTTGGTGGGAAACTAGAGTTAGATAGTAAATTAGGAGTGGGGACTACACTATCTTTCTCACTAGATTTAAAACAGCAGTTTACAACTAAAGAGATTAACTATGAGACTATGAAAATAGCCATCTATGCACCTTTAGATGTTCAGAAAAAAAGTTCTTATAGTGATTTAAAAAACTATTTAAAATCATTTAGAGATATAGAGATAATAGAGTTTAATAGTTTTGTAGAGTGTCAAGATACTAAACCAAACTCTTTCGATGGATTATATATACACTATAATAATATTGATAAAAAAGAGTTACAGAGAATTACAGCAAGACACAGTAGTGATAGTCAAATAGTTTTAGTTACAAAACTAAATAATAGAGATAATATCTTAGACATTGCACCAATTTTTTCTCAAATAGTATATGAACCTATAACTTTCTCTAAAATAGAAAAATCTATTGAGATAGTATCTTCAAATAAAAAAGATACTATA
Organism: Campylobacterota bacterium; assembly: GCA_015494795.1. Classification (GTDB taxonomy): domain Bacteria; phylum Campylobacterota; class Campylobacteria; order Campylobacterales; family Sulfurovaceae; genus UBA1140. The sequence continues at coordinate 1,450 of WGAM01000145.1, forward strand.
ACGCAATCTCTTAATATGTTTTATGGATTAAGAGCTTTAGTAGTTGAAGATAATCCTGTTAATTTAAAGATGATTGTAAGAACACTTGAAAAATTAGGAATTAAGTCTGATAAGGCTAAAGATGGAAGAGAAGCTCTTGAGATGTATATAAGAGATAGTAGTTATGATATTATATTTATGGATATACAGATGCCTTTAATGAATGGCGTTGATGCTACTAAAGCTATATTAAAATATGAGAAACAGAAAAAATTAACACATACTCCAATAGTAGCAGTTACAACAAATGCTCTAAAGGGTGATAGAGAGAAATATTTATCAGTAGGTATGGATGAGTATATTGCAAAACCGATAGATTTAAATAAATTTATAACTGTATTAAAACAGTTCTATACAACAAAACATAATTTACAAAATGAAAATGAAGATTTAAAAAAAGATATTCTACTCTATAAACAGACCCCAACAGAGTCAAAAATAATAGGTTCAATCCTAAATAAACTAGGATATAGTGTTGATATTGCTAAAAATATTGATGAGTTTAAAGCTATGATAGATAATAATAAGTATAAATCACTTCTATTAGATAAATTAGATAATGAGATAAAACATAGTAGTATTACTAATAAAATTAAAAATAGAGATATTCCATCTCTTCTATTTATAGATAAAAAAGATAAAATTATCTCTAATGATAGTAATACATACACGCATATTATAGATAAAACATCTGATTTTATATCGATTAAAGATAAAGTTGATAGTATGATGAAGTTTTAACTATAGTTTTATTCTTTATATTATATAATTAATTTAAGTTTAATATAAAGGATAATCTATGAAAACAGTTACAAAAAAAATCTTATCAATATCCATAGTTCCTTCCCTTTTTCTTTTTAATGGTTGTACCTCCTCATCTAAGTTAGTTAATATTTCAGATACTCACCCCTATAATGAAAATTTTGGTGTTATTCCAAATAGAGAAGCAGATAATATGTTAGAAGAGGAGATTTTATCAGAAAAAGAGCCTGTAGAGATAGAAATGCCAAAATCTGATGACCCAGATGTATATGTAGGTTTAAAATATGACCCAGAAGCAGTTACTGCTGAAAATTATGTTGAAGTTCCTCCTGTTATTACATATAAATATAAATTTGACCCTAAATTCTATACTGCAAATGAGTTAAAAAATAGATAAGATAGATTTTATCTTATCATCTTCAAATTTGTATATTTTTTTTTATTCAAAAACACTATAAAATATTGATTTTAATTATTTATTGTGATACAATAAGTAATATTTTTACAAATCGGGAAGATAGATGGATTTTTATATATTTTTATTTTTATACTCTATATTTCTATTATGGTTTGTAATACTATTCTCTAAATATAAAATATCACTATATACAAGTTTCTATATAATATATACGCTTTTAATAGGAATTCCATTTTTTATTATATTTGCTGAAGTTCAAGATATATTTTATATATCAAAAATCATTAATAGAGGACTAGAGGCAAAGGTTACTCTACACTTAAATGATGGTATAAGACCTATTACATATATGTTAATTTTTAACTTTATATATCTTTTTGTAGGAACGATTGGTCTCTTTCAATTTCAAGAGACAAAAGTTCTAAAACCCAAAATAGATATAGAGTATAGTGAAAAAGTATATAGATTAGTAAAAATAGCACTAGCTATCTCTTTTTTATATATATTTATTAGATATATATTCTATCCCGATTTCCCCCTTTTCGTGCTATTAAAGCATGGTTTTTCTAATGATGCCGTATTAAGAGATGTAGCCTTTAGCTATAGCCATAACCATAATATACCATATATATTTTTACCATCTATTAATTCTCAATTCTATAGGATATTAATTCCCGTATCATTTTTTCTACTACTATACTATTATGAAAATTATGAAACCTCATTTAATACTAAAATATTATTAATTTTTACTCTAATAACAGTTGTAGCACTGAATTTTGGGACATTTAAAAGAACTCCTATACTATATCTATCTACATGGTTTATACTATATAAATATATGTATATAGATGATTTAAAATCCCTACTAAAAATAGTAAATTTTGTTCTTATTACTGTAGTTGTTTTAATTTTTATTACAGCACTATATACCGATAAAGATATGCAGAGTATCCTATTAAACCTTTTAGCAAGATTTGCAGTAGGTGAGGCGATTGGAGAATTTTTAGCAATTGAACATTTTGGTACAACTTTTGACTATATGTATTTTGATATATTTACTGTCTATTTTCAGAAAATATTAGGTATGGATGTTATGACATTTAGTGAGTTGTGGAAAATATTAACAGGTGGAACAAGAGGATACACCTCTATTGGAGTGATTGCTGAATTTATTGTATCTTTTGGTTATCTATCTATAGTATATTTTATACTATTCAGTGCAACTCTTATTAAAATTGATACTCTATTTAAACAGAATAGTAATTCATTCTATCGTCCAATTATTGCTGGACTAATAACCGTTATCTCATTTATGAGTGTTAAAGGTTTTTTTGCTCAACTATTCACAGGAGGTACTGTTGTTTTATTATTTGTATATCTTATAATGAAACTATATACATCTAAAGAGTAGTTGAGTTAGAAAATCTAAAAAAGGAATATATTATGAAAATATATAGTAGGCTATTTAAAACGGTATCTTTATTACTATTAACTTCACAACTATCTTATGCCTCTTATCATACTGTTGTATTAAATGAGTATAATGCAGTATCATCTAATAATTTTTTAAAATCAAATGGAACTGATAGCTATTTTGGAAGAGTTGCTGGAAATGGAGGCTCTTGGATGGAACTTGTTGTTACAAGCACTCATCTAAATCTTCAAAATGCCTCTCTTACAATAAAAGAGGATGGAAATCAGATATTCTCTGCTAATATACCTCAATTTCTACCTTTAGCATCTTTAAGAAAGGGGACTATGATTACAATCTCTAATGAGCCAACAGATATGAGCTATTTTCCATTTAATCCAGATAGTGGTGATTGGAAATTAAATATAAATATAGATGATTTATATAATAGAGTTGGTACATTTAAGTTAGATAGTAATAACTCCGATATAACTATCTTAAGCGAAGATGGTACAAAAACTCGTTTATCAACAAGTGGAGAGGGAGTTGGAGATGATATTATTGATAATCAAGAGGTATATAAATTAAAAACTAATCCAACTAAACATATATCTCCTAATAATCAACACTATGGTGATGATAATAATGGAGAAGCAATTAGCACTTTTGGAAGTGAAAATCAATGGTTAGATAATAATGGTGTTTTAAAGAGACAAAAGATAACTATTAGATATGGAGATGATTTAAATGAGACAGATGGTCTTGCACTATCAAATATTTCAGATTTATATAGTTTAAAAGATGCAGAAGCTCTTTTATATATTCCACAAAATGATAGTTTATGGATAACAGATGATGACTCTCATCAAGTTTTTGAATTAGATTTCACAACTCATCAAGTTAAAAATAGTTTTAATGATAGTGATTTAGGGCTATTTACAGATGGGGCAATTCAAGACCATTGTGAAAATAATCAAGGCCCTTGCGATATAGAAGAGGTTGCATATGATGAGAACAATGATACTCTATATATATTTTTAGGTCACTCTCCTGGAACTCCTATTGTATATAAATTAACTAGAAATAGTGTTGATGAACCTTTTGTTTTAGATGATTTTAGAGTATTAGACCAAAATATAGAGTATCCATCAGCTATATTTATAGATAATCAATTTATTGTATCTGTTGGAAAAAAACTATACCTATATGATTTTGAGACAAATACAATAGGTTCAAATCCAATATTTGAGATAAATGATAATGTTGGAGATTTTGTAGGTCTAGCATACTCTAATGGAACTCTATGGATAACAACTATAAATAACTATAGTAGACTCATTAAGGTTAATTGGGGAACAAAAACAGTCGAGCATATCTATAAGATGAAAAATAATGGCGTAAGTGACCCTAGAGGAGTAGAGATTATTAATAATAAGCTCTATATTTTAGATGGATATGATAATATAAAAAAGGGTCATGTTCTAAAACATGCAATTCATATATATGATATTCCCTAGTTAACTATTACAAGCGTTAAGTAAAAAACCCACATTTTTTACTTGATGCTCCTCTATTATCTTATCAAACTCATCTATATACTCTTTTTTTGATAATTTTGTTTTAAATATAATAAGATTTATATCACTATACTCCAGAAGAGATAGTGTTTTGTAGACCAATCCAATTGGAGCTGTATCAATAATAATATAATCATATCCCATACTATTAAGCTCATCTAATAGATGAGGTAATCTATCTGAAGATAGTAATTTTGATGGATTTTTAGGAGTTAAACCCATCGTTATAATATCTAAATTTTTATAATTGGTATGTTGAATGATTTCATAAACTCTATGTCCTCCACTAAGATAAGTTCCTAATCCTATATTATCTTTAAGATTAAAACTTTTATTAAATTTTGGATTTAATATATTAAAATCAATAATAACTGTTTTATATTGCATTGATTGTAAAATAGTTCCTAAATTTATAGATATAGTGGTTTTACCTTCACTCTTTGCCATTGATAGATTTAATATAATAG
>WGAM01000146.1 GCA_015494795.1 Campylobacterota bacterium
AAAATATCTGCTTCATGCACATATTGTATTTACTCCAAAATATCGTAAAAAGATATTTACAAAAGAGCATCTTGATTTAATGAAAACTGTATTTGAAGATATATGTAAAATGAATGATGCTACATTAGAAGAGTTTGATGGAGAAGCTGACCATGTTCATTTATTAGTGCTATATCCGCCAAGAATTGCTTTATCTGTACTGCTAAAATCCTTTCTGCTTTCTTTTCACTAACTCCTGCAAGTTGTCTAAATTCACTAACGCTAAATTTCCTATCATCATGATATACAAATCCATCATTTCCTGTATTGTATGTTGGGTCAATGTATATCATTTTTATTTTTTCATAATAGGCATTTGATAGATGTTTTAAAACTTCTAAATTATCACCTTTTATAAGTAGATTTTGACTATTTTTATTCTCCTCTTTTTGATTAAACTCTTCATCTTCTCTTAAAAGTGTTGTTGCCTCATCGCTTGCTAATAGCCTTGCATAAGATTTTCCAAGCCAATCTAAACCATAACTCTCTCTGTAAAAGTCAATCTCACTGTTAGAGAGTTCTTGTTTAAATTTTTCAAAATCAAACTCCCCATTTTTTGTAAAACAGTGCGAAAAGTTTTTTTTTAATATCTCTAAATTTTTATTTGGTGCTTTAATATGCTTAGTTATATTCTCTTTTCTATCCAATATATTTCCTTACTTCTTATTAATAAAGAAGCATTATATAGATATTAAGCTTAAATATTATTTTTTGTTAAAATATAAATATATTTTATAATCTTTTAAATCTATAATTAATAGCACTCTTAAAGATAAGTAGAAGTAGAAATAGTACTATTATCTCTTGATAGCCTAATTATTTAATAAATAGATAAAAGTGTGAAATTATAGCAAAGATAATTACTTTATATAAAGTAAAGTTATAGTTAATTTAAAACTTAAATTGAATTACGATAAAATGAGCCTGAAAAATAGATACAAATAAAAAAATAGGAAATAAAAATGGCAAACAACTCAAGAAGAGACTTTTTTAAAGGTGCTATAGCACTATCTTTAACACCATTAATGGCTACAGAGGCTCAACCGAAAGAGGATAAAAAAGAGAAAAAGAAAAACTCACTTAAATTGGTACATATTACTGACTCACATATGGATATGGGTAATCCAGATAGTGTAGAGGCACTTAAAATGGCAGTAAAATATCTTAATAAAAACTATCCAGATTTAGATTGTGTACTTTTTGGAGGAGATAATTTTAATAATAATAGTAAAGCAGATAGTGATGCTTTAGTCTATAAAAAGATAGTAGAAAAACTAAACTGTCCTGTATATCATGTTCGTGGAAATAAAGAGGCAAATCCTGCTAAAGATAAGCAGATAGATTTAGAGGAGTTTAAAAAACTATTTATGTCATATAAGGAGTTAACAGTATCTGGTAAAGATTGGGCTGTAGAGAAGAATGGAACTCTTATATTAGGACTTGATAGTTGTATAGAACATGCTAATAATGGTGAGTTTACTAAAGAGACTCTTGCATTTGCTAAAAAGATGCTTGAACTAGGGAAACCTACAATTATATTAAATCACCACCCATATAGTAACTACTGGTGTGGTACAGATAAGAAAGATATTCATAAATATGTTTTAGGAAATAGTGAAGAGACAATTAAAACACTATTTGGCTATCCTAATCTTCTTGCTACACTATCTGGACATAAACATATTGATAATATTAAGATGATTAATAGAGTAAAAACCATTACTACAAGAGGATTTATTCGTCCACTTGATTTAGATGAATACCCAATGCGTTATATTGAGATTAATGGTAATGATGTAAGTGAAAAGCTTATATATACCGTTGAGGGGTAGAAGAATTATGTTTAAAAAAAGTCTATTTGCTACTCTATTAGTGGGAACAATTCTATATTCAGAAAATATAAAATATGATTTTGAAAATATAGATTTAAGTAGATGGAGTAGATATGGAACTTGGAAAATTACAACAGAGGGTAAAGAGCATACTCTATCTATGGTAAAGAGAAGTGATAAATCCTTTAATCTCTGTTACAGTAAAGATATAAATTTCACTGATGGAAATATAAGTGTAGATTTCAGAGCAAATAGTGGGAAAATAGACCAAGGTGGTGGAATTATCTGGAGAGTAGCAGATAGTAATAACTATTATGTTGCTCGTTTTAATCCACTTGAAGATAACTTTAGATTTTATATTGTATATAATGGTATTAGAAGTGAACTAGCATCTGCTGATATTAAACTCCCTTCAGGTTGGCACACTATGAAGATAGAACAGATAGGTGATATATTTAAAGGATATATTGATGGAAAAGAGTATCTTAAACATAAAGATAGTCACATTAAAAAAGCAGGTGGTGTAGGTCTATGGACAAAAGCTGATGCAAAAACATCATTTGATAATCTTATTATAGATAGAATAAAATAATGCGTTATATAATAACAATTCTTATATCACTTATATTTATTGGGTGTCAGAAGGAGAGTAATAGTGTTACTATATATGTATCTGAAGACCAAGTATTTTCAGAACCTATATTAAAAGAGTTCCAAAAAGAGACAGGTATTAAAGTAAATGCTATATATGATACAGAGGAGTCTAAAAGTACAGGTGTAATGAACCGTCTTATTGCAGAGAAGAATAATCCTCAAGCAGATGTATATTGGGCAAATGAGCCTATCCGTGCAGAGGTACTTAAACAGAAAGGTATTTTAGCTCCATATGAGAGTCCTAATGCCAAAGGTATCCCTAATAATTTTAGAGATAAAAGATACTACTGGACAGGCTTTTCTGCAAGAGTTCGCCTATTTATAGTACAAAAGGGTTTAAAGGATAGACCTCACTCTATTATGGCATATAGTAATCCTAACTTTAGAGGTAAAGCTGTTATTGCTAATCCACTATTTGGAACTACTACGGCACATATTTCAGCACTATTTACTATCTGGGGAGAGGATAAAGGAAAAAAATTTCTACAACAGCTAAAGGCTAATAGAGTAAAACTTAGTACAAGTAATGGAGAGAGTGCAGATTTTGTAGCACATAAGAGTTATCTCTTCTCACTTGTTGATAGTGATGATGCCATTAGTCGCTTAAAAGCAAAAGAGCCTATAGAGATAGTATATCCCGACCAAGATAAAGATGAGGTTGGTGCCTTTGTTGTACCAAATGCAGTAATGCTTATAAAAAATTCACCTCATCAAGAGATGGGTAAAAAGCTTATAGATTATCTATTAAGTAAAAAGAGTGAAGAGAGATTAGCCTTTGCCGATTGTGCACAAATTCCTCTACATAAAAATGTACCTATGCCTTCATATATAAAACCACTTAAAGATATTAAAGTTATGCCTGTTGATTTTGAAAAGGTAGCAAAAGAGATGATAGCTATACAACCCTATCTTAAAGAGTGGGTAGAGGAGAGATGAGAGAAAAAAACTATGCCTACTATATTTTTATAGGTATAGTTGTAATAGTGGGAGTTCTACCTATTCTAAATATGGTTGTAGAGACCTTATCTAATAGAGATATTAGTTATAAAATACTATTTTCTCAACCCTCAACTATTAGAAGCTTTACTAATAGTCTAGAGTTGGGAGTATCTGTTGCATTATCAACAACACTTATTGGTACATCTCTTGGAATACTCTTTTCTAAAACAACATTTCCATACTCTAAACTCTGGATACTACTCTTATTAATCCCTCTACTTATTCCTCCATATATTTTAGCTTATGGTTGGTATATGGTTTTAGGTAGAGAGAGTATATTGGGACATCTACTTTTTGGATTTTGGGGGACTGCTTGGATACTATTTTCTATATATCTTCCTATTCCTATATTACTAACTATATTTTTTTTGAGAGGAGTTAATCCTAAATTAGAAGAGGCAGGTTTACTATTTTGCTCTTGGAGTTGTGTTATATGGAAAATTACACTACCTCTTATTAGACCAGCAATATATTTCTCTTTTATATTAGTTTTTATATTAACTATTAGTGAACTATCTGTAGCAAACTTTTTACATTTTGATGTTTTTCCTATGCAGAGTTTTATTCAATTCTCTGCATTTTATGATTTTACTACAGCTACTATATATGCTATGCCTCTATTAATTATAGTATTAGTTATAACTATAGCTATATTATTAAAAAATAGAGCATTAAGATTTAACTCATATAGTAGTATATTAATATATCCTCTTAAAAGAAATATAAAATATCTATCTCTTATAGCTACTATCTCTTTAGTTATATTTACTATTGCTTCTCCTCTATGGGGACTTTTTAGTTTTAGTAGTTTTTCTAACTTTATAGATATTTTTAAACAGGCAATAAATCCACTCTTACATAGCCTTATATATGCAACTATAGGAACTATACTATTAGCAATATTTGGATTTATATCAGCTACTGCTATTGTATATAAGAGGGTTAAAGGATATAAAATATTAGAGTTTACACTTCTATCTCTTTTTATCCTCTCATCTATAGTATTAGGTATTGCACTTATTCTATTTTGGAATACTCCATATACCAATATAGTATATACAACACCTATTATTATCTTTTTAGGATATTTGAGTAAGTACCTATTTTTAAGTAGTAAAATTATAGAGATAAAACTCTCTCAAATCCCATTATCACTTTTAGAAATGGCAGAGTTAACTGGTGCATCATATAGAGAGATAATATATTTTATTATATTACCTCTTGCTAAAGAGTCTATATTTATATCTTCTATTATAGGATTTATATTTATATTAAGAGAGAGTACTATTACTATGCTTGTTGCCCCTGCTGGTACTACTACACTACCTATATATATTCTTACAGAGATGGCAAATGGCAAACCATCTACTATTTCCTCTCTATCTCTATTAATGATACTTATAGTAGTTATACCACTAACTATGCTAATCTACTATTTTAAGAGAAAAGAGGTTAATTATGATTAAGTGTAAAGATATAACAGTTAAACGGAATAAAAAGTATATTTTTAAAGATTTCTATTTAGAAGTAAAAGCTAAAGAGCGTCTTGTAGTAGTTGGTAACTCTGGTGTAGGGAAAAGTACACTACTTAGAGTTATAGCTGGATTTATTGCACCAGATAGAGGAAAGATATATATAGATAATCAACTAGTAACAGAAGATAGAGATATTATTATACCTCCAAATAGAAGAGGAGTAGGTATGATATTTCAAGACCTAGCACTATGGCCACACTTAAATGTAGAAGGGAATATCGAGTTTGGACTTAAGATAAAGAAAGTCTCAAAACTAAAGCGTAAAGAGATAGTAGAAAATATGCTTAGTATGGTTGGACTTCAAGGGTATGAAAATCGCTCAATAGAGACACTATCGGGAGGAGAAAAGCAAAGAGTAGCACTTGCCCGTACAGTTGCATTATCACCTAAAATTATTCTTATGGACGAGCCACTATCTAGTTTAGATAAATCTCAAAATATAAAGCTTAGACAACAGATTATTAAGCTCCAAGAGAATTTAAAATTTACTCTTATATATGTAACGCATAATGAAGATGAGGTAAAAGATATTGCTACAGATATTTTATATCTTAATTAGGTAAAAAATCACATTTTAAGATTAAATTGTGGCATTTAAAGAGTAAATTTACACAATTAAACTTAATATATTTAATATGTTTTTCATTATAGATTAGTTATTATAATATATGAAAAAGATAATTATATATATAATATTGACTACTTTAATAAGTGCTAAAATAGATTTTAAAAAACATATAGAGTTAGACAATAATAAAAATAGCGATATTCAATTAGCTGTTACAAGAGTTCCAAAGAGTGATGTTCTCAATTTAAGATTAGAGCCATCATATAAGAGTAAAATTATATATAAAATTCCTTATGATGCGAAAAATTTAACTACTTATGATAGAGAGATTTTAAAGAAATTGGGTAAAAATAGATGGGTATCAGTAAGAGTAAATTTTAATGGAGGCTTTTATAGTGGTTGGGTTAAAGCTAAATATATAAAACTATATAAACATTATCGTGCAATTAGTGCTAAAGATTTAGTTGTAATCTATCCAATTTTTTTAAAAGCTAAAAAGATAAAAGATGATTGGATAGAGATATATAATAGAGTTGGATTTGAACACTATAGTGGTTGTGATGAGAGAGATAATCCTACTCTTCTATATGAATTTAGCCGTTTTGATATAAAATTAAAAGTATATTACTCATTACGAGATTTTTTTAGCGAAGATATAAATTATGATAGCTCTATATATAGAAAAGTAGTAATAGGTGGTTGGTTTAAGCGAAATAATAAAAGATTTAAAAGAGTAAAATTTTATGGACTTAGAGGGTATAGAGATATTATTGGTGCTGAAGGGTGTGGAGTTAATATCTATTTTTTTAGAATAAAAGGAAAAATATTAGTAATAAAAGAGCCTTTTGATAAAAATCCTCCAATAGATAAAGATGGAAATAGAGTATTAAAAAAATTGGATTTTGATGATAAAGATGAGATTATGAGATATATTATTAAAAATCTAAGAGTGTTTTAGCAATTAATATATCATTAATAATGATTAGATATAATCACTTCAATTTCTAAATATTGGAGTTTTATATGTTAAAGAGAATATTCTCTATGAAGGTAGCAGTGGCTACTCTTTTTATATTTGGTGTTACTATTGGTATAGCCACATTTATTGAAAATGATTATGGGACAGAGACAGCTAGAGCATTAATATATAGTGCTAGATGGTTTGAGTTATTTCTTCTATTTTTTACTCTACTAATTATATATAATATTATAAGATATAAGAGTTATAAAAGAGAAAAACGCTCTATTTTTACATTTCATTTTGCTTTTATAATTATTGCTATTGGTGCATTTATCACTAGATATTATGGATACGAGGGGATTATGCACATAAGAGAGGGGCAGACCTCTAGCACAATGGTATCTAATATAAAAGTTCTTCAGATTGATGCAATTAAGGGTGATGAGAGAAAACATTTTGAAAAGCAGGTATTCTTCTCATCTATGACTAAAAATCATCTAACTGCAACTCTAAATATTGATAATAAAAATATAGAGGTAAAACTTAT
>WGAM01000147.1 GCA_015494795.1 Campylobacterota bacterium
CAATGTGGATATTTAACAAATGCAGATTTTAATGCAAGTGTAAATATTCTAAACTCTGATGCGGTAGGAACTACCGTCAAAGCCTCTTAATATCTGAACAATAGTTCAGAGTTTCTAGGAAGCTCCGCCATTTATGGCGGGGTAGTTCACAAGCAAAATACTCTTCATTATTTATCAAAAAATAGATTTTACTTTTTGTCTCTTTTGTTTTAATAAGAAAAGAACCTTTTTCAATTCTATATTCCACATTATCAAAAGTTTTAATTGCATTAAATGCTTTAATAACACTATACTTATTATTGTTAACTTCATTAACTATTATCTTCAATTGAGGATTAATTGAGTTATTATTCAAATAACTCAAATAGTTTTGATTTGCTTTACTGTTTTTAGTACTAAATATGATAAATGGGTTAGCAACAGATATTTTTTTGGTATATCTTTTAACAGTTGAGCCATTTTTTCTAGACTCATAAACTACATAGTTCTGATTTGAACGCTGTATGGTTAAAAAAACTAAAGGCATAGATTGAGCATTTTTTATAGAACTGTTTGAATAGGGTTTATAGAATGCTATATTTCTATTTAGACTTGCTCTATAGATATTCTCTTCTTCTGGAGTTAAGTTTTTTTTACTTAAAACCTCCAAAATTAAAGCTCTACGCACATCTTCCACACCATAGTAGGTTGCTCTTCTTAAGTCAATACATGTCAAAAGATGTTTGCTTACACCACCTTGCATACCAATATACTGCTTATCTATCTCTGTATGATTTTTGGTCTTAAAGTGGTTTAGTTCAAATGATTTACGGTAGTTGTCAATATAGGCTTTAGCCTCTGCTTTTGGCATATTGACAAACTCAACACAAGAAATCTCTTGTGTTGCGTAGATTGCAGTGCTTAATCCGATTAGTAGTAGTAATTTTTGTTTCATCTATTTCTCCTCATTAAAAAGTAATATATTTTTCATCCGTTCTAAAACTTCTATTCCTGCTCTTGTTGAAGCAGTTTCTTTCATCTCATCTTTAATAGTTTTTATTTGAGAATTAATAAATTCAATTGCATCTTCAATCTGAGTTCTTTTCTCATTCAAAATGTCTTGAAATCCTTTACCATGAATAGAAGCATTGATAATTGAATCACACATATCTCTCCCTTTATGTTTTAACTCATTAGTTGAACAAATATCCATATATTTTAAATAAAAAGATATATCTTCTTCTATCTTATTACCTTGAGAAGTTAATTGCATAAATTTCTTTTTTGTCTCATCTAATTGTTTAGGTAGTCTCTCTAAATATTCTTGAGCCTCTTGAATTTTTTTATTAATATCATTGATAGAACGAATTTGTGTTACCGCAGTTATTTTTGGTTGTCTTATTGGAATTTGGTCCGCACAGAGGCTAGAAGCTCCTATGGTTAATATTATAAATGGCACAATCAATACTCTTCGTTTCATTTTACTCTCCTTTTTTACAAATATTTGAAATTTTTTTATTTAAATTACTTAAAACCATCTCTTGGTCTGCTTGATACTCACTGTATTGCTCTTGGGTTATCTTTTGCTCTTGAAACATTCTTTGAGCTGTATTTTGATTGGCTAATACATCTTTTTTATACCCTTTGGCTACAATACAGTCTCTAAAGCTTTGACTTGTTGCTACCTTATTGATAAATTCAAGATTTGAATAGAGTGATTTTAAAGCTCTCTCTCCTTCTGCTAATGTCTCTTTTGTTTTTATTTTAATGGTTATGACTAACTCATCGAGATGTTTATCATTTAACTGTTTTGCTTGAACTTCTTTATCAAACTCTTCAATCTGTATTTCATTGTGAGCATGTAAAAAATTTACACAACCCAACACAACTAAACTCATCAGAATTTTTCTATTCATCGTTTATCCTTTCATTTGTTTGATAATTTTAGAATATAAAGTTTTTTTTGGATTTTTTGGATAAATAGAACCGACTTTTATTTAAATAAATAATGCTAAAATTCTAAAAAAGTAAAATTAAGATGAGAATATTAAATCCAAACTATATATATATTAATGGTGATTTCAAAGAAAATATAGCTGTAGCTTTTAACTCCAAGATAGAGTCAATAGATAATATAGAGAAATTAAAAGAGAAGTATCAAGATGTAGAGGTTATTGATTGTGGGAAAAACTCTGTATTATATCCCGGTTTCATAAATACACATGTTCACTTAGAGTTTTCGGCAAATAGAACGACTCTAAAGTATGGTAATTTTATGAGATGGTTATACTCTGTAATTGATAATAGAGATGAGCTTTTAAACCGTTGTGATAATGCTATGATGCAGAGAGCTTGTGAAGATATGTTAAGTTCAGGCATTACAACTTTTGGAGCAATATCTAGTTTTGGAACAGAACTTGAGGTTTGTGAAAAAACACCACAAAAAGTTATATTTTTTAATGAGTTAATAGGCTCAAATATGGCTTATATTGATGCACTATATAATGATTTTTTAGTAAGAGTTAAAGCATCAAAAGAGGCGATAGAAAATGGTATTATACCAGCAATTGCAATGCACTCACCATACTCCGTTCACCCAGTAGCTCTAAAGAGAGCTTTAGAGGTTGCAAAGGCAAATAATATGCCAATATCTGCCCACTTTTTAGAGTCACCAGAAGAGAGAGAGTGGTTTGAAGATGGAAGTGGTGAGTTTTTAGAGTTTTTTAAAAAATATTTTAATACTACTCAACCAATGACTACTATAGATGAGTTTTTAAGCTATTTTGATAATACTCCAACACACTTTACACATCTAACCCAAGCTAAAGAGAAAGAGCTTAAATATATATCTAAAAATGGACACTCAATAGCTCACTGCCCACGCTCAAATAGATTTCTTGGTTGTGGAAAACTAGATTTAGAAAAAGTTCAAGAGTTAGATATTCTATTTAGTGTAGCAACTGATGGATTAAGTTCAAATAGCTCTCTAAATATTTTTGATGAGTTATACTCTGCTATTATGATACATAATGGAGAAGATTTAATTAAACTCTCTAAACTTCTAATCTCATCAGTTACAACCCAACCTGCTAAGATATTTAATCTCAATTCAGGAGAGATAGAGGAGGGGAGAGATGCAGATTTTGCAATAATTAAATTGGCAGATACTCCATCATCTCTTAATGATATTGCACTATATACAATACTTCATACTAAAAAGGTTAATAGTCTATTTATTAGTGGAGAGCAGATTATATGAGAGTTATATCTGCTTTTATAGCTATCTTACTTCTCTTTAATGGTTGTGAAGAGGTTGATGATAATATGCCTATTTTGAGTAATAAAAAGGAAAAACAGCCAATAATTATTGTAAATAGAAATCGCCACTTAAATATTGCAGATTTTTGGATAGATAAGATTAAAAATCCAGATAAAATTATTATGAGTAGAGAGGAGATAGAAAAGTTTAACAGTAGAGTAGCCTATATAGAGAAGAAAATTACAAATTTTAAGGATATAGGCTCAAAATATAGTGGTAGTTGGGTTAAAAAGAGTATAGATGGTATGTTAAAGGTGGTTTCACAAC
>WGAM01000148.1 GCA_015494795.1 Campylobacterota bacterium
ATCGGTTCTTTTGAGTTAGTATCATAGTTTTCATATAGCAATTATATACAAAATATGATATAATGTCAAGTGAGAATTTTCAGCAGAGCTGATTATTTCTCCTCACCGCCATCAATGGCGATGTCTCCGAAATAAGGAAAAATTGATGAAAATCATGTATATGAGACAGATAGTAACGATTGGTTAGTTCAGAGTAGTACAAATAGTAATTATTTTCAATCTGGAACAATCTATGTAGATGCTACTCAATATAAATATCATGGAGATATGGTAACAGTTAGAAAAGGTGAGAGGGTAGGAGAGTTTAGACAGCAAGATTTAATAGATGAATTAAATAAAAGACGAAATGGAGAAGATTGTAATATATAAAAATCTATAATTTATGATATAATCTACCCAAAAAGTAGGTAGTAGAAATGTCTATAGATTTAACCTCTCCAGAACTATATTTTAATCGTGAACTCTCTTGGTTGAAATTTAATAGTAGAGTTTTAGCCCAAGCCCAAGATACCTCTCTTCCACCATTAGAGAGGCTTAAATTTATTGCAATATATGGAACAAATTTAGATGAGTTCTATATGATACGAGTTGCAGGGCTTAAATCTCTCTTTAAAGCTAGAATTCAAGAGACTGCAATTGATAAGATGACTCCAGCAGAACAGTTAGAGGCAATTCGCTCAACTCTACATAGAGAACAGAAGGTAGTAGAGGCTACCTTTAAAGATATTATGAAAGAGTTAAAGGGGTATGGAGTTACAATTAAGAGTTATGATAAACTATCAGAGACTCAACAAGAGATTATAAAAAATGAGTTTTTTGAGCAGATTTATCCAGTTATTATGCCAATTGCTATTGATGCTACTCACCCTTTTCCACATCTAAATAATCTTAGTTTTGCATTAGCATTAAAATTTGAAGATAAAAAAGAGAATATTAAATATGGATTAATAAGAATACCTAGGATTTTACCAAGTTTCTTAAATATTGGTAACTGTTTTGTACCTATTGAGTCTGTTGTTGACTATTTTAGTACAGAGTTATTTTTAGGATTAAAAAAAATATCATCAACACCTTTTAGAGTCACAAGAAATGCTGATATAGCCATTGAAGAGGAGGAGGCTGATGATTTTATGGAGATACTTGAAGAGGGGATAAGAGCTAGGAATAGAGGTACTTTAGTTAGATTAGAGATGGGTATTGATACTGATGAGGATTTAGTAGAGGTTTTAACAACTCATTTAAAACTAAATACAGATGATATATATGAGTATCAAATTCCTCTAAATTTAAGCAGATTATGGTCTATTGTATCTAAAGAGTCTCTTGCTCACCTTACACTTCCAACATATGCACCAAAGACTCTTCCTCCACTTGATGATAATAGTGATATGTTTGAAGCTATAGAGAAGAGAGATATTTTACTATATCACCCTTATGAGAGCTTTGACCCTGTTGTTAGATTTATTGAAGATGCATCTAAAGACCCAAATACTCTATCTATGCGTATGACACTCTATCGTGTTGGTAAAAACTCTCCTATTGTAAAATCACTAATTCGTGCATCAAGAGATGGTAAGCAGGTTACTGTTTTAGTTGAGCTTAAAGCCCGTTTTGATGAGGAGAATAATCTACACTGGGCAAAAGCATTAGAGGATGCAGGAGCTCATGTTATATATGGAATTTCTGGACTTAAAGTCCATGCAAAAATAGCTCAAATTACTAAAAGAAAGGGTAATAAACTTCAAGGTTATCTACATTTAGGAACAGGAAACTATAATCCTACAACGGCAAGGATTTATACTGATTTAAGTTATTTTACTGCAAAGAGTGATTTTAATTATGATGCAACTAAGTTTTTTCACTTTATAACAGGGTTTGCAGACCATATCTCTATGAAGAGATTAATTATTGCCCCAATAGGCATAAAACCTAAACTCTTATCTCTTATAGAAAATGAGGCATCTCATAAAGAGGAGGGGCATATTATATTAAAGGCAAATTCACTGGTTGATTCAGATATTATAAGAGCATTATATGTAGCATCTATAAAGGGTTGTAAGATAGAGCTTATTATTAGAGGTATCTGTACGCTAAAACCTGCTATTAGTGGAATTAGTGAAAATATATCTGTATATTCAATTATAGGAAAGTATCTTGAACATCCACGAATTTACTACTTTAAGCATGATGAAAACGAGTGTTATATATCAAGTGCCGATTTAATGCCTAGAAATTTAATAAGAAGAATAGAGATAATGACACCTATTGTAGAAAATAATTTAAAAGATAAAATAAAACAGATACTCTCTTTACAACTTCAAGATAATAGGTTAAGATGGAGATTAAAGAGTACAGGTGAGTATAAACTAGTCAAAAGTGGAGATAAGATTATAAATAATCATGAGATTTTGGAAAATCAAATTACAAAACTCTATAATAAATCTCAAAAAAAGACTAGAAAATATATAAAGAGACTCTCTAAAAAAAAGTTAAAGGATTAGAATGATAATACCATATCAGGGTTGGAGACCTATTTTAAAGAAAAATGCTTGGATTGCAGATGGAGCTACTGTAATAGGAAGAACAGAGATAGGTGAGGATAGTGCAATTTGGTTTGGTTGTGTTGTAAGGGGTGATGTTCACTATATTAAGATAGGAGATAGAAGTAATATTCAAGATTTGTCTATGGTTCATATTACTCATCATAAAAAAGAGGATATGAGTGACGGACACCCTACAATAATTGGAAATGATGTAACTATTGGACATAGAGTAATGCTTCATGGTTGTACTATTGAAGATGCTTGTCTTATTGGAATGTCTGCTACAATTTTAGATGGAGCTGTAATTGGAAAAGAGTCTATTGTTGGTGCTGGAAGTTTAGTTACTAAAAATAAGAAATTTCCACCAAGAAGTTTAATAATGGGAAGTCCTGCAAAAGTGGTAAGGGAGTTAACAGATGCTGAAGTAGCAGAGCTATATGCATCTGCAAAAAGGTATGTAGAGTTCAAAAATAACTATCTCTAATTTTCCACTTTTTAATGGTACAATATAGATAAAATATTAAAGGAGCTTATTATGAGTTATATAAGATTTTTTTTTCTTATCTATATAGTACTATTTAATAGTGGCTGTATAAAAAAGGAGGATAGGGGGGTTACTCCTCCAAAAGAGCGTATAGTCTATGTTAATAGACAACCAGTCAACTGTGCAACAACTATTCATACTCCAACTCCTACACCTTTAATTATAGAAGATAGACAACATATAAATAGTAATAGACCTATGATTAATAGACCTAGATTTAATTCTGGATTTGATATTAATAGTATCTCTAGTCCATATTTAGGTGGAGCTTATGCTAATAATTATCAACTTAAGCAATTTATAGAAGAGATGGTATCTAAACATGGATTTAGAAGAGATTATCTATATGGAGTTTTTTCCACTGTAAATAGAGATACGCTATCTTTAAAAAAGTATAATGTTTATGGTAAATCACATAAAAAACAGAAAGCAAATTCTGTTGGTTCATGGGACAGATATCCAAAGTTTGTAACTGCTGATAGGGTAGTAAATGGAGTAAGATTTTGGAGAGCTAATAGGTATTATCTTGAAAAAGCTGCATATATATATCATGTAGCTCCTGAGTATATTGTTGGTATTATTGGAGTTGAGACAAATTTTGGTAGAGATACGGGTAAACATAGACTCTTAGATGCCTTAACATCTCTCTCACTAGAGTATAAAAAGCGTTCAAAATTTTTTAGAAAAGAGTTAGAAGAGTATCTACTACTTACAAGAGAGCAGAGATTAAATCCACTTGTTATTAGAGGCTCTTATGGGGGGGCTTTTGGAATAGTGCAATTTATGCCTGATTCATTTAGAACCTATGCAGTTGATTTTGATGGAGATGGGGTAAAAAATCTATTTGACCCAGCTGATGCAATTGGAAGTACTGCTAACTTTTTTGTTAAAAAGGGTAAGTGGAACCCAAACATTCCTGTGGCTATGAGAGTCTTATATAATAAAAAGAGATTTAATATACTTCCAACAGGATATAAAACAGAATATTCACAAAGTTATCTTAAATCTTTAGGAATGAGACCAACAAGTAATTTTTATGGATATAGAGGTCCTGTATCTCTTATAAAGCTTAGTAAATATGATAGAGATGAGTTGTGGTGGGGTACAAAAAATTTCTATGCAATTGCTAGATATAATCCAAGAGATTACTATATTATGTCTGTTCATCTATTAGCTCAAGCTGTTCGTAAAAGCTATTATAGAAGATAATATTTATCTTATCTTCCTATAATTAATAGATAACTCCTGAACCAAGAACTCTATCCTTATCATAAAATACAGCTATCTGTCCAAATGCTAATCCATAAACAGGTTCAGTAAGCTCTACAAAACCTATATTATTATCTATCTTAACACTACACTCAATAGCTCTTGTTCTATATCTTACCTTTACAGAGGCTTTAAAATCTTTTAAATCCTCAAACATATTTATATTTTTAATACTAAAATTTCTTACCTCTAGCTCATCTCTTTTACCAACTACTATCTGATTACTCTCTGGTTTAATAGCTAAAACAAAGTGCGGGTCATGAGCTCCCTCTACTCTAAATCCTCTTCTCTTTCCTATAGTATAGTGCATATAGCCTTTATGAGTTCCAACCACCTCCCCTTTAGAGTCTATAACCTCTCCTATATTATCTATATTCATATGTCTCTCTAATATTTCAGTATAGTTATTCTCTACAAAACATATCTCACTGCTCTCTTTTTGAGTTGCAAAATCCTTTAGGGGTTTTATCTTTGAAGCGAATGCTTTAACATCATCTTTTATCCATGAGCCTAGAGGAAATATGAGTTTTGGAAGTATCTCTTTTTTTACCTGTGCTACAAAATAGCTCTGGTCTTTACTCTTATCTTCTGCTATATAGAAAAACTCTCCATCACACTTAAGATAGTGACCTGTTGCAACTTTATCAATTCCTAAAGAGTTAGCAAACTCAACCATTTTACCAAATTTAATAGTTCTATTACAGATTACACATGGATTTGGAGTAAGTCCACTTCTATATGTATCTACAAAGTAGTCATATACTTCATTTTTAAACTCTTTTGATAAATCAAGAAAATGGACATCTATATCTAAATATTTTGCTACTCTCTCTACTTTTTTAAAATTCTCCTCATGATACCCCTCTTTATCATGAAGTTTCATATATACTCCTATAACCTCATAACCTTCTTTTTGCAATAGTATAGCTGTAACAGTTGAATCAACTCCACCACTCATACCTACTAAAACTTTTCTACTCACTTTTTACCTCTCTTTTTAAGATAGATATATTTTACATAAGAAGATTTCATATAACTCATAGGAGTTAATACAGACTCTCTCTCTCTCCATGAGCGATGAGGTAAGATTAACTCTTTAGTGTTTATAGTAATATCTTCATAAAAAATCATATCAATATCTAGTGTTCTAGGTGCGTCTTGAAAGGAACGCTTTCTGCTAAATTTTTTTTCTAAATGGAGAATATATCGTAAAAGTGCTTTAGGTTTTAAACATGTTTTCACATAAATTAGTGAGTTATGAAAATATCTCTGATTTAAATATCCAAATGGTGGATTTTTAAGAGTTGGTGCTGTCTCAATCATCTCAATATATGGAGATTTTTGTAAAAATATAAAGAGATGATTAAATCGTCTTCTCACATCTCCAATATTACCACCAATTCCAAGTAGTGCTTTATATCTTAATCTACTATTTAACTCTACTCTTTTTATATAGGGGTAGTATCTATTAAAATATAGAGTATTATCTTTATCTAATTTTCTAGTCAAATTTTAACTTCTGATATATTAAAAATATGGATAGACAAAAAGCAGATATTAAAATAATAGATGCACCCGAAGAGATATTATATATATATGATACAATCAAACCTAAAATTGTAAAAATAGATGAGAATATACTAGAGAGTATCATCATCATATAGAGTGTATTTGATAACTTTTCAGCAATATATATAGGAATTGTAAGTAGTGCAATTACTAGAATAAGTCCTACCACTTTAATAGCAACTACTACAGAGAGAGCTGATAGTACTAAAATTAGAGTATAGTAAAATCTAACATTAATTCCCCTAAGTTTAGCATACTCCATATCATAAGATACTGCTAATATCTCTCTATATCTTAGTGTAACTATTAAGATAGTAGATATTAAGAGTATTATCATATAGTATAAATCACTATGACTTACAGATAATATTGAGCCAAATAGATAACTCATTAAATCACCCTTATATCCAGATGTTAAATCTATAAATACAACCCCTAAAGCCATACCAACAGCCCACATTAAACCAATAAAGGTATCAACTCTATCTCTATGGTTAAGTGTAATAGAGGCGATTATTAGTGCAGAGATAACAGCAAATAGAGAAGCACCTAAAAAGATTGGAAATCCTAAAAATATAGCAAGTCCAATTCCACCATAAGAGGTATGTGCTATTCCTCCTGCTAGAAATACCATTCTATTAACAACAATTAGTGAGCCAATTATTCCTGAAGCAATAGAGACTAAAATCCCTGCAATAAGAGCATTTTGAATAAATTCATAAGATAGAGCCTCTATCATATACTATCACCTTTTAATATATGAAATAGTTCAACTTCACAAAAGTGTCCTGCCATATTTAATTTCTCTTTCTCTTTTTTATTTAGTTTATGATATGTTAGTCTCTTGTTTATATGAACTATTTTATTGGCATACTCTAATACAATAGATATATCATGACTAACTACAATTATTGTAATATCTCTATTTAGATTTTTTAGTAGTTCATATATCTTTTTCTGTCCATCAATATCTATACTAGCAGTTGGTTCATCTAAAATTAAAATCTTAGGATTTGCACATAAAGCTCTTGCTATCATAACTCTCTGTCTCTGCCCACCTGATAGCTCACCTATCTTCTTTTGAGCAAACTTCTCCATTCCAACCTGTGCTAATGAACCCATAGCACACATAACCTCATCTTTTCCATATCCAAATATAGCTCTTTTAGTTCCAATATGTCCCATAAGTACAACCTCAATAACTTTAATGGGAAAATTGGTATTTATATTTGTATTTTGTGGAACATATCCTATTTTAGATAGATTTTTTTTAGGTATCTCTCCAAAAGTTTTAATAATACCCTTTTGAGTTGGGATTAGTCCTAATATTAATTTAAGAAGTGTCGATTTTCCTCCACCATTAGGTCCAATAATAGCAAGAAAATCTCTACTCTCTATCTCTAAATTTATATCTTCTAAAATAGTATGCTTATTATAGGCAAAAGATAGATTTTTTATCTCAATTATAGGGATAACTAATCCTCCTTTTCTATATAGTCTATTCTATTTTTAGATTGTGATGGTACAGCTCCTTTATCTGGTAATCTAATAACGAATGTTGTCTTTTCATTTAATATACTAAATGCTTCTATAGAGCCGTGAACTCTCTCTATCATATTTTTACTCATATATAGCCCTAACCCTGTGCCTTTTGTCTTATGTTTAGTGGTAAAGTATGGGTCAAATATATTTTTTAAAATCTTTTTAGGAATACCTCCTGCATTATCTTGAACAGTAATTATAAGTTCATCTTTCTCATGATAGACTCTAATGGTTATCCTACCATTAGCAATATTATTCTCTTCAAATGCATCTCTGGCATTATTAAGAAGGTTCATAATGGTATGTTTTATATCATTCTCATACCCTTTATAGTTAATATCACTATCACAATCAAGCTCCACTTTAATATTTAATCTTTTAAATGTATCTCCAATAAGTTTTATGGTTGACTCTATAGTCTTTTTAAGGTTAAATGTTTGAGGTATATCAGATTTATCAACAAACCTTCTAAAATCATCAACTGTATTAGATAAAAACTGTATGGAGTTATTTATCTTATCTGTTACCTCTTCTATATTAATAGTGTCTTGCATACCAAGTTCCGTTTTAATCTTTATATCATTTAGTATCCAAGATACAGAGTTTAAAGGTTGTCTCCACTGATGAGCAATATTTTCAAGTATCTCTCCCATAGATGCAAGTCTTGATTGTTGGTTCATAATTGCCGTTTGTCTCTTTACCTCTCGAACAGCATTATCAATTCTAATCTGTAACTCATCATTTAGTGTTTTTAACTCTTTTGTTCTCTGCTCAACTCTAATCTCTAAATTTTCAGTTAAACGGTTAAGCTCATTTGCTGTTTTATGCATAATTGAATATAAGTTTTTATTTGCTATCTCAAAAGGTGTAATATTTGTCTCTTTATACTCTACTAACTCTATATGACTAGCATTAGATTCACTAAGTACTGCCATAATAAATGTATGATTATGGTATGTATTTGGGTGGTTCTCTTCATTAAAATACTCTTGTGCTGTCATATATCCAAATATGTGGTTATTATCTTTAATATTTGATATATAGTGTTTAATTGGTATCCTAAATCCATACTCATAAGATATATTAGTTCCAATCCAGAGTGCCTCTGCTGGGGTAGATGATAAGAAATTATAAATCTCTTGAATTCTATTCATCATTGCATTATAGTTTCCAATAGAGAGTTGAACAATATCATTCCGATTTAACTTTTGAGCTGTTATAATACTCTGCTCTTCTAAATTTGTATCTAATATATGGACTGTATATGAGATATTCTCTTTTGTAATAAATAGTGGAACTTGTAAAAATACAGACCTATTTTTTTCTATATTTGGAAAATATTTTCTATATATATCTAGTGCAGGATTATGTGCCATAGTTAATATAGTTGAGTTTTTAGTTTTAGTAATTTTCTTTTTTTTACTTATAGGTTTCCAATCAAAAGCTTGATATAGCTCAACAGTTAAGTTCTCTCCATGTAGAAATATCAATATAATAGCATCTCTATATATCTTATTTTTATGAAATATAAATGATTTATTGCTATTTGGTGATTTACTTGTAGCACCACCACCAAAAATCTTAAGATGACTAAAATCTTTACCCAATGAGTTTATAAATGATGAGGTTTGACAATTATTAAAACTAGATAAAATCTCAATTGCCTCTGTATCTGATTGTAAAAATTTCTGTATATGATTTTTATCTATCTTAGACTTATTACAATCTTTTTGAATATAGTTTTTACTTAAATCTAAAACTAAAGATGATACAGAGCTAGTCTCTAGCTCTATGATAGATATAATAGGTTCTCTATTTAAATCTGAAATTTGATGTTTTATAAAACTTGCAAAACTCTGCATACCTACTATTGTAGCATCTGGAAATATCTCATTTAATCTATCTAAAATATCTTCTATATATCTAATATCATCACTTGGATAGTTAATTTCAATTATTAATTTTTCTGAATTTTTAATATTATGTTCTTTATACCACTCTTCAAATTTATTAAAATCGCTATAGTAGTGTACTAACTGTCTCATATATATACCTTATTTAAATATTTTAGAACCAATACGAACTAAGTTTGAACCACACTTAATAGCTAATTCATAATCTCCACTCATACCCATAGAGCATATCTCTGCTCCATCTCTCTTTAACTTATCATATATATTATATGTAGTCTCAAAACTTTTTTGAACTATTTTATTATCACTGCTTAAAGCTCCAATACTCATTACACCCTTTAGTTTTATATGAGTGTATCTCTCTCTTATCTCCTGATATATATCAATGGCTTCATCTACTCTAACACCAGATTTGGTCTCTTCATTAGCAGAGTTTATCTGAAGTAGTGCATTCATAGTTACCTCTTTTTTCTCTAATCTACTATTTAATGCCTCTGCTAACTTTAGAGAGCTTAATGATTGTAATAGATATGGTCTTAGCTCAATTAACTTATTTATCTTATTTGTCTGAAGAGTACCTAGCATATGCCACTCTATTGGAAGATTACTTAAATTATTAACTCTAGTAGCTAACTGTTGAACTTGATTCTCACCAAATGCTCTCTGTCCCAACTCATATAGTAATCTTATACTCTCTTCACTGCTATATTTACCAACTGCAACAAGTTTTACAATATGATGTTCACTCACCTCAACTCTTGCACTCTCAATATTCCAAATCACTCTATCTAAATTTTCTCTTAATTTTTCTCTCATAACCTATCCTAATAGTCTATTTAAGTCGTTATATATTCCAAGTAACATAAGGGAGAGTAAAATCCCCCACCCAACTATTGTTAATCTATACATTATCTTCTCGCTTGGAGCTTTTCTTGTTATTATCTCATAGAGATTAAACATAATATGTCCACCATCAAGTGCAGGAATTGGAAGTAGATTTAAAACTCCTAAGTTTACAGAGATTAGTGCTGTAAAAAATATAAGAGCTAAGAGTCCTGATTGACTAGCTTTTGATGTAATATCTACAATAGATATTACTCCACCCATTTGATTAGCAGGAACTGAACCTGTAATTAATTTTTCAACACTCTTAAAAATCATTGTTGAAGCATAAATAGTCTCATTATATGCAAAAACAATACCATCTATCGGAGAAAATTTTAATAGATTATCTCCTATTTTAGGAGCAATACCAATAATTTTTCTCTTAATGCTCTCTCCAAACTTATTTTTCTGCTCTTTTATTAGAGGAGTAATATTAAATTTTAACTCTCTATTATCTCTTAAGATAGTAAACTCTATATTTCTATTATATTTTTGAATACTCTTACCGATACTATCCCAATTTTTAATCTCTATCCCATTAATTTTAACTATTCTATCACCCTCTTTTAATCCTGCCTCTTTTGCAGGTGAATCACTAGAGAATGCACCAATTGTAGGTTGTATATAGTGTGCATAGTTAAAGAGTGGAGATAGATATGTACCCATCTGTGAAGCTGTAAAATATAATATAAAAGCTACAAAAAAATTGGCAAATGGTCCAGCTAAGAGTATGAGTATCTTCTGCCAAGGTTTTTTAGTTGTATAACTATCACTATCATAATTTTTATCTAATGGATTACCATCATCTTGTCCTTTCATCTTGACATATCCACCTAATGGAATAATAGATATACTCCACTCAGTATCTCCAATTTTCTTTGTAAAGAGTCGTTTTCCAAATCCTATACTAAATACATCAACTTTTACACCAAAAAATCTAGCCATTAAAAAGTGACCCAACTCATGAAAAAAGATTAAAAATGATAATACTAATAATGCAATAAAAATACTCATAAAAATCCTAAATTTAATTTAAGGTATTATACCCTTTAGATAATTAAAGTATCTATCTCTATCTTAGGAAACCATAGTTTTATTCTGTTATCGACTCCATCTTTTATAAATTTATAAAATTTATCTCTATCTAATTGAGATACTATTCCCCTTACAGTTTTACTATTTTCTATATCTATTAAAATATTAAACTCTTTTAAAATATCTTTTTGTAGTAGTTTAAAATCAATCTGTCCAAATCTATTATGGGTATTTTTATGGTTTTGCATAACTTTAGTGGCTTTACCAATCCCACATATCAATATAACTCTTTTAATCCCAATACTATCTACAATCTCTATCGAGTCATATACAAAATTTCCAATCTCTACTATCTGCTCTATACTATATAGCTCTTTAGCCTTAGCAAAAGAGTTATTTCCAATAGTTAATACAACCTCTCTATACCCATTACTCTTAGCAAAATTTAACTCTGTTATTATACTATCAATATATGCAGAGCTTGAGATAGGTTTTACAAATCCTGTTGTACCTAATATAGATATACCACCAACTACTCCAACCTTCTCGTTTGCTGTCTCTTTTGCTAACTCTTCTCCATTAGTTACAGATATAGTTACAAATATCTCTTTATTATTATTAAAACTACTATATATATTTTTAATCGCATTAAGTGGTGTGGGATTTATTGCAGGATAACCCTTTGGAGGTTTTAGTCCATCTTTTGTTACAACTCCAACTCCAACTCCTGCATATATATTAAGAGATTTAAATCTATATGGTTGATGAGGTAGAGGATTTAAATTTAAATCTTCTAATCTATTAGATATTGTTACAACAATCTCACAACCTTTAGTTACATCAAGGTCATCATTATCCATCTTATTTGTAATAGATATACTCTTTTCTCTTGTAACTAAAAATGCCTCCAGAGCTGACTTAAAGGCTATTGATGCGTGAACTCCTGTTGTATATCCTCTTTTTAATCTACTCAATACTATTCCTAGAAAAATATTCTATCATATTATGTAGATAGTGGCATATCTATATTATTATACTGAACTTCAGTAGGAATATCATCTTTTCTAGGAGCGTCAATAAATCTTGTATAGCTTTTTTGAAAAATTAGTTTAACTGTCCCTATTGGACCATTTCTATGTTTACCTAAAATAAGTTCAGCCTCCTCCTCCTCTTTTTTCTCAAATGGATTTACATAATCTATTGCTCCAGAAGCCTTTGCTTTCATCTCTTTCTCTTTCTCTATAGCCTCACGATATACATCATCTCTATATATAAACATAACTATATCTGCATCTTGTTCTATACTACCACTCTCACGCAAATCACTAAGTAGGGGTCTCTTATTATCTCGGCTCTCAACACCTCTATTTAGTTGAGAGAGTGCTAAAATTGGCATATCTAACTCTCTTGCAAGTTGTTTTAAGCCTCTTGAAATCTCTGAAATTACCTGCTGTCTTCCATCTCTGCTATCTCCACTCATTAGTTGAAGATAGTCTATAATAGCCATAGATATTTCAGGGTGTTGAGCTTTTAGTTTTCTAAGTTTACTCCTTACATGGTGAATTGTAGCATATCCATCATCATCTACAAAAAGCTTTTTTTTCTTCATCTCATCTGTAGCATCAGATAATCTACTCCAATCTTCATCATTTAAATTTCCAACTCTTAAGTTTTGAAGTGGTATAGATGTTTCTGTTGATAACATTCTAAGCATTAACTGCTCTGCTGGCATCTCTAATGAGAAGAAAGCTACCCCTTCTCCTCTATCTATTGCTTTTTTAGTGATATTTAAAACAAAAGAGGTTTTTCCCATTGCTGGTCTTGCTGCAATAATAACTAAATCTCCTTTTCCAAAACCACTAGTTTTATCATTTAAATTTTTAAATCCACTATCAACACCTATAAGTTTACTGTTACCAATAGATTTTAAAAAGCTAATTCTATCTAAAACAGATACTGCTATCTCCTTAGCATCTCTAAAATCTTGACTTACACTATTTTGAGTAATTTCATAGAGTCTCTTCTCCACAAGGTTCATAATATCATCTGTAGGTAAATCATCTTCTATAGTTACCTTTTTAATAGTTGTTGCTAATGTTGCTAATGCTCTTTTTGTTGAACGAGATTTGATTTCCTCTATATAGGCATCTGTATTTGATATTGGGTTTGCACTCAATATATCTAACATTGCAACCTCATCAAACTCTTTTTTACTATTTAATTTAACTCTTAAAAACTCCTCATCTATAGGTTTCTCTTCTCTGTTTAACTCCTCCATAGCCATAAAAATATGTTGATGAAAAGGGAGATAGAAGTCGTGAGGTTCTAATTTTGATGCTATATCTTCATATATTTCTGGGTCAAATATAATTGCCGATAAGACTGCTCTCTCAATATTGAGATTATACATATTATCTTCATTCATATACTACCTTTTATTTTCTGCAAATTTTTCAACCTCCTCAACAAACTTATCTACAAGTCTATTCTCTGGCAGTTTTGCTACAATTTCTCCTTTTACCATAATTAATCCACTACCTTTACCATAAGCAATAGCTACATCTGCATTTTTTGCCTCTCCAATAGCATTTACCACACACCCCATAACAGATACATCCATAGGAGTTTTAATATGTGCTGTTCTCTTCTCAACCTCTGCTACGGCAGAGACTAAATCAGCTTCTATTCTTCCACAAGTAGGACAAGATATAATATTTAACCCATCTTTAACTCTTCCACTATCTTTTAAAATAGCTTTCGCTACTCTAATCTCCTCTTCAAGCTCACCTGTAATAGATACCCTCATAGTATCTCCAATTCCATCAAGCAGAAGTGTACCAAGCCCAATAGCAGATTTTACTGTAGCATGAAAGATAGTTCCTGCCTCTGTAACTCCTAAATGAAAAGGATAACTATTTTTTGGTCTAAGAGTTCTATATGCCTCAACAGTTCTCTCTACATCACTAGCTTTTAGAGATATTTTAATATCTGTAAAGTCTAAATCTTCTAAAAATTTAATATTATACTCTGCACTAGCAACCATACCCTTAGCAGTCGCTCCATATCTTCTATCAAACTCCTTTTCAAGTGAACCAGAGTTAACTCCAATTCTAATTGGAAGATTTCTCTCTTTACAAGCTTTAACTATCTCTCTTACCCTACTTTTTTCTCCAATATTACCTGGATTTATCCTAATACAATCAACCCATTTACTAGCTTCAAGTGCCAATTTATAGTTAAAATGAATATCTGCAATTAGTGGCAACTTAATCTGCTCTTTTATCTCCTTCAGAGCTACAGCTGATTGCATATTTGGTACTGCTACTCTTACCATATCAGCACCTGCAAAATGGAGTCGATTTATCTGCTCAACAGTTGATTTTACATCAGAAGTGTTACTAAATGTCATAGATTGAACAGATATTGGAGCATCTCCTCCAACAGCCACATCTCCAACAAATATTTTTTTAGTAGGGTATCTCTCTCTCATCTTTATCCTTTATAATATTTTTTAATAAGCGAAATTGTATCTAAAAATTAAGAAAAATCGACAGGGTCAATATCAATCTCAATAAGTGGTGATTTTACGGCATGTAGAGCCTTTAAAAGTGGGACTCTATCTCTACATCTTAATAGAATTTGGTATCTAAATTTATTTGCAATCTTCTCTATAGGTGCTTTTCCATGTCCTACTATCTCAACCTCTTTAAACTCCTTTAATCTCTCTACACTATCTAGGGTTATCTTTGCACCTTTTGTGTCATCTTTATGAGATATTAATACCTTTGCTAAAGATACAAAAGGTGGATAGAAATCTCTCATAAACTCTATCTCATCTTTTAAAAACTCCTCATAATCATCTAAAAAGAGATTAAAAAAATCACTATTGGAGGTTTGAATAACCACATCGGCACTCTTAGCCCTTCCAGAACGACCTGCAATCTGAATTAACATACTCATAGCCTTCTCTCTAGCTCTATAGTCACTTAATCCTAAGATATAATCAATCCCTAAGATAACACTTAGAGTTATATCTGCATAATCATGACCTTTACTTAACATCTGTGTTCCTAAGAGAATATGACTCTTTTTCTCCTCAAATCTCTTTAGTGCATTTTTTAATTTACTTTGAGTTGTAATGCTATCTTTATCAAACTGCTCAACTACAATACCTTCTATTGAATTTTCAATAATCTCTCTAGCTTCAACTGTACCTATCCTTTGAGTGGTTAATGGTATATGTCCACAGTAACTACAACTCTCTCTAATCGCCTCTGTATAGTTACAGTAGTGACACTTTAGGTGTCTAGCATAGGTATGGAGTGCCATTCCAACAGAGCAGTATGGACAGAGGTGAGTCTTTCCACACTTTTGACAATATAGATATTTAAAGTTTCCTCTTGTTGGAACAAAAACTAAAGACTGTTCACCTCTTTTGAAATTATCATCAAGTCTTTTTATTATATCATTAGTAAGTGTTGTACCCTCAATAAAAGAGTATCTCTTCTTGGTTTTAATAAAAGCGTTTTTTAATCTAATAATATCATATTTATAGTAACTATTTAGACTAGGTGTTGCACTTGCCAATACTACTTGAGCTTTTAGTTTAGCTCCAATATATACTGCCATATCTCTAGCATGATAACGAGGCTTCATCATAGATTTATAACTATCATCATGCTCCTCATCAACAATAATAAGTCCTACATCTTTTAATGGAGTAAATAGTGCTGACCTTGCTCCTGCTACAATATCTACTTCACCTCTATATATAGCCTCTAATCTCTTATCTTTCTGTTTTCTTGTAAGTTTAGAGTGCCACATAATCACTCTCTTTTTAAAATATCTCTCTAATCTCTTTTGCATTTGAGGAGTTAGAGATATTTCTGGCATTAAAAAGATACATCTCTTCCCCTCTCTTATCTTATTTATCATTAGTGAGATAAAAATTTCTGTCTTTCCAGAACCTGTTACTCCAAATAGTAGGGCTTTATCCTTTTTTATAAGCTCACTAAATGCTCTCTGTTGCTCTTTTGATAATTTTGGTTCATCAAATTTAATAGTTTTCTTAGATATACTCTCTATCTCTGATATATATGGGATAAATAGAGCAATAGCCTCTCCAATAGAGCTAAAATAGTATTTAGAGATAAACTTAGCTATATCTAACTGATTTTTACTATAAAAGCTGTCTAAAACCTCTAAAATCTCATATACCTTAAAATCTTTTGGCTCATCTACCTCCTTTAATACTATAGCTCTTTTTACTTTAGAGTGTAATGGAACATCTATAAGTTGTCCTATTTTAATTTTATCTATATATGAGTATGTAAGTATTGGTGCTGATGAGCGATAGAGAGTTACTTCGTAGTAGTATATAATAACCTCCTCTTAAAAAATTGAGGAGATTATATCATAAATTTTATTTTGTTAATTGTTTGCAACCAGTACTATTATTATTATCTGTTATTGAGCTATCACACTCAAATTTGCCATTAACTATCTCAAAATAGACTTTACCTAAAGATGAGTCAAATATATATTGGTCTCTACCATTTTTTCCTGTTCCAGCACTAAATGACCACTTATCTTTCCCATTTTCAGAGAGTATTGGATACTCTAAAACTGATGGCAGAGTTTCATTGTTATCAAAATGTCCAAATACATGTGTAGCTCCACCAACTGCTCTTATTGGAGTAAAATCTCCTCTTAAAATTCTCTTCTGTCTCTCCATTGCTAAAGCATTTCTAACTGTGGCTACTGTTGTTCTAGCCTTTGTAATAACAGCATCATCTCTAGTAGCAGATAGTCGTGGGATTGCAACCCCTGCTAATATACCAATAATAACTATAACAAAAATCAACTCTACCATTGTAAATGCTCTTTTAAAATTCATATTTAATCCTTTATATAATATTAGTAGTTTACTAAATTTCCAGCTATTGTAAAAGATGTATTGTTATCTGGAACTAATCTCTTTACCCCTTTACATATTGCTGTATCTCCTGCTCCATTTGTAATAGTTAATTTTATATTAGATATATCGGAGTCATCAATTGTTATTTTTTTGCATACACTGCTATTATCATCAGTATCAACTATATCAATTACCTTATTATTAACTAAGACAAAATTTGATAAATCTCTTAAGGTATTAGATATTTTTATCATCTCATTGGTAGTGGTTGGAACTCTATTATTTGCTAAAATAGCAGAAGATATTTCTGACTTTACACTCTGAATAGCCTTAGCTAAAATAGATGCCTTTGCATCATCTCTAGTTGCAGATAACTTTGGAATTGCAACAGAAGCTAAAATACCAATAATAACAATAACAAATATTAGCTCTATCATAGTAAATGCTTTTTTCATATATTTTTAATCTTTGTGGGTATTTTCTATATTTAATAATATTGATATTACTAAATATAAAAAATAGCCCTAAGCCATATTTGACTTAGGATTATATATTAATATGTTACTTGCGTACCACCAACAGTAATATTTGTATCTGGAACTAAAGCATCAACTCCTTTACATATAGCACTTGCACCACCTGTTGAGGCTATACCAATAACTACATTACCTGTATTTTTATTTCCATAAATAGTTAATGTTTTACAATTATTTCCACTATCTTTATCTATAAATGTAATAACGGATGAGTTCACATCTGCAGATGTAATATTTGCATCACCACTTATTATAGCTTCTGCAATAGTATTTGAGTAGTCTTTAATTGCATTCTCAATATTAGGTGCATCATTTGGAACATTATTTGTAGCAATAATTCTTGAGGATAGTTCACTTTTTGCTGTCTGAATAGCATTTGCCATTTTAGAAATCTTAGCATCATCTCTAGTTGCTGCTAATTTAGGAATTGCTACTGATGCTAAAATACCAATAATTACAATAACAAAGATTAACTCAATCATTGTAAAACCACTTCTCATACTTGGTTGATTATTAAGTCTGTTTTCCATAAAATACTCCTTAAATATTTTTTTACAATCTGTTTTTTATGAAACATTAAAATTATAACTTAAAAATATTTATAAAAATCTTAAACTATTTTATAAAATTAAGATTTTTTTTATAATCTTGTTTTTATAAGAAGCTCCTCTATCTCTTTTGCAGTATCAAAATTCTCTTTTAATGATTTTAAATAGACATTTAGTAGTTTTGGAACATTATTGTCTCTATCTGATGATATACCATTCTCTCTAAGTTTTTCCATAACAAACATTGCAAAATCATCCTCTAACTCAACCTCATATCTTTTACCATTAATAGAAAAACTAACTTTCTGCATCTAAAAACCCTTTGTCATAGTTAAATTATATTTTAACAGAAAAAAATTAATAGTTCTATATTTATCAAAAAAAGATAAAATAAGATAATTTTAGAAAAAGAGAGAAAAAGAGAGCAATGGAAAAATTTAAATTAAAGAGTTCATATCAACCAAAAGGTGACCAAAATAGAGCAATAGAGATACTAACTAACTCTATAAATAATGGAAATAAATATCAAACTCTACTTGGAGTAACAGGCTCGGGAAAGACCTATACTATGGCAAAAGTGATTGAGAAGGTTCAAAAACCAACTCTTATTATGACTCATAATAAGACCTTAGCATCTCAACTCTATTCAGAATTTAAGAGATTTTTTCCAGATAACCATGTAGAGTATTTTATTAGTTACTATGACTACTATCAACCAGAGGCATATATTCCACGACAAGATCTATTTATTGAAAAGGACTCATCTATAAATGAGGAGTTAGAGAGAATGAGATTAAGCACAACCGCATCTCTTCTCTCATATAGAGATGTGATAGTCATAGCATCGGTATCTGCTAACTATGGATTGGGTTCACCAGAAGATTATAGAACTATTGTTCAGAAGTTAGTAGTAGGAGAGGAGTATTCTCAAAAGAGACTTCTTCTTAGGCTTGTCAATATGGGATATAGTAGAGATGATGAGTTTTTTGATAGGGGAAACTTTAGGGTTAATGGTGAAGTTATAGATATATATCCAGCATATAG
Organism: Campylobacterota bacterium; assembly: GCA_015494795.1. Lineage (GTDB taxonomy): Bacteria > Campylobacterota > Campylobacteria > Campylobacterales > Sulfurovaceae > UBA1140. The sequence goes on from WGAM01000148.1 coordinate 19,346, forward strand.
TGAAGAGTCAGCCTTAAGAGTAGAGTTCTTTGGTGATGAGATAGAGGATATTTATAGTTTTAATATATTAACAAATAGAAAAATAGAGAGTTTTAAAGATATAGTTATATATTCAGCTAATCAGTTTATTGTATCTAAAGAGAAACTAAATAGAGCTATTAAGAGTATTGAAGATGAGTTACAAGAGAGATTAGCTTTTTATAAAAAGGAGAATAGATTAGTTGAGTATAATCGCCTAAAAGAGAGAGTTGAGTTTGATTTAGAGATGATGGAGGCTACTGGAACTTGTAAAGGTATAGAGAACTACTCAAGACACCTTACAGGTAAAAAAGAGGGAGAGAGACCATTTTCTCTAATGGACTATTTTGAGGAGATGAGTAGAGACTATTTAGTAATTGTTGATGAGTCACATGTATCTCTCTCTCAATTTAGAGGAATGTATGCAGGAGATAGAAGTAGAAAAGAGATTTTAGTTGAGTATGGATTTAGATTGCCATCAGCTCTTGATAATCGACCTCTAAAGTTTGATGAGTATATAGAAAAAGCTCCACACTTTCTATTTGTATCAGCTACTCCAAATGAGTTAGAGCTTAATCTCTCTTCTGTTGTAGCAGAACAGATTATAAGACCAACAGGGCTACTTGACCCAACTATAGAAGTTAGAAGTAGCAAGTATCAAGTTGATAATCTATATGATGAGATAAAGAGAGTTGTAGCTAGAGGTGATAGAGTATTGGTTACAGTTTTAACTAAAAAGATGGCAGAGAAGCTCACTACATACTATAATGATTTAGGTCTAAAGGTTAGATATATGCACTCAGAGCTTGATGCAATAGAGAGAAATCAGCTAATTCGCTCTCTTCGTTTAGGTGAGTTTGATACACTAATCGGGATAAATCTACTAAGAGAGGGGTTAGATTTACCAGAAGTGAGTCTAGTAGCTATTTTAGATGCAGATAAAGAGGGATTTTTACGCTCCACTACATCTCTAATACAAACAGTAGGGAGAGTTGCTAGAAATGTGAATGGAAAAGTTATTATGTATGCTAGTATAATCACAAACTCTATGCAAGAGACTATAGATATTACTCAAAAAAGAAGGGAGAAGCAGATTATATATAACAGAGAACATAATATTACTCCAAAGAGTACAACTAGAGAGTTAGATAAAAACCTAAAAAATGAAAATAGTGATAATCTATTTAATCATAAAAGAGATAGATTAGATAGAATACCAAAATCAGAGAGAACTAAACTACTTAAAGAGTTAAAAGCTAAGATGTTAGAGTCGGCTAAAAAGTTGGAGTTTGAAGAGGCTGCAAGGTTAAGAGATGAAATAGCTAAAATTAAAAAACTATAGGAATATTATGTAACAATAAGATATAATTTTAAAAAAGGAGATAAAAATGAAAAAGATTGAAGCAATCATCAAACCATTTAAATTAGAAGATGTTAAAGATGCACTAATTGAAGCTGGTATTGAGGGAATGACAATATCTGAAGTTAAAGGTTATGGACGACAACAGGGACACTCTGAGTTATATAGAGGGGCTGAATATATGGTAGAGTTTATCCCTAAAGTTAAAATAGAAATTGTAGTAAGTGCAGATAAGTATGAAAAGATAGTAGTTGATACTATTATGAAAATAGCCCAAACAGGTAAGATTGGTGATGGTAAAATTTTTATAACAGATATTCAAAAAACTATCCGTATCCGTACAGGAGAAGAGGATCAAGAGGCACTATAATATTTAACTTAAAGAGAATTAGTAATTAGCTAATTCTTAATCTACACTATAAATTACATCTCATAATATTAATCATATTCTTCTATTATATATAAAAGTGGTAAAATCGTAACAGAGTAGAATATAACTATCTATATAAATAGATTAAAGTCTAGTATATTTTAAATATATATTGTAAAAATAGGCTGTTTTATAGTAATTTTTATAAAATTCAGATAAGCTATTAGTGGTGTTACCACTTGTTACGATAAATATATTTAATAAAAAAAAATTGGTAAAAATATATAGTGGTTCACTAGATAGTGTAGAATATATTAAAACTTATGATACCAAATATGTTTAAATGGATAGTTTCTATACATATAGTAAATATTATAGTTTTTTTATTAAGTATGAAACACCATTTAAGATGGTGAAGAATACAATACCCCATAATAGAAAAAAAATAGGAGTAGTTATGACTGAGATAAGATGGCATAGCCGAGCTGGACAAGGTGCAGTAACAGGTGCAAAAGGTCTAGGTGATGTTGTTTCAACAACAGGTAAACAGGTTCAGGCCTATGCACTATATGGCTCTGCAAAAAGAGGTGCGGCAATGAACGCATATAATAGAATTGATGATGAGCCAATTATTAATCATGAGACAAAAATGTTTCCAGATTATGTATTAGTTATTGACCCAGCATTAGCATTTTCTGATGATATTACAAAAAATGATAAGCCTACAACTCAATATATTATTACAACTCATCTATCAAAAGATGAACTAATATCACAAATTCCAGCTCTTTCTGATAAAAAAGATAGAGTTTTTGTTGTTGATTGTATAGAGATTTCACTTAGTACTATTGGTAGAGCAATACCAAATGCTCCTATGCTAGGTGCTTTAATTAAAATCTCTAATATGTTTGAGCTTGATTACTTTTTAGATAGAATGAAAAAGGTTCTCTCTAAGTTTCCACAAAAGATTATTGATGGTAATATGAAAGCAATTACAAGAGCTTATAACGAAGTAAAATAGAAAGGAAATATAATGAGTAGAGGTGTACTAGGAACAGATAAGAGAGGTATCTTAGAGTTAGGTGCTGAAAAGAAAGTTGGTTGGGACGAAGTTCCTCAAGGTGTTGTTCTTCACTCATTTGAGGGAGAGATTGGTAATACAGCACATATTAGACCAGAAGAGAGAGAATATAGTCAATTTAACTCCTATATAGCAAGTGTTGCATCTTGGCGTGTAATTAAACCTGTCTATAATAGAGATATATGTATTGATTGTCAAAACTGTTGGGTTTGGTGTCCAGATACATCTATTATATCAAGAGATAAGCAGATGTTAGGAATTGATTATGACCACTGTAAAGGGTGTGGAGTATGTGTTGAGGTTTGTCCTACAAATCCAAAATCACTTTTAATGTTTACAGAGGCTACTGAAAATGATGATGCTCTAGCAGGTTGGCCAGAGAAAAAGAAAAAAGCAAAGAAGTAAGGGGCTATTATGGCAAAAAAATTTGAATTAAATGAGATGGAAGTTTGGGACGGTAACTATGCTGCATCTCAAGCATTAAGACAAGCACAAGTTGATGTAGTTGCTGCTTACCCAATTACTCCATCAACTCCAATTGTTGAGGGTTATGGTGCTTTCCAAGCAAATGGATATGTTGATGGTGAGTTTGTAATGGTAGAGAGTGAGCATGCTGCTATGAGTGGGTGTGTTGGTGCTTCAGCTGCTGGTGGAAGAGTAGCTACTGCTACATCTTCACAAGGTTTTGCACTTATGACAGAGGTTCTATATCAAGCTAGTGGTATGAGACTTCCTATTGTTCTAACAGTTGTAAATAGAGCTTTAGCATCTCCACTAAATGTTAGAGGTGACCACTCTGATATGTATTTAGGGAGAGATAGTGGTTGGATATATCTTGATGCATTCAATCCACAAGAGGCTTACGATTTAACTCTTTGTGCCTTTAGAATAGGTGAAGATTTAAGTGTTAGACTCCCTGTTATGGTTCATCAAGATGGATTTACAACTTCACATAAAGCACAAAATGTTAGACCTCTTCAAGATGAGGTAGCATATAAATTTGTAGGTGATTATGTACCAGTTGATGATATGTTAGACTTTAGCAGACCTGTAACACATGGAGCTCAAACTGAAGAGGATTGGCACTATGAGCATAAGGCAAAACAGCATAAAGCACTTATGGACTCAAGAGAGAGAATAGATGCTGTATTTGCTGATTTTAAAGAGTTGACTGGTCGAGAGTATAAAAGAGTTGAAGCATATATGATGGAAGATGCAGAGGTTGCTATGGTTGCACTTGGCTCAACTGTAGAGACTGCAAGATTAGCTGCAAAACAGTTAAGAGAAGAGGAGGGTTTAAAAGTAGGTGTTATATCTCCTCGTGTATTTAGACCATTCCCATTTGACCTTATTCGAGATGCTATTGATATGAGTAAAGATTTAAAAGCAGTTGTATGTATGGATAGGTCAGCACCGGGTGGTGCAATGGGTGCACTATTTAATGAAATATCAGCATCAGCTTATGGTACAAAAAATAGACCTATTATTACAAACTATATTTATGGTTTAGGTGGAAGAGATTTCTCTATTGATGAGGCAAAGAGAATTATGAGAGAGCAGAAGGCTCATGCAGATGCTGGATATATCACAACTGAAATTCAACAGTTTAGTGGCGTTAGAGGTCCAAAACTTGGATTTTTTAAGACAAGAAGGAATTAAGAATGGCAATTACATCAGTTAAAAACTTAAAACAATTTTCAACTACTAATGATAGATTTGAAGGGGCTCACCTTCTCTGTCCCGGATGTGCTCACTCTATGATAGTAAGAGAGCTAATGAACTGTACAGATGATAACTTAGTTATTGCCTCAAATACTGGTTGTTTAGAGGTATCAACTGCTGTATATCCATACACATCATGGGATACATCATGGATACATATCGGTTTTGAAAATGCAGCAACAGCCGCTAGTTGTGCTGAGTCAATGTATAAAGCGAGAAAGAGAAAAGGTACTCTAAAAGACCCAGATGCTCCTGTTAAGTTTGTAGCATTTGGTGGAGATGGTTCTACTTATGATATTGGCTTTCAATGGTTAAGTGGAGCTATGGAGAGAGGTCATGATTTTACATATATCTGTTTAGATAATGAAAACTATGCAAATACAGGTGGACAGAGAAGTTCAGCTACTCCAGTTGGAGCTCACACATCAACAGCACAAGCTGGAAGTACAAGTTATGGTAAAAAGCAGAAAAAGAAAGATTTAGTAGCTATTATGGCAGCTCATGGAGCTCCTTATGTTGCTCAACTTGCTCCAAATAAGTGGAAAATTATGGCTAAAGGTTTTCAGAAATCTTTAGAGACAGAGGGGCCATGTTTTATTAATACAGTTTCTGCTTGTACTACTGAGTGGAAATTTGACCCAAAAGATACAATCCATATTACAGACTTAGCAACAGATAGTTTAATGTTCCCAATTTATGAGATTATTAATGGACATGAGTTAAATATCCTATATAGACCAAGAAATATACTTAAAGTAGAGGACTATTTAGGAGCTCAAGGTAGATATAAACACCTATTTAAACCAGAAAATCGTCATATTATTGATAAAATTCAAAAAGATGTTGATGATAATTGGGAAAAGCTACAGAGAAGAGAAGAGGCTAGAGTCTAAACTTAAATTTTCTACATAAAGAAAGTACATTTTTGTACTTTCTATAATCTATTCATAAATATATTTCTACTAAAAATAACATAAAATAATTTAGCTATAAATAAAATTTTTAAGATATAATCATGTAAATTTATAAATAAAGGGGGATTTTATGGAGAAATTAAAATCTTATCTAAAATTACATAGTGGGAGTGAGCTTTACCCTTCAGATATAGCCAAGATATTAAGAGAGCTTGATGAAGATGAGTTCTCTAAGGCAGTTAAATTAATCCCTAAAGATATTATTGGAGATGTTGCACTAGAGCTACCTGACCGTTATTTTGATGATGTTGTTGAGTCACTTAGAGTTGAAGATTTAACTCATGCAGTAAAAGAGTTAGAGAGTGATGACCAAGTTGAGTTTATGCAAGAGCTTCAAGATGTTGACAGAGATAAGGCATCAAAGGTTTTTGATAACTTAGATAAAGAGGAACAGCAAGAGATAACCATGCTTCAGAGCTATAATGAAGATGAAGCTGGTGCATATATGCAGACAGAGCTATTTACAGCTAAGGTTGATGAGATAGTTCAAGATGCCATTAATAGATTTGCTAAATTAAAGAAATCAAATGAGATAGAGAATGTGCATACTATTTTTATTACAGATAATAGAAATAGACTACTCTATTGTATAGATTTAGATGATATTTTAACTTTTGATTTTTCTCTAACTTTTAGTCAAAATATAGAAGAGAATAGAGATAATTTTGAGCCTATTAAGGCTTATGATACAGAAAATATTAAAGATGTAGTTAACTATTTTAAAGAGTATGATTTATCTGTAATTCCTATTGTAAATAGAGATAATATCCTATTAGGTAGAATTACATCTGATGATATTTATGATATTATTAATGAGCATGCAACAGAGCAGATGTATAATTTAGCTGGAGTAGATGATGAGGCTGAAGAGGACGAGGATATACTTAAGGCTAGTAAGACTAGAGCTACATGGCTTAGTATAAATCTTTTAACTGCTATTTTAGCATCTATTGTCATTGGACTCTTTCAAGATACTATCAATGGAATGGTAGCTCTTGCTGTACTTATGCCAATAGTAGCATCTATGGGAGGTAATGCTGGAACACAGACTTTAACCGTTGTTGTTAGACAGTTAGCCTTAGGTGAGATTTCTCATAGCGAAGCTACAAGAATTATTAAGAAAGAGGTGGCTATTTCATTATTAAATGGTATTTTGTTTGCTATAATCATGGGAGTTATTGCCTCTATCTGGTTTGATAAAGGTATGCTAGGCGTAGTTATTGCATTATCTATGATAGTTAATCTTATTATGGCAGGACTATTTGGCTCAATAATACCACTTCTTTTAAAAAAGATGAATATTGACCCTGCTATTGGTAGTACTGTTATATTAACAACTATCACAGATGTTGTAGGTTTTTTTACTTTTTTAGGTCTTGCGACTATAATTTTACTATAAAGGTTTTTTAAAATATATGAGTTACCTGATACTGTTTTTTGTATTATCTGTAAGTATTTCATTTTTATGTTCTGTTTTGGAGTCTGTATTATTATCTACACAAATCTCTTTTGTCTCTCTATTAGAAAAGGAGTCTCCAAAGACTGGAAAACTTCTTCGCTCACATAAGGAGAATATAAATGTATCTATTGCATCTATTCTTATCTTAAATACTATTGCAAATACTCTAGGTGCTGCTGCTGTTGGAGCTCAAGCATCAAAAATTTTTGGCAATGATGCTGTTATGTATGTATCTATTGTTCTAACATTTGCTATATTATATATATCAGAGATTGTACCAAAAACAATAGGGGCAATATATTGGAAGCCACTAGCACCAATATCAGCTCACATTATTAAGTTCTTTATATTTATAACATATCCAATTATCTTAACTACTCTATTTATTACTAATAAAATCTCTAAAGGACATGAAGAGGTCAAAACAACTAAAGATGAGCTTTTAGAGAGTATGCTAATAAGTGAAGATGAGGGGGTTATTGATGAGAAGGAGTCTGACTATATAGAGAATGTACTGAAACTTGATGAGGTAAAGATATCTGATATTTTAACTCCACGCTCTGTTGTATTTGCACTAGAGGAGCATTTATCTATTAAAGAGGTTATCTCAACCCAAGATGATATATTTAACTTTTCTCGTATTCCAATATATAATACCACTATAGATAATGTAACTGGTATTATCTTAACAAAACAGCTATTTAGAGAGTCTTTAAAAGATGACTCTGTTAATTTAGCTAAGATTAAAAAAGATATATTTGCTATTAATGAAAATATACCTGTGGCAAAAGCCCTTGACCTATTTATTAGTAAAAAAGAGCATATGTTTTTAGTAACAGATAGTTATGGTCAGACAGAGGGGATTGTTACTCTTGAAGATTGTGTTGAGACTATATTAGGCATTGAGATAGTTGATGAGAGCGATAAAACAGACGATATGAGGGAACTTGCTAAAAGATTAATGAAACAGAAGAGAAGAGCTAATAGTAGCATTAATTAATATTCTTTTATATTAAAATAAGATAGAATTTCACAAAAAGGATATATAGTTATGAAAAAAAATTATATTGTGAAAATAGCTCTACTATCTACAACTCTAGCTCTCGCCTCATCGCCATCATCTGAACTTACAGAGTTAGATAGATTAAATCTAAAATATATGTATGAGGGTGCAAAAGAGATAGATATGTTAAATCGCTCTATGGAGGCTGGAATGAGAGAGCATAATCAAAAAATGCAACCAGTTCTTACTACAAAGAGTGAGAGTACTATTGATAATAGTCCAATGGACAGTTTTCAAGATTTAGGAGATAAACTATATTTAGAAAAGCATATAGAAGATAGTAAGAATACAAAAGTAGATATTACTATAGTTAATGATATGGTAAAGATTGTAACAACTACTACAAAAAAAGAGCATAAAATTACAGCTAATGGAATGGCAGAGAGTAGCTACAGTAGTAGCACAACAGAGGAGATACCTATCCCATTTAGTGCAGATATTTCTAAATTAAAAAAAGAGTATAAAAATGGAGTAGTAAAAATATCTATACCTAAAAAGAAGAAAAACGGATAATTATAAATTTTGAAGTTTTTTATCTGGTGGGTCCTCGGGGACTCGAACCCCGGACCACTCGGTTATGAGCCGAGTGCTCTAACCAGCTGAGCTAAAGACCCACCTGCGAAAATACTAAAGAGAAATCTTTGTCCCTGTCATAGTTATTTTCGAGTCCGTATTATACATAAAATAGAAACGAAAAGCAAGTAAATTCTCTAAAATTCCAAAAATAATTGCAAAAATTACAAAAGATGTTCCTCCATGGCTAAACATTGGTAGTGGAAGTCCTACAACAGGAGCTAATCCCATAGTCATTGAGATATTTACAGCCATATATATAAAAAATAGAAATGCCATTCCAGAGGCAAAAACTTTTATAAAATAGTCCTTTTTATTACTTATTGCAATATATAGAAGATGTAAAATAAGCATAGCATAGAGAAGTATTGTTGATAACATGCCAACAAAACCAAATCTCTCACCAAGATATGCAAAAATAAAGTCTGTTGATGAGACAGGTAGAAATTTTAGTTGAGTCTGTGTTGCATTCTCTTTCTCTTGTCCATACATACCACCAGAACCTATGGCTATAATAGATTGTTGGACATGGTAACTAGGTTTCCCTAAAAAGTCTGCAATTCTCTGTTTTTGATACGGTTTTAATCCATGTGAATATATTATAGGTGCTGACAAACCTATGACAATTAATAGTGTTAACCATATACGCAATCTAACACCAATAATAAATAGAACTCCAAAACCTGTCAATAGTAGAACTAATCCTGTTCCTAAATCTGGCTCTTTTGCTATAAGCACAAATGGTATGAGTATATATAGAGAGAGTGTTATAAACATTTTTAAATCATATCCCCATTTTGGAGGTGGATTTCTAACAATAAGATAACCTAACATTAAGAGTACAGTAATTTTAATAAATTCAGATGGTTGAATTGTTATATGAATAATCGGTATCTCAATCCATCTTCTAGCTCCAAGTATCTTTTTGCCAAAAATATCAACACTAAGAAGAAGTCCAAGATTTATCCAGTATGATATTGGGATTAACCACTGATATTTACGCCAAGGTATTAAAAATGCAATAAAAAATACACCTGTTGATAGTCCATAATAGATTAATTGTTTATTAAAAAGAGATGGTTTTATCTCATATACTAAATATGATGATAATATAAATAGTGGAATAAGTTGTAATATTAAAATAAAATTAAATTGTTGTATTATTCTTCTGTCAAATTGAAACCAATGCATATTAAAGCCCTCTATTTTTTTGAATTATATCAAAGGAGTAATTAATCTTAAGTATTGATGAGAGCTACAATTGTATAAATAGGGGAGGAGTAACAATTGGCTTATCTATCTTATCAATTTAAAAGGAGGAATGGAAAATGAAATCTTTCTCATCACATACTTAAGATATGTTGCTATTATAATCTAAATCAGATAAAAATACTCTTAATTAAAATATAAATATAGTTTTTTCCTATAAAAAGTAAAAATGTTAATATTTATCACACTTTAACCATTAGTAATTGCAAGTATAGCAATATTTTTAAATTTATACTCTCCTATTTTTGTTTGAATATTTTTTATAAATGATTTTCTTGTATAGTCCTCTTGTATTGTAATAAGATTTACATTTGAGTATTTCATAATATATAATACATCTGCCTCCATAGTTAATGGAATTGCATCTATAAATATATAACTATATCTCTTCTTAACTGTCTCTATTAGAAAAAATAATCTTCTTGATAGTATTAATTCAGATATATCATCTTTAATTGAACCAGCTGTTAATATATCTAAATTTTTATATTTTGTTTTCTGTATTAGTATATCCATACTATTCTCTTCTCCAGCTAAATAGTCACTTACACCAATTCCTAAATTTAGATTAAACCCTTTATGAACCTTAGGATTATATATATCAAAGTCCATAATTAGAGTTTTATATTCTGCCTTTTGAAAAATATAACCTAAATTAGATACAATGTTGGTTTTTGCCTCTCTTAGTGGACTTGATGTAACTAATATTACATTACCCTTATGTTTAGGGTGACTAAAATTTATCTTTGTTCTAAGATTACGAAAACTTCTTAATAGTTGAGATGAGTCCCTTGTTAAATATTTTGAGTTTTTTAATATCGGTAACTCTGCATATAGAGGTAAATCTGTAAGCTCTTTTATATCTTTTACACTCTGTAACCTATCAATTAAAGAGCTACGCAAGTATGCTAATAGTAAGCCTGCAATAAGGCTAAATATAGTTGTTATTGCCATATTCATACCTTTCTTAGGTTTAATTGGAATTCCATTTGAGTATGCACTATCTATTATCTCATAATCAGATACAGTTGCTACCCTTTTCATATTATTTTCTGCCTGTTTTTCAAGTAGATATGAGTACATTTTCGATTTAACTTCATGATTTCTCTGTAAATCAATAAGTTTTTTCTCTTGCGTTGGGAGTATTTTTAATTCTCTCTCATATTTTTTCTTTAATTCTAATAGCTTGTTCTCTTTTTGAGATATATTTGTCTGTAACTGCTTTATATTTTTTATAATAATTTGACTATCTCTTCTTATATCTCTTCTTATAGCCCTTAGGGCAGGATATTTTGAGGTATATTCTCTGCTTAACTCATTAGCTCTCCTCTCTAACTCTTGTAGATTTTGGATAACTCTAATAGTTGGTTCATCTCCTAACTCTCTTAGAGTTGGAGTAATAGTGCTTAAATCTCTATTTTTTCTTTTAATATTATGAGATATAGTATTAATTAATCTCTTTTCTATATCTATTTGAGATAGTTGAACCTCTATATTGCTTAGTCTATCTAATAGACCTTGAGACTGCCTTGTTGGTTCTATTATACTATTTTTTATTCTAAAATTTTCTAACTCTTTTTCAGAACTTTTTAAGGCTTGACCTGTATTTTTAAGTTGTCTATTTATAAAATTTAAAATTTTATTATTCTGTTTACTCTTATTAATTATACTCTCTCTTATATATATATCCATTAGATTATTTAGATATGATATAGCTCTTTTTGATGAGTTATTTTGAAAGGTAATTTTTATTAAAGAGGCATTTTTATTTAATCTAATAGCATTAAAATTTTTCTTTATTATATTTTCATATATATCTCTACTATTACCATTTAATTTAATATATAATGGAATATTGAAATCAGAGTTTTTAGTTACTTTAAATTTAAACCATGGAGTGGTTATCTCTTCATTATAATTAAAAAGTTTTCTATATGATTTATCCTCTATCTCAATTAATATTTTACTCTTTTGAGGTACTATTTTTATATATTTACCTACAATTTTTTTATCTAAAATAGTTACACTTAAAACTTTTATTGGTAGGTTATCTAATAGTTCAATCTTCTTATATCTCTTCTTTTTATAATATTGTACCTCTAAATTCAACTTATCTATGGCTTTTTTATGTATATGAAATATCTGTAGAAGTGCTAAATCTTGGTCAATATTTTCTGAATTAGATGAGTATATATCCTCTAAAGGGTTTAACTCACCAATTTCTCTTCTACTATTGTCTGTTTTTACTTTGATAATAGACTGTGCTTCATATATAGATGGTGTAAAATATAAATTTATAGCAGAGACTATCATACCTATAAAGGTTATTGATGCAATTGACCACTTATATGGTAAAATTTTATTTAAAAATTCTAAAAAAAAACTACTGTTTTCTTGCATTATGGGTTTACCTTTTATATTTTATAAATTATCTTATTTAATTTCACTCTGCTTAATAATAGTTGGAATTGATGGATTAGCTTTAATAGATATTGGACCTAAAAATATATCTTTAGAACCTATTATAATATTAATTGCAATAGTTGCAAAAAATGTTCCTGTAATTGTAACAGTAGGTCCCCAATTTGTACCTTGAACTAAATTGTCTCTACTATTAGCATAATTTTCAAAAAAATCTTTAGGTGGAGTATTCTCACTAAGCAGAAGTTTATGTGAATATTTAGATTTAAAAATATCTCTATATACTCTATTAAATTCACTATGAACTCTCTTATCTTTTTGCCAAAACTGCTCATCACTAATCTCATCTAAAGGAGTTGATACTGTAGGAGAGTTCTCATTCTCTTCTCTAGTTTTTATATTATCTTCTCTATAATCCCACAGATTTGCCTCTGCTCCAAATGTAAAATTTGGAACTTTATGACTTCTTGATATTACAGGAACTCTTAACTCTTTTGCAACTCTATGGAGAGGATAGTGAGCCGATTTATTATCACTTGCATCAATTATAATATCAACTCCACTAATTATCTCTTTTGCATTATTTTTATTAATTCCCTCCTCAAATGTTCTAATATTTAAAAACGGATTTACATCTAATAATCTATTCTTACCAGCCTCCACCTTTTTCATACCTATAGTTGAGATTGTACAGAAGTGTTGTCTATTAATATTTGTAAGTTCAAATATATCTGGGTCAACTAGAGTAATATTTGATACTCCACCTCTTACAAGTTGCTCTGAAGCTATTCCACCTGTTCCTCCAACTCCTATAATTGATACTCTTGCATTTCTAATAAGCTCTCTCTCTTCTGGAGTAAAAACCATTGATGAGCGAAACCATAGTAATTCATAAAACTCCTCTTCACTGATAGACATAATATCTCCTTATCTTTTTATTATTATACTTAATTATTTTTTAAGAATTTACTATTTAGAAAAATATTTATAGTTGCGTAAACTTATAAACACAAATATAATATATAAAATTATATTTTAGCAGAAATAAACATTAATTAATAAAAAAATCACTAATATTTTAAAAAGAATATTAAATGAATATATATTTATATCTAAATATAAAGTAATTTTAAATATAATTTATATAGATAATTTAAAATATATATTTTAAATTTACTTAAAGGTTTTAAATGAGAAAGAGTTTAACTATAGCAATTCATCATGAAAAAGGAGATAATTCATACTCTGATAGGTGGATAGAGTATTGTTATAATAACAGTATTAAATATAGATTAGTAAACTGTTATGATAGTAATATTATAGAGCAGTTAAGAGATTGTGATGCATTAATGTGGCACTGGCAACATATTGACTATAAAGCACAACTATTTGCAAGGCAACTAATTTTATCTTTAGATGCTATAGGTTTTCCTGTATATCCAAATGCTAAAACAGCATGGTATTTTGATGATAAGCTAGGAGAGAAGTATCTACTTGAGGCTATAGATGCTCCAATGGTTAAGAGTTATGCTTTTTATGATAAAAAGAGTTCTTTAGAGTGGATAGAAAATACGACTTTTCCAAAAGTATTTAAACTTAGAAATGGAGCTGGAGCTTTTAATGTAGTTCTAATTAACTCTAAAAAAGAGGCAAAAAAATATATAAATAGAGCTTTTGGAAAAGGATTTAGTGCAAATAGAAGAGAAGCTATTTTAGAAGAGAAGATTTGGCACTTTAAAAGAGATAAGTCACTTAAGAGTCTATTTAATATTAGTAGAGGAGTATATCGCTATTTTTTCCCACATAAGATATATAGTATGCTACCTATAGAAAAGAACTATCTATATGCACAAGATTTTATTGCTAATTGTGACCATGATATTAGAGTTTTTGTAATTGGTAATAGAGCAGTAACTAAAAAACGAATAGTAAGAGATGGGGATTTTAGAGCCTCTGGTAGTGGAAAGATGAGTTGGGATATAGGAGAGGAGGGAAGAGAGTGTGTAAAAGTAGCATTTGAGGTTAAAGAGAGACTTCAAGCTCAATCTTTAGCATTTGATTTTGTAAAAGATATAGATGGATATAAGATTGTAGAGATAAGTTATGCAGCTTCTCCTAGAGGTTTTCCTCATGCTTTAGGTTATTGGACTAGAGATATAGAGTGGATAGAGACACCATTGAGGGTTGAGTATTTTATTATAGAAGATTTAATTAACTCAATAGAAGAATGAAAAATATACTATTTATAATGCCAAAACTAGAGAGTGGAGGAGCAGAGAGAGTATTAGTCAATATTATAAACCATTTAGATAGAGATATATTTAATATATCTCTTCTACTCTTTAGTAGTAGTTCATTGATAGATACTATAAGAGATGATATAGAGATATATACTCTAAATATTAAATCTACACTAAAAGGATTACCTCTACTTTTAAAAAAAATCTATATATTGAAACCGGATATTATATTTAGTGGAATTGGAAATTTAAATCTATATCTATCTATATTTATACCTATAGTTAAACTTTTTTTACCTAAAACTATTTTTATTGCAAGACAAGCTAGTATTTTAACCCTTAATAATAGTAGAGAGAGGAGTCCTAAGCTATATGAGTGGTTATATAAAAGAGTATATAAAAATTATGATAGAGTAATATGTCAATCTCTATATATGCAAAAAGATTTAATAGAGAACTATAGTTTTCCAAAAGATAAGAGCGTAGTTATTAATAATCCAATAGATATAGAGAGTTTAGAGAACTTATCAAAAGATAAAATAGATTATCCATTTAGTAGTGACTATGTTAGATTAATACATATAGGACAACTTAGATATGAGAAGAGACAAGATTTACTACTAAAGGCTTTCTCTAAATTAGATAGTAGATATAGCTTAACTATTATCGGAGATGGAGCAGAGAGAGAGAATTTGGAGAGTTTAGCATCTAAACTTAATATTAGTAATAGAGTCACTTTTTTAGGTCATAAAAAAAATCCATATAGCTATCTAAAAGAGGCTGATATATTTCTATTAACTTCAGAGTATGAGGGGTTTCCAAATGTACTATTAGAGGCTAATCTATTTGGTTTAATAGTTGTATCTTTTAACTCAATAGGAGGTGTAAGTGAAATTATACAAAATAGAAAAAATGGAATTTTAGTATCACAAGGGGATATAGATGCCTTTGCTACTACTATAGAAAATATAGATATTAAAAGTTTTAATAGAGGTAAAATAATAGAAGATACAAAAGGGAAATATAATATAGATTTAATCATTAAAAGGTATCAAAAAAATATAATAAAGGATAAGTTATGACAAAGAGAAAAATAACTATATGTAGTAATACCTCGTGGTATCTATATAATTTTAGAAAAGGATTAATAAAAGCACTAATAGATATAGATTATGAGGTAATCTTAATATCTCCTATAGATGATTATTCTAAAAGATTAGAAAATTTAGGATGCAGACACTACACTATAACCTTAGATAATAAAGGAACTAACCCCATAAAAGATATGGGCTTAATGTATCAATTCTATCAACTATTTACTCAAATAGAGCCTGATATGCTACTAATATTTACAATAAAACCAAATATATATGGTGGAATTATTGCAAAGTTTTTAAATATTCCAACTATTAATGTTATATCTGGACTTGGTACAGTTTTTTTAGATAATAAAATTAGCTCACAGATAGCAAGATGGTTATATAAAATTGCATTTTCTGGAAATAGAGTCCTTTTTGAAAATTTAGATGATAGTCAAGAGTTTATTAGGCAAAAACTTATTAATAAAAATCAAGCCACTCTAATACCCGGTTCTGGAATTAATACAGAGCTATTTAAACCAAAACTAAATCTAAGAAATAATAAGAGAGATATAACTTTTTTACTTATAGCAAGACTTATAAGAGATAAGGGTATAGTTGAGTATATAGAGGCTATTAGAGTAGTCAAAAAGAGATACCCTAATGTAAAATTTAAAATACTTGGTTCATACTACTTTGATAATCCATCATCAATATCTAAAGATGAGGTTGATAGTTGGATAAGAGAGGGGCTTATTGAATATTTGGGTTATACTGATGCTGTATTAGAAGAGATAGAGAGAGTTGATTGTATAGTTCTACCATCATATAGAGAGGGGTTATCAAGAGTTCTATTAGAGGCTGGAAGTATGTCAAAACCTATAATTACAACTAATGTTGCAGGTTGTAAGGAGGTTGTAGAAGATGGATATAATGGTTTTTTAGTTCCTCCAAAAGATAGTAAATCTTTAGCTATAGCTATTGAAAAGATGATAAGTTTATCTCCTAAAGAGAGAGATATTATGGGGATATTGGGTAGATTAAAGGTTATAGATGAATTTGAGGAGAAGATAGTAGTAAAAAAATATCTATCTGCAATCTCATTATGCCTGAAAATATCAAAAATAGCTTTTTCAAAATAGAATAGAGCTAGATTTGATCTAGCTTAACCTATCTTTTATATCTCTAAATTTCGTAAAGTTTCTAGTAAATAAGTCAACTAGCTCAGGATTAAACATCAATCCTCTCTCTCTCTTAATAATATCTAATGCCTCCATAACACTAACTACATTAGTAGTATATAATCTATGAGTTGTTAATTTATCGAAGAAATCGACTAGAGATGCAATTTGAGCATGGATTGGTATCTCTGTTCCCTCCATTCTATATGGATAGCCCGTTCCGTCCCAATTTTCATGATGATATAAAATTACCTTTTTTGCCATACCTATAAGAGTTGTCTCTTTAATATCTTCTAATATCTCTAACCCTAACTCTGGATGTTTTCTAAATATTTTACTATCCTCTTTATCTAACTGCTCTTGAGGTATTCGTAGAAGTCCTATATCATAGATAGACATTGTATAGTATAAATTATCTGCCTCTGTACTATTTAATCCATATAGATGACCTAAAAGTTTTGCGTACTCTCCTAATCTTTTAGATGTATTTTTATTATAAAATCCATTCTTATGTACCATATTTCCAAGTATATTTAAGAGTTGTTTTTGAGAGTTATCTATAATATCTATTGCATCTTTTAGATAATTTAAATTATCTTTAGAGGAAGAGTTTATATTACCTACTAAATCATTAAATCTTTTAATTCTTAATTGATTAAATACTCTAAGTTTTAACTCCTCTGGATTATATGGTTTTGAGATAAAATCATCTGCACCTAACTTATATGTTGTTGTCTTTTCATGTGATTTAGATGTGACTACAATAACTGGAATTGAAGAGTATTCACTACTCTCTTTAAGCATCTTTAGTAACTCCAAACCACTAACTTTAGGCATCATTAAATCTAACATAATAATATCTACCTGTTTGCTCTTTATAATCTCTAATCCCTCTTCTCCATCTGAAGCTTGATAGATATTAATATTTGGCATATCTTCAAATATAGCAGTGGCTAACTCTTGATTAAACGCATCATCTTCTACGCTAAGTAGCGTAAACTCTCCTAAATCTTCTAACTTTTTCATCTATTTATGCTCCTCTTTAAGTAGAGGTGTTAACTTTTCTAAAAATTTACTGCTTATCTCATCTATTTTTAGAAAATCTCCCTCTTCTGATATTTTTTGTAACTCTCCTGCCGTTGAAGCAAGTTTTTTTAATCCAAGATTTGATAAAACTCCCTTTATTGCATGGTAGTTCTCTACAAGCTCTTTACTATTTTTATTTGCAAAATTGAGTCTTACTCTCTTAACATACTCAACAATACTCTCTCTAGCCTTATCATATAGTCTTTTAGCTACTGTCTCATTAAAGTTATTTTGTAAATGATTAAGTGCCATTGCTTCAATATCTTCATTTAGTTTCTCATCTTTTCCTTTTATCTCAATTGGAGAAATATCTCTATTTTCTTTAGAGATTTCTTTTTTAAATTCATTATTTATTAGTTTTAAAAGTTTTGCTTCAATATCCTGTTTATCAAGGGGTTTTTCTATAAAATCATTCATACCAGAGTTTTCTGCTGCTAATTTATCCTCTTTATATACATTAGCACTCATACAGATAATAGGTACATCTCTATTAAACTCTCTAATTCTTCTAGTTGCCTCTAATCCGTCCATAACAGGCATACGCATATCCATAAGTATCGCATCATAGTGGTTATTTTTAGCTTTTTGAACTGCTATCTCACCATTTTCAGCTGTATCACAAGTGATACCAAAGAAGTTATCTAACATCTCTTTCTCATATTCTCTATTAATCTCAACATCTTCAACTATTAAAATATCAAGATTTGAGTAGTCAACTTTAATATTTTTACCAAAAAGTTCACTATCATAGGTCTCTTCAACCTCTTTAATAAATCTTTGATATGATATTGGTTTACTAATGACTTTATCAAACTCTTTTAAATTTATATCATTTTCTCTACTATCTACTAATGCAATAAGTTTAATATTTGGATTAACTGCTCTAAAAGTTCCAGCTATATAGTCTGTGCTATGTTTAAAAGAGTCAATATCAAAAATACCAACATCATAAAATCTTCCACTAGCTACCATGTGTATTAGTGCTGATGTTGTATCTTCTATCTTAATATCATGATTTTGAAAATTAACACCTAAATTTGCAAACTCTCTAGTTAGGCTATCTATAAATGATGTTTTTTTAGAAAACATCATAACACTACTACTATTAAGTGCTTTTCCTATCTCTTTTTTCCTTGTTTTTTCAATAATAAGTGTAACTGTAAAACTACTACCTATACCTTTTCTTGATTCAACAGTAATCTCTCCACCCATCATCTGAGCTAATTTTTGAGAGATATATAGTCCTAGACCTGTTCCTTGTGTTTTGTCTGTTGATTGAAATGGCTCAAATAGAGTTTTAGCTACACTCTCTGGAATACCACTACCTGTATCATCTACTTTGGCCACTAATTTTAATCTATTATTATCTATATCCTCTAATGATTGAATATAAAATCTAATAGAACCCTGTTTTGTAAATTTTGTAGCATTTGATAGTAGATTAATAAAAATCTGTTTAACTCTCTTATCATCAACTTTTACCTTATATTCTGGCATAGGAATATCTGTAATTAACTCAACATCTTTTTTTAATCTTGAACGAATAAGATTAGCACAATCATTTAAAATATCATCAAGGTCAACCTCTTTTGGTACTAAATCTATGCGATTATCTCCAATTTTTGCCACATCTAATAGGTCACTAACTAAGGCTAAGAGATGGTTTGAACTCTGCTCTATACTATTTAAATATCTCTTCTGTTTATTGTTTAATGCAGTATCTTCTAATAGTTCTCCATAACCTAAAATTGCTGTAAGTGGAGTTCTTAACTCATGACTAACTGAAGCTATAAATCTTTTTTCATTACTAAGAGACTCCTCTAACTCTCTATTTATCTGTGTTAAAAGATGGGCTAATTTTAGTTTATCTTTTGTTGCTTTTATATATCGTTTTTCTAATTGATTATATTCAATCTTTAAATCTTCCATATTTTTAATATTTTGAATTGACATATCTATTTTTCCTTTTCACTTAAGAGTGCTGTAACAAATGTTTCATTATGGAAAGCATATCCACCCGGAAATGCACCTATCTCTCCATAAGCATAAAAGCCGATTAAAGGAACTTCTCTTGAACTTTTATATGCTAGTTCAATCTCTTTAAATGCAAGGTTGCCTAATACCTGTTTTCTTGAACAACATGGAAATAGCAGTCCCACCTCTGGTTTAAAATTAGACTCCTCCTTCAAAGCCTTATCTATACTCTCTCCGACATATTTTATAATTCCCTCACCCTGTGGTGCTGATATTCTAATCTTTGATTTCTCTTCAACATGTCCTGCAAATATTAGTGCTTTCTTCTCTTCATCAATCCCTAAAACGGCTCTATAGACCACCATTCCACTCTTCATTGTAACCTCTAAAGGATACTCTATTCCAATAGCTGGTATATCTTCATTATCTGTTATACTTAAATAGTCTCTATAAAAATCAATTGCTGGATTGCCATCAACCTCATATACTATATTCTGCTCTGCTTTTGTTACAATTCTATCTTTCCCTATTCCAACCCACCCAAAAGCTCTTGAGCCTACAATATTTATCTTATCTCTATCTAATACTAAAGTAACAACTCCATGATTAGAAAAATTATCTTTAGAGAAGACAAATGTCTCTTGTAGTCTCATATCATCTCCAGCACTTCCACCAAAAATATACTCAATTCCTTGATTTGTAAGTCCCTGCGTGTAGGCATCATTATCAAAATCTAATCCTGATGTAATTGTAATAATAGCTGGATTTTTAAATTTATATTTTGCCCATACTCCAATATTTTTACCAGTTTGAAAATATGAAGTCTCATTTTCAAGTGAGGAGAATTTAAAAGCTATTGCTTTTGGATTTATATCTAAAAGCATTGCTACAATTGTTCCATCTACCTCATTTACTCCCAAATCTTTATTTGCAAATATCTCTCCTGCTGTTGTTGAACCCATTACTATAAATTCATACTTCTCCAAACCTACAACCATCTTTTTAATATTATGTTCAATAGATGAGTAGATAAATGCAACAGATGGATTAAACCCATCTTTAATAGCTATCTCTATCTTTTTTAATAGACTATCTATTGAATAGGCATTTATAATCATATTTTTCATTATTTAATTCTCCTTTATATATTTACTTCTGAGTTCTACAAAATAGTCAAAATAGTCCAAAAATGATGCTAGAAGTTTAGGGTTAAATCTTTTACCACTCTGTTTTTTAAAAAAATTATATATATTATCTCTTGAATTATTCTGTTTAAATAAAAGATTAAAAATTTCTACAAGGTGAACAATTTGAGCATAGTCAGATATTGCATCTCCTTTTAACTCTTGTGGCATACCTGTTCCATTATAGTATTCCTTATGTTGAACTATAACTGCTTTTAAAATTTTAATAAATGGAGTCTCTATAGAGTTTTTAATAATCTGATAACCTTGATATATATACATCATATCATTTGTATCGTTAGATACACTCTCATAAGAGTTTTTAAACCTTTTTGAAGAGAGTGACCCTATATTATATACAACACTACTAATATATATACTCTCAATATCTCTTTTACTATAATTTAAAAGTTCAGCAAAAGCTTTTACTAATTTAGCTGTAATCTTTACACTCTCATCTCTTAGTGCTATAATAGAGGCAATTCCTCGAAACATCTCTTTTTGAGACTGCTCAATAGTCTCTATATCAAAAAGTATATTCTCTTTTTGAACTATTTTTGTATCTTTTTTAATCTCTTGAACATCTTTTTCTTTTTTTTTGTTAAATCTATTTTTATAATATACCTTTTCAAGATATTTATATATCTTCTTTTGTAAATCATCAAGTCTAAATGGTTTAGATACAAAATCATTAGCACCAAGTTTATAAAACTCTTTCATAACTAACTCATCAGTAGAGATAATAATAACTGGAATATCTATATAAAGAGGATTTTTTTTAATCTCTTTAATTGTATTTAGCCCATTAAGTCTTGGCATATATAAATCTAATAAAATAATATCTATCTTCTCTTTTTCTAAAATCTCTAATGCTTCAATACCATCTTCTGCCTCAATATAACCAATGGAGGGTACTCTTGATAGAAGAGATATAATAAGTTGACGGTTAAACGCATCATCATCTACAATTAAAACAGTTATTGAACCAAGTTTGTCCCATTCCATCATATATATTAAACCTATTTTTAATTTAAATTATACAACTTTTTCTTTAAAACTTTATTTTTTATTAAAAAAATATTTATTTTATATATTTTAAGTATTGTCTAATATTTAATTTTATTAAACAAAATATAATTTATAATTCTTTTTCATAATTTATTTTTTATAAAGTATCCTAATTTAAATTAGAAGAGTGGAGTTAATTTTATGTTAAAATTTTAATAAATTTTTATATAGGCAGTAGAGATGAGAGCAATGATATTATCAGCAGGTCTTGGAACTAGAATGAGACCATTAACTAACCATACACCAAAACCACTTTTGAAAGTAGGGGGAAAACCCCTAATAGTATGGCATATAGAGAGATTAAAAGAGGCAGGATTTAGAGAGATAGTTATAAATGTAGCATATTTAGGATATAAGATAATAGACTATTTAGGAGATGGAAGCAGATATGGGGTTAAGATATTATATTCTGATGAGCAAAAAGAGGGTGGATTAGAGACAGCAGGTGGGATTATTAAGGCTCTACCACTATTAAGTGATACTTTTTTAGTTGTTAATGGAGATATTTGGACAGACTATCCTTTTAATGGTAGTTTTAAGTTTAAAGATAACTCTTTAGCTCATATTATTCTGATAGATAATCCTCCTCATAATCCAAAAGGCGATTTTCTTTTTAATGGTAAAAAATATACATTTTCAGGAATTGGTTACTACTCAAAAGAGATGTTTCATGAGTTAGAGTATGGAAAGAGAAAATTAGCACCTTTATTATTTGAAGCAATTGATAGTAACAGATTAACGATGGAGTATTATAGAGGAGAGTGGTATGACATAGGAACTCCAGAGAGATTAGAGGAGTTAGATGTAAAATTATCTACTTAATTTTCATCTAATGGTATAAAATCTGATGTATCTATTTTTTTACTATTTTCATCATCAATATATACAGGTTCATCTAATATTTCAATATCTCTATCTCTGTTTGGAGATATAAATTTAGCTCTTGAATAGTTGACTACTGGTACTGTTTTCCTATACTCTATAGGAGTACTTGCAATTTCTATATCTTTATCTTCTTTAACTCTCTTTTGTTTTCTATGTTTGAACTTTTTGTATTTATAGTGTTTATCTATTGGAATAATAATTCTATCTCCTACTCTAAGTTTTAAATCTTTTCCTATTTTATCTCTATTTGCTCTATAAATTTTATAATATAATCTTGAATTACCATAATATTTTTTAGCATAATCAGCTAATCTATCTCCTCTCTTTACTCTAATAGTTATATATGTTCCCTTTTTTCTATGTCTATTAACTCTCTTTATAGATTTTCTAATATTTCTTATCTTTCTACTCTTTATGCTAATATTTTTTTCTTTCTCTATCTCTGATAACTTTTTCAAAATAATTGATAGTTGATGTTTAATATGCTCTATATCTCTCTTCTGCTCTTTAACTATTAACTCATCACAACCTTTAATCTCTTTTTGGGTTAAATTACCTTTTTTTGAATTATCTACTAAAATAATACTCTCTTTTGCAATAAGAGAATTAATTGTTAATATTATAGATAAGATAAAAATCTTTCTTATCACTATAAGCTCCTTAAAATAATAATAATATATAATTATTATTTTATTATATTTATTATTAAATAATGTTAAATTTTTCTCTCTTGTCCTAATCTGTAGAGAGAGAAATCATATTTTATTGGGTCTAACTCATCAAACTCTTTTAGTTTTTTAGTAAGTTCCAATGAAGCTCTCATATCATAGGTTTTTCTCTTAAGAAGTCCTAATTTTAGAGATAGATTAAAAGTGTGAGTATCAAGTGGCATAATTAAATCTTTTTTATCAATCTTTTTCCATAATCCCATATCTAATATATCATCTCTTACCATCCAACGAAGAAACATCATATATCTCTTATATGTTCCTGCCCTATTGATATTTTTAGGTATAGAGCCTATTAAAAAGTTGTATCCTCTACTCTCATAAGGGTATATCTCTTTTATAGTTTTAATAAAATTCCATAGACCATCTAATATATCTCTTTTATCTCTATATCCATTGTAAAATATATTTTCTATAGTATCAATTTCTCTTAATCTTTTTAGTGCAATAAAGAGTGCAATTACATCATCAGATTTTTGAAAACGGTAATAGTGATTTGATAGCCCTTCTCTTATCTCTTCTTCACTTCTCTCTAATAGAGAGAAATCTAGGCTATCTAAAAATTTAACTATCTGCTTTGCATTTCCATAGGCAAACAATGCACATATAAGAGATATTGTCTCATCTCTATATCTTGATGCTACTAATAGTGGGTCTGGTTTATCATAAGAGAGTTCACTATTCGAGTTTCTAAACTCTACCTCTCTATCCAAAATATCTTTTATACTACTCATTTTTTTCCTTACTTATTTTTTTATATTATAATATCTTTTATTGATAGTTAGTTTTATAACATGAATAATTATTATTTATGAAGTTAATAAGCGTTTTTTTAAATAAAAAAATGTTATAGTATAGAAAATTAAAGGAGTCTATTATGACAATAGAAGATGAGATAGAAGAGTTAAAATCAGACTATATAATATGTCAGTGTTATGAGGTCTCTTTTGGAGATATTATGGAAGCTATTGAGAATGGTTGTAATAGTGTAGAGGAGATTATGCATCAGACTCATGCAGGTTATGGTTGCGAGAGATGTCAATCAAAAATAGATGATTTTAATGAGGATAGAGATATTTATCTTAGTGACATATTAGAATATAGTAAATCTAAAGAGTAGTTTTTAATAATTAAATATCTGAAATCCCAATCATCTTTAGCGATTGGGTAGTTCACTTAAAACTATTTTAGATAAAATTATCACCTTAAAAGGATTATTGTGAAGATAGCATTTATAGGTGATATAGTAGGGAGACCCGGTCGTCAGATGATAGGTCGATATCTTAAAGAGATTAAAAAAATATATAATATAGATTTAGTTATAGCAAATTATGAAAATGCATCTCATGGGTTTGGAATAACTAAAAAAAATGCAGATGAGCTATTTAGCTATGGAATAGATGTTATGACAGGTGGAAACCACTCTTGGGATAAAAAAGATATAATTGAGATGTTTAAAGAGTATCCTATAATTCGTCCTATAAACTATCCAGATAAATCAGCCGGTAGAGGTCTAATTGAGCTTAATGTTTTAGAGAAGAGAGTTGCTATTATAAATGTTATGGGAAACTATACAATGCCAATGAGTGATAATCCTTTTGTAAAAGTAGATAGTGTAGTAGATGATTTAAAAAATAGAGAGATAAAGCATATTATTATAGATTTTCATGCAGAAGCAACCAGTGAGAAGTATGTAATGATGCACCTATTAAAAGATAGAGTATCTGCTATATTGGGAACACATACACATGTTGGGACAGATGATTTAATGATTGTAGATGGGTGTTGTTATGTAACTGATGTTGGAATGACAGGGTGTAGAGACCAAGTTATTGGTATGGATAAAAAAATTCCAATGCAGAAATTTTTAACAGCTATTGGTGGACATTTTGATATTCCTAAAAGGTGTAAAAAGATATTTCAATTAATAGTTTTTGAGTTAGATAGTAACGGAAGAGCTATAAAAGCTAAAAAAATTAAAATATATGACAATGATAAAGTTTATAAAATTGAGGCTAGAGTAGAGCAATATTAACATAATTTAGCTATAATCACAGCCATAAATCTAATAGGACTACCTATATTAAAAGGATAAAATTTGCAGGGTAAAGTTTGGAAATTTGGCGATAATATTGATACAGATTTAATTATTGCAGCAAGATATTTAAATACTAGTGAACCTAGTGAATTAGCAAAACATATTATGGAAGATGCCGACCCAGAGTTTGTTTCAAAGATGAGTTATGGAGATATTATTGTAGCAGGTGAAAATTTTGGTTGTGGCTCAAGTAGAGAACATGCACCAATAGCTCTAAAA
Source organism: Campylobacterota bacterium (assembly GCA_015494795.1). GTDB lineage: Bacteria > Campylobacterota > Campylobacteria > Campylobacterales > Sulfurovaceae > UBA1140. The sequence goes on from WGAM01000148.1 coordinate 45,398, forward strand.
GAGGCAGGTATTTCAGCTGTTATTGCACCTACATTTGCAAGAATTTTCTATAGAAATGCCTTTAATATGGGTTTGCCTATCTTCGAGCTTAAAGAGGTTGATGAGATTGAAGAGGGTGACACTATTAGAGTAGATATGGCAAATGGAGAGATTATCAATATATCAAAATCTAAAAAGTATAGATTTACACCCATTCCAGAATTTATGCAGGAGTTAGTTGATGCAGGTGGACTTATTAATTTTGCAAAAAAAGAGATAGCAAAAGGGGAGGTGTAATTTATGGGAAGAAACTATAGAATAGGTATTATTAAGGGTGATGGGATTGGTCCAGAGATAGTTGATGAGGCTATAAAGGTTTTAGATGCACTATCTGCTAATATGGGATTTAATTTAGAGTATTGTGAGATGCTTTTAGGTGGTTCTGCTATTGATGAGACAGGAGTTCCACTTCCAGAAGAGACTATTAATGGTGTAAAGAGATGTGATGCTGTACTATTTGGTGCAATTGGTGGGCCTAAATGGGATAATTTAGAGAGACACTTAAGACCAGAGAGTGGACTTTTAGGTTTACGAAAAGAGATGGGAACTTTTGCCAATCTAAGACCAGCTATAGTATATGATGAGTTAGTTAATGCTTCAACACTAAAGCCTAGTGTTATTAAAGGTGTTGATATTATGGTAGTTCGTGAGTTGACAGGTGGGATATATTTTGGAGAGCCTAGAGAGCTACTAAAAGATAGAGCCTATAACAGTATGGTATATAGTAGAGATGAGGTTGAGAGAATTGCAAAAGTGGCTTTTGAGATAGCAATGAAGAGAACTAAAAGAGTATGTTCTGTAGATAAGGCAAATGTTCTTGAGGTTAGTCAATTTTGGAGAGAGACTGTTATTGAGGTATCAAAAGATTATCCAGAGGTAGAGTTGACTCATATGTATGTGGATAATACGTCAATGCAGTTAATTAAAGAGCCAAAACAGTTTGATGTCATCTTAACAGGAAATATATTTGGAGATATATTATCAGATGAAGCTAGTATGTTGAGTGGCTCCATTGGACTACTACCTAGTGCTAGTATTGGTGAAGGTGTTGGGCTATATGAGCCAATTCATGGTTCAGCTCCAGATATTGCAGGTCAGGGGATTGCAAATCCACTAGCTACAATCTCAAGTGCCTCTATGATGTTAAAATATGCTTTAGGTGAAGATGAGGCATCAAAAAAGATAGATAATGCTATTAAAAAATCTTTAGCAATGGGATATAGAACAGCCGATTTAAGTGCTTATGATGCAAAGGAGATATGTTCATCTTCTGAAATTGGTGATATTATTGCAAATTTCGTATCAAAATAGATTACTCAAGCCCAAAAGGGCAAGAGATATTATTTTGTACTATTTGACTCATGAGTTGATAGGATTTTCTCTTTAAACTCTTTGATTTTCTCTCCAAGCTCTTTAAAGAGTTTCTCTGCTTTATTTGGACCTTTCACCTCTTTTTCAGTCTTCTCAATTAACTCTTCTAACTGTTTATAGGTTGTTGTACTACTACTAACATAACCTAATAGTTCAGCTTTTTTTAGGTCATCTTTTGCTAATGCTAAATGTTTAAGTGCCTGTTCCTTATCATTTTTTGCAATATGTGAAGCTACATTAACAAGCTCTAAAGCATTAATTAATGGAATTGGAATAATATGTTCATCTTGTTCAAAAGTATTTAGAGCAATCTCTAATACATGTTTTGCTTTTGCTGGATGTTTCTCTAATAGATATTTAGATGCTAATTTTAAAGCGTCTGGATAAGATGCTAAAGGTAAACTAACAACAGTTACATCAATCTCACTCTGTAGTGAAATAAGAAGCTCTCCTGCCTCTTGAACCTTTCCATTATCTAAAAGTTTTTTTACATCTTCTATTATTTTTTTAACATCATCTGATGTTCCTATAAAGTTCTTAACTAAAATACGATTTTCAATAGGTAGAAGTTTTGGTGTATCTTTAGCAGTTAAAATTGACTCTAATTTTCCAAGTGCCAACTGAATATCTTTTTTTGCATCATCTAACTTATTTCCATTTAGTTCACTAAGTGCTTTAGCTGAAAATTTTAGTGACTCTAATGCCTCTTGTACTAAATTTACTCTACTATCTTGAGCCTTTTTAGTGGCTGCTTGAGTTGCTTTTGTGCTTACCTCTTGACTTGTTAAATTTTTATGTTCATCTGCTAATGCTACTGAGCTTAAAAGTAGTGTTGATACTAATGTTGATAATACTGTTTTTTTCATATATTAATCCTTTTTTATTTTTTTTTTAGTCAAGCTGACTAAATTTATAAGGAATTATAGAATAAACAGAGAGAAAAAAATGCTACTTAAGTTGCATTTTTCCTAAATATACTAGATAAATATTTCTATCTATATCTTTTACTTTCAAGCCTATTTAAAGTTACTTTTTAATATATTCTTTTTTAATAATTAATATAGGGAAATAAGATGAAATTAGGTGTAAATATAGACCATATAGCAGTTTTAAGAGAAGCTAGAAAGATAGCAGACCCAAATCCATTAGATGCAATTAGTATAGTAAAGAGAGCAAATGCAGAGCAGATAACTATACATCTACGAGAAGATAGAAGACATATAAACGATATTGATGTAAAAAATATTATAAAACTCTCCTCAATTCCTGTTAATTTAGAGTGTGCTTTATCTCATGATGTAATAGATATTGTATGTAAATTAAAACCTCATCGTGCAACAATAGTTCCAGAGAAGAGAGAAGAGGTTACAACAGAGGGTGGATTAAATATCTTAGGGGAGCAGAAGAGATTAAAAAAAGTTATCAAGAGACTCCATAAACATGAGATTGAGGTATCTCTATTTATTGACCCAACAGTAGAGAATGTAAATAGAGCAAAAGAGTTAGAGGTTGAGTGGATAGAGTTTCATACAGGAAGATATGCAAATATCTATGCAATGTTATATAGTAACTTAGAGAGAACTTCACACTCTATAAAGGAGTTGGAGCTTCCAAGAGATGAGTTAAAGATTATGTTACAAGAGGAGCTTGATGCCTTAACACTACTAAGCTCTATGGCAAAAGATTTAAAACTTAAAGTGGCAAGTGGACATGGATTAAACTATCAAAATGTGATAGATATTGCAAAAATTCCTACTATTGATGAGTTAAATATTGGACAGAGTATTATTGCTAGGTCTATATGGATAGGATTAGAGAGAGCTATTTTAGAGATGAGAGAACTAATTAAGAGATGAAAAGAGTAGCCATTAGTATAGGTGACTTAAATGGAATTGGCATAGAGTTAGCACTAAAAAATCACTATATAGCAAAAGAGATAGTAGAACCTATATATTGCATTGATAGAGTAATGTTAGATAGAGCTTCTAAACTTTTAAATATAGAGATACCAGAAGATTTTAAGATAGTTAATAAAATTGCAAAACCTTTTGAGATTAGAGCAGGGGAGATAAGAAAAGAGAGTGGAGTATATAGTTTTGCATCATTTTTAAAGGCTATTGAGCTTGCCAAACTACAAGATGTAGATGGAGTTATGACACTACCAATCAATAAAAAGGCATGGGAGATAGGAGGAGTAAAATATAAGGGACATACAGATGCCCTAAGAGATTTCTTCTTTAGTGATGCTATTATGATGTTGGGAGTTCCTTCTATGTTTGTAGCTCTATATACAGAACATATTCCACTAAAAGATATAGCAAAAGAGGTTAAAGATATATCTAAACTCTCAAATTTTCTAATAGATTTTTATAACTCAATAGATTTAAAAGATGATGAAAAGATAGCATTATTAGCTCTTAATCCACATGCAGGAGATGGAGGAGTATTAGGAGATGAAGAGAAGAGTATTATAAAGGCTAAAAATATAGCAGAGAAATTTATTGGAGATGAGGTATATACAAATCCAATAGTTCCAGATATAGCATTTACTCCAAATTTTAGAAAAAACTATAGATATTTTGTAGCAATGTATCACGACCAAGGGTTAGCACCTCTAAAAGCACTCCATTTTGATGAGAGCATAAATATATCTCTAAATCTTCCAATAAAAAGAAGTTCTGTTGACCATGGAACTGCATTTGATATTGCATATAGAAAAGATAGGGAGTTAAATTCTAAAAGTTACATAAATGCTTTTAAGTTTTTTAATGTAAAATAGTAAATATAAAAAAGACACTTTAAAGACATATACTTATATTACAATTTAAATCTACAATTAAAAACAAGGAAAAGTCATGAGAATTAATTTTAAATATTGTATATTAACATTATTTGTTTTAGCCCTAACAGCTTGTCAAAATAGTCCAACAGTAAATAAAGGTATATCTATCTCTTCATCATCTGCAAAGGTGAAAGATATAAAAGAGCCACTGACTGTAATTGGTGGAGAGCTTAGTTTTGATTTTGTAAATAGTATAGATAGTAACTATAAACTATATGGAGTAAAATTTAATCCTAAAAATAGTACTATTGTAGCTTATGGAGATAGTAGTATTATTACTATATATAATTTAGATTTAAAACCTATTGGCTCAATTGAGAGTAAAAATGATGAGGTAAAAGCGTTAGATATTAGTAGTGATGGCTCATATCTTGCCTGTAGTGGAGATGATGGATATGTTGAAGTTTGGGATTTAAATAGCTATAATCTTGTAAATAGAATGAGAAGTAGCTCAAATGATATATTAGCTATTGCAATTAGTTCCGATAATAAAAAAGTAGCTAGTGGTGGAGATGATAAGGTTATTGATATTTGGAATATTAAATCAGGAGAACAGATAGCAAAACTAGAGGGTCATCGAGATACTATTACTAATATAGGTTTTATAGATTATAATAGAAAGATAGTCTCAACAGCAGAAGATAAAAAGGTAAAAATATGGGATATTTTACGAAAAAAAGAGATTTATTCATATTTAGCTCCATCAAATGAGTATGGAGATATAAAAGTAGCAAAATCATTTGATGACTATACTATATTAGGACTTACAGAGGTAGAGAGTGCAGAGGGGAACTATAGAAGAAGAAATGGACCACCTGTATGGAAATACACAATTAAATTTAAAGATAACCAAGGAAATACTCTAAAAGAGTTTAATCAACATAGAGAACCGATTACAGATATTGCAGTAGCAGGGAATAGAGCCTATATGGCAACCTCTTCAGAAGATAAGACTATTAGATTATGGGATTTAGAGAAAAAACGACACATTACAAATATTGTATTAAAAGATAGAGGATATAGTGTTAACATTAATAAATCTGGACATCTATTAGTTGGATTAGAGGGAAAATATAGAATTAAACTCTTTGAGATAAAAAATAGTTATGAGCCAACTCTTAGCTCATCTAGTAGTTCATCCTCTAAAATATCCACTACCAATCAAAATGCTATCTCCTCATGGTATCGTAAAGAGTATGCTATTGTTGTAGGTATTGACCACTATAAAAGATTATCCCTTCCACGACTTAGTAATGCAGTAAATGATGCTAGAAGTGTAGCAGAACTTTTACGAAAAAGAGGATTTGAGGTTATTGAGTTATATAATGAGAATGCTACAAAAGAGAGAATATTAGATGCTCTTAAAAAGATAAAACAGACATCAACAAGTCAAGATGCAACACTCTTCTACTTTGCAGGACATGGAGATGGTGTATCTGGACATAATGGTGTAAGAGAGGGTTATATATTGCCGTATGATTTTAATGCAGACCTAAATAATCCAAATGCTGATGTAATGTATTATGATAAATCGGCTATTAGTATAAGCTCTCTTGTTATGTACACAAGAGATACAAAGGCTAAACATATTGGTATTATTTTAGATTCATGCTTCTCTGGACTTGCAATGGATAGCAAATATGCAAAAAAATCTATACCATCATCATCTGCTAAAGAGTTAGATAGAGTTGAGTATGATACTAAAACTCGTTCAGTTAGAATAAGACCAACTAAAGAGTCTGTTGTAACAAATGGTAGTAGCTCATCTTCTTCATCAAATATATTTAAAGATTTACTAAATAAAAAATCAATTAATATCTTAACAGCAGGAGATGACCAACCAGTATCAGATGGCTCTAACCACTCCCCATTTACACAAGCTCTTCTAAAAGCATTAGGAGAAGATGGAACTAAAAAAGGCTATATTAGATTTACAACTCTTGCTGATTATATTAGAAAATATGTTGAAGAGAAAACAGGAGATAGACAGAAACCCCAATATAAAAATGAGAGTTTAGATGGAGGTGATTTTATATTTAAAATCTAACTATAGAGAGCAACTTTTTGCTCTTCTCTTCTATTTAACTCCCTTAATATAGGAGCTAGATACATATCTCTCAAATCTATCTAAATCATCATCGTAACCTATACATACTAACATATCCCCTCTATCTAAGGAGTGTTCTAGCCCACTTGTAATAAATAAAAACTGTTCACTTAATCTTCTATCTATCATTCCTACTAAAATTATTCCATATTTAGCAAAATTAAAATCATTAACTTTTATATCATGGAGAAAAGAGTTTTTAGGAATATCTATCTCTCTTATAGATAACTTATGTTCAGATGAGAGAAGATTAGTTATAAGTTTTGTAGCTACTGGTTTATTTAAAATATTATAAATTCGATTGGCACTAACTTGATATAGGTCTATTACCTTATATGCTCCTGCCATTTTTAATTTTTGAGTTACATGAAAAGAGTCTGATAGTGCAATAATTTTACTCTTTGGAAATAGAGATTTTAGAGATAGAGTTAAAAATACATTAAAGTGACTATCTTCCATAACACATACTAAATAGTCTATCTCTGCTACATCTAAACGCTCTAGTGCATCATCATCTGTCATATCTAATTTAATAATATCTAAATATCCATGCTCTTTTGCCTTATCATAAGAGTCTTGCTCAGATACAACAATAATAACATTGAAACCCTGTTTCTGTAACTCCTTAGTTAAAAAGGTACTTCTTTTACTATATCCAAATATAAATGCTTTTTTGTTATCCATAATATATCTCTCCATACTGCTCTTTAAAATATTTTATACTTGCTTTATGTCCCATAACAAGTAGAATATCACCTACTCTAAAATCTATCTTTGTAGGTGGATTAAATATAAACTCCTCTTTTAATCCACACTGAAAACCTATAAATAGGAGTTTATGCTTTTTAAAATCTATCTCTTCAATACTCTTACCTACCAATTTATAGTGCATAATGGTTGAAATCTCATCAAGTTGTGCTAAAGTTTGACCTGTTAACATAGAGTAAACTGCTTTATACATAGCAGGTTGAGTAATTGCAAATAGTAACATTCTATTAGCAACCATACTAGGCAGTACAACATGGTCAACACCTGCTAACCTAAATTTCTTCTCCATCTTCTCATTACTAGCTCTTGCTATTACTTTTATTTTTTTAGATAGTGCTTTAGCATTTAGAGTAATATATATATTATTAATATCACTTCCTGTAAGTGCTAAAAGTGTAATATTTGAGTACTCTATATTAAATTTTGCAATTACATCATGTCTGCTAGCATTTTCATTAATAATATTATATCCATCTTTAATTCCTCTCTCAACTCTATCTTTATCATCTTCTAAAATTACATACTCATATGAGTGTAGAGAGTGATTTTTTAAAAACATTCTTGTCATCTGTCCATAACCACATATAATTAAAAAATCTCTATTTTTATTAATCCTCTCAACTATACGCTTATCTTTTAACTCATTTAATTTTTCAGAAAATGCAGATACAATAACAGATGTTACAAATGAAATCATAGCAATTCCACTAACAATAATTATCATAGATACAACTCTTCCTGCTGGAGTAATTGGTGATATATCCCCATACCCTACAGAAGAGATAGTAACTAATGCCCAATAGATAGCATCAAAGAGTGAATTTATATTTGGATTTGTTCTCTGTTCAAATACATAAATAGCAATTCCTGCTGTTGTTACAATAAAGATAAGTAGAAAAAGAAGAGTAATAAGCTCAAACCGTTTAGTAGCAAGAACCTCAATAAATTGGTGAATACTCTTTGTATATCTAAGTAGTTTAAATACTCTAAATAGTACAAAAATCCTTAAAACCCTAAGTGGTCTATATGCTGGTAGTATAGCCAATAGGTCAACTATAGCTGATGGTGATAATATATACTCTATTTTACCTTTTATAGTTTTAATAATAGGAGATAATACTCTAAAGGGTTTATTTAAAAATTTTGCCTCTTCAT
>WGAM01000149.1 GCA_015494795.1 Campylobacterota bacterium
ATCGGTTCTTTTGAGTTAGTATCATAGTTTTCATACAGCAATTATATACAAAATATGATATGATGTCAAGTGAGAATTTTCAGCAGAGCTGATTATTTCTCCTCACCGCCATCAATGGCGATGTCTCCGAAATAAGGAAAAATTGATGAAACAGACAAAATCTGGTTTTATAGCAGTTGTTGGACGACCAAATTCAGGTAAGAGTACACTGCTCAACCATCTAGTAGGTGAAAAACTTGCAATGGTCTCTAAAAAGGCACAAGCTACTAGAAAAAGAATGAATATTATTGTAATGCATAGAGGAAATCAGCTTATCTTTGTAGATACTCCCGGTATTCATCAAAAAGAGAGACTCATAAATGAGTTTATGCTTGAAGAGGCTCTAAAAGCTATGGGGGATAGTGATTTAATTCTATTTCTAGCTCCAGTTACAGATAATCTTAAAGAGTATGAGAGATTTTTAAGCCTAAAAGAGTCAAAAAGAGCTAAACACATTATAGTTTTAACTAAAATTGACCATGTATCACAGGCTAAAATACTACAAAAACTGAGTGAATATCAAAAGTATCAAGATAGCTTTGAAGCTATTATCCCATTTTCAGTTAATAAGAGAGTAGGAAAAAATGCTCTTTTAGATGAGGTTGTAAAACATCTGCCCCCATCACCTCCATTTTATGATACAGATATAATGACAACAGATAATATTAGAGATATATATAAGGAGTTGATTAGAGAATCTATTTTTGAAAATTTAAGTGATGAGATACCCTATGAGTCTGATGTTACTATAGAGAAGATTGATGAGAGTGATAATATAGATAGAGTATATGCTACTATTATCGTAGAAAAGGAGACTCAAAAGGGTATTATAGTCGGTAATAGAGGTGCAGGTATAAAAAGAGTTGGTAAATTTGCAAGAAAACAGCTTGAGTTATTCTCTCGTAAGAAGATATATTTAGATTTGCATGTATCTGTTAAAAAGGGGTGGAGTAAATCACGAGCAGGTTTAGAGGAGCAGGGGTATATTTTTTAGTCAATTTTAATCTCTTTTCTGTATATTTTCATTAAAGGATTTGTATTGAAAGAAAGTAATATAAGTACCCAAAAGATTAAAGAGAGATTTTTTAGCTCAAAAAAAGTCTTCTTAATACTATTTTTTATATTTATACTCTTAGTTATTGTTAGATTTCTTGCTATAAATGGATTAGATACTAGCTCAAAAGATACCCATCTATATCAATTCAGTGGGGATATATATGCAGATTTCTATATTGAAAATAACAAGACTATATTTAAAAGTGAAAATGGAGATAAAATTCTTCACCCATATAGCTTTGTAGAGCTTAGTTTAGATTCAAAAAAAGTTGTATATCAACTATTACCAGATGAGAGAGGACACTCTATATCTATGTTTATGCCACCTAAATGGTTTGAGATTATTGGTGGAAATTATAAAAGTAGAGATGGAGACTCTATTGTTAGATTATCAAAAAATGATGAGCCATCTCTACTTATATTTGCATCTAATAGAAAAAATAGTCTATTAAGAGCCAAAAAATTAAAAGTAATATCTCTAAAGAGTGGATACTACTACCACTCAATAGATGGTAAAACAATACCTATACCCCTATATAATGGCTCTTTGAAAAATATTAGAAATAGTAAAATTTGGAACATATTATCTAATAATGGAGTTGTGTTAAATAGTGGATATATTACAGATAATAAAAATAATATTATTAAAGTATATCTTGGCTCAAAAAATAAGAGTATTTTAGTTAGTAAAAATCCTAAAAAGTATAATCTAGTAAAAGGTAAAACTATAAATGTCTCTATAGTTGATAAGAGTATCCCCTCTTCTAATTTTAGATTAGTATATGCAGATAAATCTCTATATACAACTAGACTATCTTATGATTTTGTAAGAATTGCACATCTACTTATTAAGTATGGAGTAGCAGGAGCTAAAGAGACTATATTAAAAGAGGTTAGTAGAGATAATTTTTTACAAAAAGAGCTTTTAGAGTTGGTAGAAGATAGCTCATCTCTAAAAAAAGAGGGGTATTATAAAGATTACTTAAAAGCTAGAGCAAAATTATCAAATAGACAAAAGAGTAAATTAGACCTTGAGCTTTTGAAAAATGTTAGTGATGGTGACTACTATCGTGCAAAAATCTCTATTCTGTTAGGTGCTAGTGTAAATATTATAAATCAAAATAGAAAAAATCTACTCTCAATAGCCTTATCAAATCAGAAAGAGTATTTAGAAGTTCCAAAAGAGATGAAGTTTATAGATAATAGATTAACTATTAGAGGAAATAAAAGAGTATTTAAAAATAGTAGCTACAGTATTGGTTATTATTTTCCTAGCAAAGTTCCAATTTTAGATAAACCTAAAATACCTAAAAAAGAGTATCTAAATGTAGATGAGTTAAATGAGTTTGTTGATGTTACTCATCTAAATGGACTATATGTAAATGATAAAAATGCTAGGGTATATTATAGTAGAACTCCTGCTAACTTTCTACAAGAGGCAAAAACTAACTATAAAAAGTCTCCACCTCTATTTTTATATGATTCTACTAAAGATGGAAAGTTTGTAGCACCAATTGGAAATTTAAAAGGTAAATTTTATTATAAAATAGTAACAAATAGACCAACAATAGAGGTTGCATTTAATGGAGAGATTAAACAGAATGGAAGAGTAATTAGTAGAAACTATAATAAGATTATACCATTCTACTCAACATATACCATAAATACAAGAGGTGGGAGTGCTATTTTAGAGGTAACTATGGATAATGATTTTTTACCTTGTGGAGTTGTCTTTAAATCATCTAAAAAGCTTAAAAAATTTAGATATAGCTATAATAAAAAATATTATAAAAAATTTGAAGTAATAAGCAGAGGTGATGGATATTACTATAAAATAAAAAAAGACTCATCAAGACCATTTAAACTATATTATCTAAGCGTAAAAGCTGATAGTAGTGGAGTTGTTACCTATTTAGGAAATAGTAGAAGATATACTATTGGAAGAAGAGCTAAAATGGTTGGATACTCTCCATCTCTTACATGTTTGGCTAAAGATTATAAGATAGATAAATTATCTCTATATGATAAAGATAATATGATGGAGCTAATTCCAAAATCATATAGAGAGTATGGAATGATACCAAAGAAGAGAACTAAACTTATTACAGGTGAAGAGAAAAAAGAGGAGATAGTCGATGATATATTATCTAAAAAACTACTTCCTATATATGGAGATGGTATTCACTTTGGTTTAACATCAAAAGGGATTAAACCGGAAGAGTTAACTCTAGATAGTAAATTTTCAAAAGAGGTAGCAGATATATTTGAGTCTGTTATAGAGCCTTTAAAGTCTCCTAAAAATAGAGCAAAGAGAGAGAAGTATAATAGTATATTGGAGGGTGCAGTAGTTGTTTTAGCAGATAGGGGAAAAGATAATTTAGAGGTTGTATCTATGTTCTCCTATCCATACCCTAAAAAGTTAGATATATCTAAAAAAGAGGCATACAAAAGAGAGATATTTAGATATATGCTTTTAGATGAGTTTAATAATCCAAAGAGTAGTCTTAGAAATAGAGCTTTAGATATGAGAATTCGCCCCGGTTCTACATTTAAAATGGTGACATCAATTGCAGGGTTTAAGGCAAACCTCATCTCTAAACTAGATACTAAATATAGAAACTATATAGAGGGTAAACCCGATATAGCAGGTTCAATATTTAGAGGAAACTCTATAGTCTCTATTACTCTAAAAAACTTCTCTTTTTCAAATGGATTTACAGAGAGAACTGATAATGCCACATTTAGAAACTCATTTAAAAAATCTTATAATGTATATTTTGGATATTTAGCACTTCTACTTAACCATAAGCTAGATAGAGGATTTAAAAAAGTTCTACTTCCAATTAATAATAGTCTAAAAGATAGAGAGAGAGATTTTTCTCTTCTAAGTGTAGCTGATAAATTAGGATTTAATAAACCTATTGAGTTATCCAAAGAGAAAAAGATATATGCCTCTGCTTCTGTTTTTCCACAACAGTTTATCCTCTCTAAAGAGGTAGCAGATAGTGGAATAGGTCAGTTTGAAGTAGCAGGAACTCCTATGCAGATGGCAATAGTAGCCAATACTATTAGAACTAGAAATATAGAAGTACCAAAGATTATAAAAGATGAGAAGAGTAGAATTTTATATAAAGATTTTATACGACCATCTACTCAAAAGGCTATAGAAGATGCTATGAGAGATGTTGTTATAGATAGAGATGGAACTGCTAAGTGTGCATTTTACTATAATAGTTTCATTAATCAAGCAAGAGAGTATAACAAAAAAGTTGAGCCAAATAGAGCTATAGGATTACCATGTTTAGGATATAGAGCTAAATTTAAAAAGATAAATCCTAAAGATTTTGCATTTTCTGATGTAGCTGTATATGGTAAAACAGGAACGGCAGAAAAGGGAAAAGGTGGGCTTTATGATGGTTGGTTTGTATCTTTTACAAAAAGTAAAAAGAGAGGAGATATTGTAGTGGCTACTGTTGTTAGAAACTCAGGAACAGGTGGAACATATAGTGCTACTATTACAAAAAAAGTTATTGAGGCTTGGTATAAATTACATAATAAAAAAGGGGAAAAATAGTGGCAAAAAATATTTTTGAATTTCCAGATAGTATTCTTTTTATAGATACACTAGATGTTAATAACTGTATATTAGATGATAGAAAGAGAGATATAGATTATATTGCAAAAAATATATGGGAAGGTAGTAGAAATATCTTTAGTTTTCTCTTTGGAGGTGATGATTGTTATGGGATAAAAGATATTTTAGATGATTGGTTAAGAGAGGGAATTGTATCTGTAATATTCTATATCCCAAGAGAATCAGCAAAAGAGATACGAGATAGTCTAGTTAAAAAGATGAGAACACATACACTCTCAGAAAAGATAGAGCATTTTATAGAGTCACAAATTAGAGAGAATATTCCAAATTTTGATATATACAATTTAAATACAACAAATAATTTATCAGATATTTTTGACATCTCTAAACTAAAAAGAGAGTTAGACAAGGATTCAAAATCTGATGTACCTAAAATCTATCTTATAGGTTTAAAATTTTCACTATCATTTTCAACTATAGGGTGTTATATTAATAATATTCCTCTATATGAACAGGGGGGTGCAATATATGGAGACTCTAATATATTAACTCATAAGCTCAAAAAAGGCTTTTTAGTTGCTAAATATGATGAGGGAATTGATGTAGAGTTTTATGGTACAGATAAGTTTTCATCTAATGATTATGATGTTGGGTCAGACTTGGCAGAGTTAGATTTTAGTGATGAGAGTATAAGTTTTGAGTTAGAAGGGGTTAATAAACCTATTATTATTGAGTCAAGAGTTGGTGAAAAACTTATATTCTCTAAAGACCAAAATATTGCTTATGCTCCAAAAAAGATAATAGACCCCAAAGATATTATAACTAGAGATACTAAAATATATATGAATGCGTTTTTTATACCAAAAGAGAAGGGATTAAAATTTATAAAACTTCTACTCATATATAAGAATGGTAAAAAAGTATTAGCTGGTGGTGAGTATCACCATGGACTATTGGATTGTGATATTATTGGAGATTTATCTATAGATTTAGAGCAAGAGGAGATAACTTTTGTAAATCATAGTAATTCAAATCTTAAATTTATAAATTTTGATAATAGATTTTGGAAATTAGATGAGAGTAGTATATTTAAAGAGCCTACTGAATATATAGAGGAGGTTAAGTCTGAAGATGGAATATATACTACTGTACTTATAGATGATGTTGATTTAAATACAAGTTTTGAAGATGAGGTTGCAACTGATAATAATACAACTCAAACTATTAAACAGGAGGAGAGTTTTACCTTTAAGGTTAGAGAGATAGAGTTTAATGACTCAAATATCTCATTTGATAAAACAGGTATATTTATAAGCTACTCTTCGTTTGAGATAGCTAAATTTCAAAAAGAGTTTAGTCTAAATAGAACAGCCTTTAAGATGTCAAAGTTAGGAACTATTGTTGACTGTTTTGTTGAGAGACCAAAGGGTAGAAATTTTAAATGGGGAAGTAAAGTATATGTTCACCATAGTGATATTTTAGGTAGGGCAATATCTAGCAAACCTATAATATTTAAAAATAGTAGTGAGGGGCTTCTAATAGAGAATAGACTAAATATAAAATATTATATGTTACAGATTTCATCTTCTTCTCAAAAATATATATTAGATGGAAGTAGTAGCAACTCAATAGTTATTCCAAACAGTGAACTAAAAGATTTAAAAGTAGATGTTATAAATAAAGGGTATAAAAATAGACCATTAGTACAATTTAGTTTAAAAGCTTAATCTAATGAGTATATTACACTATAGCTAATGGGTGTCCAATAGCTCATTGTAATATTGGCTTCTCTTAATATATCTCCTGTCCATGTATTACATGTATTAAAGATATTATATTTATCTTTAGCACTATAGAAAGCATCTATTCCCCAATAACCTTTAGAGATAAATTTTATATTATCTCCAAAGCTTTTTAATATCTCCTTTTCAATAAATCTATACTGCTCTTTAGTGATTTTAACCTTTTTAATATGAGTAAAATTATCTATATGATTAAAATATATTAAATGTATAAGTGCAGGGGTATTAATAAAAAGAGCATAAAAAGCAATAGAGACTCTTAAATCACTCCAATCAGGAGTATTTAAATAGGTATCTCTATCTCCCCAACCAAACTCTAAATATCTATATTGTTTATCTTTTAATAGTTTTGGAAAGAGATTATGCCAATCAATTCTACTCTCATTTATATCTAATATAATATCACTATGCATACTATCATAATATATATAGAGAGTTTTATCTTTTAAATTAGATGGGATTTCAGACTTTTTAGGAAAAAAAACTAATATAAAAACAGTAAATATATAAGTAAATATTAATAATATTAAATATTTTAAAAACTTCATAACTTCTCTTTCTATTTTAGATATAATTGTATCCTAATATTAACGATAAAAAAAGGAGAAATTTTATGAGTATAAAAGTTGTATGTCCACACTGTGCAAAGGTAAATAAGATACCTAAAAAAGAGAGTTATATAAAGGCTAATTGTGGTAGTTGTAAAAACTCAATGTTAGAGTATAATCCCATAGAGGTTGATAAGAGTGATTTATTGCATGTTTTAGTAAATAGTGATATTCCTGTAGTTGTTGATTTTTGGGCTACATGGTGTGCTCCTTGCAGACAGATGGCTCCTGCTTATGCAGAAGCAGCATTAAGATTACCACTTAAAGCGATATTTTTAAAGGTAAATACAGAAGTGCATCCAGATTTAGGAGCAGTTTATGGTATTAGAGGTATCCCTACTATGATAATTTTTAAGGGGACTAAAGAGATAGATAGAGTATCGGGTGCTATGAGTAGCCAAAGAATAGTAAATTGGGTAAGTCAATATATATAATTATGATATAATATTAAAATTCAAAATATATTATAAATAGTTTAGGAGTATTAGATGCCTAAGGCAAAAATATTATTACTTGAAGATGATGCAAATCTAAATGATACAATAACTGACTTTTTAGAAGATGAAGACTATTTTGTAGATAATGTCTATGATGGTTATGAGGCACAAGATAGATTATATGAGAGTAAATATGACCTACTACTCTTAGATGTCAATACTCCTAGAATTGATGGTTTTACAATACTTAAAGAGGCTAGAGAGAATGGAGTATTTACTCCATCTATATTTATCACTTCACTTGATGGTATTGATGATTTAGAGAGAGGTTTTCAGAGTGGTTGTGATGACTATATTAGAAAACCTTTTGCCCTAAAAGAGCTAATTATTAGAATAGAGACACTTTTAAGAAGAGGTTTTTTTCATGAAATTACAGACCTCATTGATTTAGGTAATAATATAGAGTATAACACTAAATCAAACGAGCTAATTATAGATGGAAAGCCTGAAACTTTAGGAAATAAGGAGTCTCTACTATTTAAACTATTTATGAAAAATCAAGATGAGGTTATATCTCATGATAGAATATATAAAGAGTTATGGGATTTTGATGAAGAGCCAAGCGATACAGCTCTTAGAACATATATTAAAAATATTCGTAAATTAATAGGTAAAGATAGAATTGTTAGCATTAAAAAACAGGGGTATAAATTTATCTCATTACGATAAAATTTAAAGAGAAATAGAGTTGTTAAGAGTAAAAAATAGAGATATAAGTCTGCTTCGCTATAATGAGAAACAGTCTCTTAGGAGATTTTTATACCTATATATTTTTTTAGTATTAGCAATAATAAATCTACTTAGTATATTTTACTATCAGAGTCAAGAAAAATTGATGTTTTCAAATCAGAGAACAGTTCTCTCTGGATATGCTACTGAGCAGGTCAAAAATCTAAAAATACTTCACCACTATTTTCCTACGAGATATAAATATCCTAGAGATAAGAGATTTAAGAGTGCTATATATGATATAGAGAGAGTTTTAATATTTTCTACTTTAGAAAATAGAAATGTTAATCTTGATAAATCAATATATAGAGCAGGTAATAAGATACATTTTGTTAAATACCTTGATGATTACTATTTAGGAGCTATGTATTTAGTTATTGAGATAGATGAAGATAGAAGTTGGTATAGAGAGACTATTATTCATATAATTGCACTTGGTACAGCTATTTTAGTAATTTTGGCTATTTTTGGACTATTTTTTGTGCGACTCTTTTTAAGACCTATGAAGAACTCTATTGAACTTCTCGATAATTTTATAAAAGATACAACTCATGAGTTAAATACACCAATATCGGCAATTTTAGCAAATATTGAGATGATGGATATGTCTGTAATGAGTCCTAAAAATGCTAAAAAATTATCGAGAATAAATATTGCAGCAAAAACAGTATCTCACCTATATCAAGATTTAACCTATCTAGTCTTAGGAAATCAGAGAGGCTCAAATGATGAGGATATAGATTTGAAAAAATTACTTACTGCTAGAGTTCAATACTTCTATATTATTGCTAATGCAAAAAAAATAAGATTTGAGATAGATTTAAAAGAGGCTCATCTATTTATAGACCCTGTAAAGATTGCGAGAGTCATAGATAATCTTATATCAAATGCCATTAAATATAATAAGCGAGGTGGTAAAATTAGAGTTGTCCTAAGAGATAACTACTTTTTAATCTCCGATACAGGTATTGGAATAAATTCTAAAAAGATAAACTCTATATTTGATAGATATAGTAGATTTAACCATAGTGTTGGTGGTTTTGGAATTGGACTTAATATTGTAAAGAGTATTATAGATGAGTATAATTTAAGAGTTATAGTTCGCTCAGAAGAGGGGAAAGGGACAACTTTTAAAATTATTTTTGCTTAAACTGAAAATCAAGTCTATAAATGGAAATAATCACATCTTAGCCAATTTACGATACTCATTACAGCTATTTAATAGATTTTGATGAGTATCACTACAGATAATTTTGCCATTTTTAAATACTAAAATCCTATCAGCATCTTCTATTGTACTTAATCTATGGGCTACTGTAACACCTGAGTTCGACAATATTAAACCTTATCTAATTCCCAGTAAACAATTATTTGAACTACTAATATTAAAAGAAGAAAGCAATAAATCTCTATCTTTTTGAGAAAAATTGATAGAAGGCTTCTTTTCAAAGTAGGTATATCGTATTAATCCAGCAACTATATTGACCATAAAATTGATAGGACTTCGATGTCTTGTATGCTCAACATTACACATATTTTTAAGTTGGTCATTAACAGTTTCAATAATAGAACGTTTACGTAAAAGTAGTTTATCTAATAAAGGCATCAA
>WGAM01000150.1 GCA_015494795.1 Campylobacterota bacterium
AGGTTATTAAAAAGTTAGGGAAACTTCATGGATTTACAAAATTTAAAAAGAGTTTTTTAACAGATAGTGGTGGATTTCAAGCCTTTTCTCTCTCTGATAATGTAAAGATAGATGAAGATGGTATTCTATTTAGAAGCCATATTGATGGAAGCAGACACTATTTTACTCCAAAAAAAGTATTAGATATTCAATATAATTTAGGCTCTGATATTATGATGATATTAGATGACCTTGTAGCACTTCCTGCCACTAAGAGTAGAATAGAGAAGAGTATAGAGAGGACTACAAGATGGGCAGAGGAGTCTATAGAGTATCATAGAGATAATCAAAAAAGAGGTATAGGAGTTAATCAAAATATATTTGCAATTATTCAAGGTGGAACAGATAGAGAGTTTAGAGAGAAATCGGCTAAAGAGCTATGTAGATTAGATTTTGATGGATTTGCTATTGGAGGACTTAGTGTAGGAGAGAGCAATCAAGATATGTACTCAACTGTTGAGTGGACAACTAAATTTATGCCAAAAGATAAACCAAGATACCTTATGGGTGTTGGAACTCCTGAAGATTTAGTTGAGAGCGTAGCAAGAGGTGTTGATATGTTTGATTGTGTAATGCCAACAAGAAATGGTAGAAATGGAACACTATTTACCTCTTATGGGAAAATCAATATTAAATCTGCTAAATTTAAATTAGATAAATCTCCAATAGATAGTGAGTGTAACTGTATGGTTTGTAAAAACTACTCTAAAGCCTATCTTAACCATCTAATTAGAGCTAAAGAGATTACATATTTTAGATTAGCTACAATTCATAATCTATATTACTATTTAAATCTTATGAGAGAGATGAGAGAGGCTATAATAGAAAATAGATTTAGTAGCTTTAGAGATGAGTTTTATAAAAAAAGAGGGATACTTTATTAAGATTTTGGTAAAATCCTACAATTTATTGAGAGTTAGGATAACAAAATATGACAAAATCACTTTTAATTGAGATAGGTGTAGAGGAGCTTCCTGCCATTCCCCTACTAAAAATTTTAAAAAATATTAAAAAGTCTTGGGCAGATATATTAAAAGAGTATAGATTAGACTCTAAATTTGAATTTCTATATACCCCTCGAAGATTAGTCCTTCTACATAAAGATATACCTAGTAAACAGAAAGATAGTATAACAGAGCTATTTGGTCCTCCTATTACTGTAGCTATTAGAGATGGAGAGGTTACAAAAGCTGGAGAGGGTTTTGCTAGAAAGTGTAGAGTCTCTTTTGATAAGTTAGATAGAGCTACTAAAAATGGAAGAGAGGTTCTATATTTTAAAAAAGAGGAGATTGGAAAAGAGACTAGAGAGCTTTTAGAGGATATGATAAAAAAATGGGTAGCCTCTATGAGTTTTGGTAAGATGATGCGTTGGGGAGATAGAAAAGATGAGTTTATTCGTCCTATTAGATGGCTTCAAGTTAGATTAGATAATGAGAGTGTAGCTGTAACTCTATTTGGAGTAAAATCTGATATTAAAACTTTTGTACATAGAATGGTATCATTTAAGCCTATTGATTTAGAAGTAGTTAGTAAGTATAAAGATATATTAAAAGATGGGAGAGTTACTCTATATCCTAAAGAGAGAGAGGAGATAATATTATCTCAATTTGATATTTTAGAGAAAGAGAATAGTATTAAGATAGATAGAGATAAATCTCTATTATATGAGGTTGTAGCAATTACTGAAAATCCAAAAGCTCTCTTAGGCTCTTTTGATAAATCATTTTTAGAGTTACCACCTGAAGTTATTATTGCATCTATGAAGGAGCATCAGAGATACTTCCCTCTATTTAAAGATAATAGACTTAGTAATCAATTTATAGTTGTATCTAATGGGGTAACTAATGACTACTCTAAAATTATAGCAGGAAATGAGAGAGTCTTAAAACCTAGATTATCTGATGCACTCTTTTTCTATAGAAATGATTTAAAGAGAGGTTTAACAACTAAAGGGTTAGAGAAGATTACATTTATGGACTCTTTAGGTACACTAAAAGATAAGATAGATAGAGAGAAAGCTATAGCTCTAAGAGTTCTTGGATTATATATGGATAGAGTAGAAGAGGAGAGTAGTAAAAGCTCAAAAGAGTTAATTATGCTTATGGAGGAGGTTGTAGAGTTAGCAAAAGCCGATTTAACTTCAGAGATGGTATATGAGTTTACAGAGCTTCAAGGTTTAATGGGATACTACTATGCTAAGGCTTTAGGAAAAGATAGTTTAGTATATAATGCTATAAAAGAGCAGTATTATCCTATAGGAGATGGAGCAAAACTTCCATCATCAATATTCTCATCAATTCTATCTATCTCAATTAAATTAGATACACTTATTGGACTCTTTAGTATTGGTAAAATTCCAACAGGTTCAAAAGACCCATTTGCTCTAAGAAGAGCTGTAAATGGTATTATTAGAATAGTTATTGAGTATGATTTAGATTTTAATATAGATGATATTTTAGAGTTAACTAAAGAGTTATATAATAGATATGATAGAGATAGATTAGTAGATTTTATATTAGAGAGAGTATATAAACTATTAGATTCTAATCCATCTGTTATCTCTGCAGTCTTAAGTTCAGGTGAGAGAGATATTAATAAGATAGCTAAAAAGGTAAATGCTCTAAATAGTTTTGTAACTCAAGAGAGTTTTAAAGAAGATTTTTCAACCTTTAAGAGAGTTGCAAATATCTCTAAAGATATAGACTTAAATAGAGAGCTTGTTGTTAATGCAATGATATTTCAAGATAGTATAGAGAATGAGCTATATAATAGATATATAGATGTTATATCAAAAGAGTATAATAATTATGAGGATAGATTAAATGGACTCTTCTCTCTAAAAGATGAGCTAGATAGATATTTTGATAATATTATGGTAAATGTTGAAGATAGTAAAATAAGAGAGAATAGAAAAAATATGATAGCATCTATATATAAATCCTTTAGAAAGATTGCTGATATAAAAGAGATTTCTATCTAATTTGAAATTTTATAGAATATATATAGAGCTAACAAATATCTGTGGGCTTAAATGCTCATTCTGTCCAACTAAGGAGTTACCTAATGAGATTATGAGTTTAGAGTTTTTTGAACTCATAATCAGACAGGCTAAATCCTTTACAAAAGAGATAGCTTGTCATGTAGTAGGAGACCCCTTAACTCTCTCTAATCTATCTAACTATTTAGATATTATATATAGATACGGTTTGAGAGCAGTTATTACTACAAGTGGATATTACATTAAAAATCATAGCTTAAAAACTCTTTTTCACCCTGCTATTAAACAGATAAATATATCTCTTAACTCTTTTAATAAAAATAGTAATAGTATCTCTTTTAGAGAATATATAGAGCCTATATTAGATTTATGTAGTAAAAAATTGGAGTTAAAGAGAGATATATTTATAAATCTTAGAGTTTGGAATTTAGACGAGATTATGAGTGAAAGGGAGTTTAATAGTAAACTTTTTAGTACTCTAAACCAATTTTTTAGAGTAAATTTAGATAGTTTAAATCTAAAAGGAAGAGATAGAGTTAGATTAGATAGTAAAATCATACTACATTTTGATAACTATTTTGAGTGGCCATCTCTAAATAATCCAATATATGGAGATGGTACATGTCAAGGATTAAGCTCTCATATAGCAATCTTAGTTTCGGGGAAAGTTGTACCCTGCTGTTTAGATAGCAGTGGAGTTATCTCATTAGGAGATTTAAAAGAAGAGAGGTTAAAAGATATTCTACTAAATAGAAGAGCCTCTAATATAAGAGATGGATTTAAAGAGTATAGATGTAGTGAAGAGCTATGCTTAAAATGTAGCTATAAAAATAGATTTAATTGAAAAAATTAATAAGTTCGATAACTTTTAATGGTTTTGTAATCAAAAAAAGGGAAATAAAAATGATGGATATTAAAAGTTATCTATGAGAGCCTCTAGGGAAATAAGGGGGAGTTGGGGATTAAGGCTCTCATAGGAAAATTATAGCAAAAAAAATCTATAAAAAGAAGTAATTTTTAAAAAAAATTAAAAAAAACTTAAATTTTAAATATTAATAATTTCTTAATGTTTCTTGATATTTAAAGCTAAATCTATTAAAACATCTTAAGTTTATTTTTATTTTAAATTCGATTTTTAGTTTAATTTGATATAGTATTTAAAATAAGATAAAATTACTCCTAATAAGGAATTTCTATGAAAATAGTAAAAAATTTAAATAACTTAGCCACTTTAGCAGACTACTCATTTATAAATAGATTAACCATTGACCCAAAAGCCACAAAAGATGGAATAGACCATAATCCCCGACAAGTATTCTCTGGACATTTTGTGCTAGTAAAACCTACTCCTATTGCAAATCCTAAGTATGTAGCACACAGTAAGCAGTTTTTCTCTGAGCTTGGTTTGTCAAATAGTTTAGCTACATCTGAACCATTTATAAAAATGTTTAGTGGTGATACCTCTGAATTACCAGAACAGATGAGTAAAGTTGGTTGGGCAACAGGATATGCTCTCTCAATTTATGGGAGAGAGTATTACAAGCAGTGTCCATTTGGAACAGGTAATGGATATGGTGATGGTAGAGCTATCTCCATTTTTGAGGGAGTATTTAATGGAAAACGGTATGAGATGCAACTAAAGGGTGGAGGTAGAACGCCATATTGTCGTGGTGCTGATGGTCGTGCTGTTCTTCGTTCAAGTATTCGTGAGTTTTTAGCTCAAGAGCATATGTATGCCTTAGATGTTCCAACTTCACGCTCTTTAACACTATATACATCTACAACAGAGAGAGTTAAGCGTCCATGGTTTTATAATGGTTCTCACTCTATGGAGCCTGAATTGATGATAGAAGAGTCTGTAGCCATTACTACAAGAGTTGCCCCTTCATTTATTCGTGTAGGTCAAATAGAGCTTTTTGGTCGTCGTGCTAGAAAAAATGAACACCCTAAAGCACTTAAAGAGTTAGAAGAGATTGTATTACATCTTATAGAACGAGAATATAGCAATGAGATTGATGAGGTTTTATCATTAGAAGAGAAAGTGATATTATTAGCTAAAGCATTTAGAAAAAGAGTTACTAGTCTAGTTGCAAATTGGATTAGGGTAGGGTATTGTCAAGGAAACTTTAATAGTGATAATACATCTATAGGTGGATATACACTAGATTATGGACCTTTTGGATTTATAGATATGTTTGAGCCATACTATCAACCATGGACAGGTGGTGGCACTCACTTCTCATTTATAAATCAGACTAAAGCAGTGGAGCGTAATTTTGCTATGTTCTGTTTAGCACTAAAGCCTCTCTTAGGTTTAGAGGCTCAAAATAGTTTAGATAAGATTAAAGATGAGTTTCCAATAGTAATGCAGAGAGCTATGATAAGAATGTGGAGTGATAAGTTAGGTTTAAAAAAGTTTGATGTACCTCTATTTAATGAGCTAATGAGACTAATGATAGATACTTCAGTTGACTATACTATCTTTTTTCGTGAACTATCTCACTTGCCAACAGATATTACTCCACTTAAAAAGAGTTTTTATAATCAAAATCTTGACAAAGAGTTAAGAGATAGATGGATAGAGTGGCTTAATAGATGGCAAGAGGCTATAAATATTACCTCATCAGAGGAGCATGAAGCACTCTCAAAAAAGATGAAGTCTATTAATCCTAAATATACTCTTCGTGAATGGTTTTTAGTTCCTGCCTATAAGAAAGCTAATTATGGAGATTATAGTTTAATATATGAGCTACAAGAGGTTATGAATAACCCCTATGAGGAGCAATCTAAAGAGATAGAGGAGAAATATTATAAAAAGAAACCTATAGAGTTTTTTGATATTGCAGGAGTTTCACATGTGAGTTGTTCTTCCTGATACTATTTAAAAAATATTTTTTATTAAAAAAAAATGATTTCTATTGACAAATATTTATATTTATTATATAATATGTTTTATTATAAATAAATAAAAAGGAAGATATTATGTTAAAATTAGTTTTGAGTGGAATAGTGCTTTTGGGAATAGTAGGTTTATAAGTTGTAGCAATACATTAAAAGTGAATACTGGTTCAGATAAAATTGTTACTGTTAGTCAATTACCCCACCCTAAAGGGTGAGGCTTGAAGATTTTTAAGCGACTAAGTCGTTTAATTTTAATCTTGGCGGATAATTGACGCACCCATATCTCTTGGCTACTACTTTTGGTAGGGGCTGAGAGTTACTTTTTAAGAACTTAGATAGGATATTTGCAGCACCATTTACATCGGCATTAATCAAATATCCTTTTGAGGTTCTAAATAATCCACGCTTTATGCGTGAGCCCATATAGACTTCGTGTTTTTCTATTGGTTCATTGTCAAGGTACGAGCACTTAGAAGTATAGCTCTCCTCTTGGAGGTGATATTCTATACCTAATTGTTCGCAC
>WGAM01000151.1 GCA_015494795.1 Campylobacterota bacterium
CGTCCACACGCTTCAGAGTACTTTTGGTACTGTGAGGCATATTGATTTGCTAACTCAACTGCATCTATATCTTCATCAAAAATGGCTACACCATCCCAACCTATAAATGCTTTTGAATTTTTCTCTCCATGATAGGTCTCTGGCAGTTTAAATCCTGACTCACTCCACTCATTAGATGATTTATCTCTATTATCAATAAATTCACCTTGCCAAGTAGAGAAAAGTAGTTTTGCCATTATTTACCCTTTTTTTTAGCTGTTATAGCTTTTTTTCTTATATTTGTCTTTTTAGCAGGTGCTTTTTTATTCTTCTCTTCAATTTTTGTTTCTGCATCTACCTTTGCTTTAGCTTCCTCTTTAGCCTTAGCTTCTGCCTCTGCCTTTGCTTTAGCTTCCTCTTTAGCCTTGGCTTCTGCTCTCTCTTTTGCTATTCTCTCAGCCTCTAATCTCTTCTGTTCTGCTAACTCTTTAGCCTTTTTCTCTTCCTCTTTTCTTTTTGCAATAGTCTCTTTATCTACTTTTTTTACAACTATTGTCCAATCAACCTCATTAAATTTAAGCGAGTTCATAAGGTCATGACCTAGCTCTCTAATATAATCAGCACTCTTTTGAATAGATGAGTAGTCTCCAACCTCAAAGAGGAAAATCCCAACCTCTCCAACCTTTAGACCACTATCAATAAGCTCTCCCATTCTACTGTAGAAATCATCATGTAAATCTCTTAAATCATATCTCTGCATCTTATCTCCTCCTTAACGGTCAACTTCACCAAATACAATATTAGTAGAACCAATAATTGTAACAACATCTGCTATATAAGTACCTACTAAAAGCTCTTGAAGTAGTCCTGTATGGAAAAATGATGGAGCTCGACACTTTAATCTATATGCATAAGGCTCACCCTCTGATTTGATATAAAATCCAAGCTCTCCTTTTGGTGACTCTGTTGGTACATATACTTCACCTTTTGGTGGTCTCATACCTTGAGTTACCAATACAAAGTGTTGCATTAAAGCGTAGTTTTGAGTCATAATCTCCTCTTTTGGAGCAGATATATATTGTGGTGCATGAGCCATAAGTTGAGGCTCTGTCTCATCATATTTAAGGATAAGTTGTCTAATAATCTTTGTTGACTCCTCTATCTCTGCCATATATAGTCTATATCTTCCATAACTATCATTTGTATCAGCTACAGGAATATCAAAATCTAATTCACTATATAGCTCATAAGGCTCCTCTTTTCTAATATCATAAGCAATTCCACTACCTCTTAACATAGGACCTGTACAACCCCAACTAAGTGCATCTTCAGGAGATAATACACCAACATTTTCAAGACGCATTTTCCA
Organism: Campylobacterota bacterium; assembly: GCA_015494795.1. Taxonomy (GTDB): domain Bacteria; phylum Campylobacterota; class Campylobacteria; order Campylobacterales; family Sulfurovaceae; genus UBA1140. The sequence continues at coordinate 1,349 of WGAM01000151.1, forward strand.
AATTCTATTTTCCTCTAAAAGAGCATTATATGTGTGTTTTAGCTCATAGTCAACCTTATCACACCACTTTCTAAGTGCTATCATCCAACCATCTGGAATATCTAATGGAACACCACCAATTCTTACAGCACTATGAGTAAGTCTAGCTCCACAATAATCCTCCATTAAGTCCATTCCAAACTCTCTTTCACGGAAAGCATAGAGAAATACTGACATTGCTCCAACATCTAAAGCGTGTGTTGCAATAAAGAATAGGTGAGATATTACTCTATTTACTTCAAGTAGAATAGTTCTAATTACTTGAGCTCTTCTTGGAACTTCAAGCCCTATTAGCTTTTCAACAGCTAGAGCATAAGCATAATTATTTGATGTTGAGGCTATATAGTCTAGTCTATCTGTTGTAGGTAGAAACTCATTATATGTCATATTCTCAGCCATCTTCTCAATACCACGGTGAAGATACCCAATATCTGGATAGGCTTTTACTACCTGCTCACCATCAAGCTCTAACATAAGTCTTAATTGTCCATGAGCTGATGGGTGTTGAGGTCCAAAGTTAATTACCATAGTATTGTCTTCTCGTTCAAAATTGAGATTTTCAAAAAATGGTGATAGTCTATTAGGTTGTTGCATACTCTAACTCCTCTTACTTTCTATCTTCTAATTGTGTCTGAGACGCATTATAATCAACTAAGAATGTAGTACTATACTCAATTGGTGTCTCTGGCTCACCATCACTAATATCTGCACCAAATGGTACCTCTCTTCCAACTCTTGAAAATCTTTTAGTATCATATCTATCAATTCTAGCTGGGTCTCTATTCTCGGGACCAATTGCATCTCTAGCCTCTTTTCCAAAAATCTTATCAACCTCATACCAAGATGCAAACTCATCACCTTGAAGAGGATAACTCTTAAGTAGTGGGTGACCCTCCCAATCATCAGGCATAAGAATTCTCTTCATAAATGGGTGATTATTAGCTACAATACCAAACATATCATACATCTCTCTTTCAGAAAAGTTTGCAGCTTTATATAGAGGAACTATAGACTCAACTGCTAATCCCTGTTCTATCCTACATACAACTCTAACTCTTTTTCTCTCTTTAAGATTTAATAGTTGATAAAATACCTCAAAGGTGCCATCTTTTGCTAGGTAATCAACCGCACTCATCTCACTCATCATCTCATAACCACACTCATTTTTAAGTATCTCTATTGCTCTGTAGTTATCTTGATGATTAATCTCAACTCTCATCTGCCCAATTTGAATATAAGCAGACTTTATCTCAACTTTACTACTTAAAATCTCTAAATGTTTTGAGAAAATCTCATCTGTGCTAACATCTTGTGTTAGAACAGATGGGACTACATGAAATCTATCTGTATAGTAAGCTTTTGCCTGAACATTATCTTTTGGAACATATTTTCTCATTATATTAACCTTAGATTTTGTTTTTTATTTCTATTCATATTAGCTGATTCTCTTCTAATCTTCTTTTGAAGCATCATTAGAGCATACTGTAGAGTCTCTGGTCGTGGGGCACAACCGGGAAGATATATATCAACAGGAACAATTCTATCAACTCCCTGAACTGTGGCATATGTATTAAACATTCCTCCTGTATTTGCACAACTTCCCATAGATATAACCCATTTAGGCTCTGTCATCTGGTCATATAGTCTTCTTGCAAACTCTGCATGTTTCTTTGATAGAGTTCCTGCTAATATCATAACATCTGCCTGTCTTGGAGATGCTCTAAAGATAGTTCCAAATCTATCAAAATCATAACGACTATCTCCTGATGCCATCATCTCAATAGCACAACAGGCTAAACCATAAGTTAAAGGCCATAGAGAGTTACTTCTCCCCCAATTTATTAAATGGTCAACTGTAGTAAGTGCTACTGGTAAACCTCCTGCTGATGCATAATTTACTTGATGCTGTGCCATTCAAGTGCTCCTTTCTTCCATGCGTAAACAAATCCAAGTGTTAAAAGTAAAATAAATAGTATCATCTCTGCAAATCCAAACCAACCAAGTAGTTTAAAATCAATTGCCCAAGGAAACATAAAGATAATTTCCACATCAAAAAGAATAAATAGAAGTGCTATTAAATAGAACTGTGTTGAAATTGCATTAGGTTGCTTAGTAACCTCCGGTCCACACTCATAGATTGTTAGCTTTAACTTTTCAGTATCAAGCTTTGCCAATTTTCTACTTATCAATCGAGCTAGAAAAAGCGTTGCATTAAATGCACCTACCGTTACGATAAATAAGAAGAAGATACCTAAGTAAGGGTGATTGTTAATCACATGAGTCATTAGAACTCCTTTATTTAAAATATTATTCTTTGTTACAAATTTCTACAAAAATTTAAGAAATAAGAAGAATATTAGGCTTATATTAGCAGAAAAGTTATTAAATAGATTGTGTAATTATTAGGCTTTTATGGTATGTGAATAGTTTATAGAAAAGTGTTACGCTAAGTAATAATATAGAGATTTAATAAGCACTCTTTATATTAAAATATAATTTAAAAATTATAAAGTTAATTTAAATAATATAGAGAAAACCTTTCTATAATCTATATTATCATCTATAGGAATTGATGCAGGTTTTAGTAGATTTATATTTTTTATTTTAATATTTTCTCTATTTTTAATATATGGATTTACAATAATATTTGATTTTATTGGAGTATTTTTAGCTTCTAGTTCTATTGTTAAAATTAAAAAGGCCAAGGCTAATAGTTTAATATCTCTTTTCATAATTTTTTACCTCTATTTAAAATAAATTAGTTAGTAATATTATATAGAAATGGAGTTTAAACTTAACTTATAAATTATATTTTTTATTTAAGTTATTTTTAAGAATATAAATTAAACCTTAAATCTATCTCTACTTTTACATAAGTGAGCTAAAAAACACTCATTACATTTTGGATTTATAGCTTTACATCTATATCTTCCAAATAGTACCATTGCTTGGTGGAGTTGATGTAGATTATTTTTAAATTTTTTAGTTAACTCCTCTTCTGTTTTGATAGCACTCTTTGCACTACTAATACCTAAACGGTGTGATACTCTAAATACATGAGTATCAACTGCCATAATATCTTCTCCTAGATACTCTATCATAACTACATTTGCCGTTTTCTGTCCAACTCCTGCTAAGCTCATTAAATCCTTCTGATTAAGAGGAATTTTAGAGTTAAAATTATCTATAACTTGTTGAGCCATTTTAATAATATTTTTAGCCTTATTATTAAAAAATGAACAACTCTTTATTAACTCTTTTACCTCATCTAAATTGGCATTTGCTAACTCAACTACTGTAGGATATTTTTTAAATAGAGCTGGTGTAATAATATTTACTCTCTTATCTGTACACTGTGCAGATAACATTACAGATATAAGTAGTTGATATAGATTTTTATATTTTAACTCAGTTACAGAGTTAGGATACTCTTTTAGTAGTATTGATTTAATCTCTTCTATCTCTTCTGGTGTAGATTTTTTTATATTTTCTATTTTATTCATAACAAATTTTATATTTAATTCCTTAAAATGAGATAAATTATATTTACAAATCATTTATTTTTTTTAGGTAAAATTATTAAAATATATGGCAAATTTTATTTTATAAGGACTTTAAAGATAATGTATAAATTGTTATTTCTTACTATATTATTAACAATAAATATTATAGCCACTGAGGTGGTTGCAACTGTAAATGGAAAAAATATAACAAGAAGAGATATTGATAGATTTCTATCAAAAAGTATTCCTGGTGCAAAATACTCATTTATGAATAGAGAACAACAGAAGAAAGTTGTTGAACAGCTAATTGAGAGAGAACTCTATATAGAATTAGCAAAAAAGACAAATATTCAAAATAGTCCTGAATTTTATAGAGAATTAAAACGGGTAAAAGAGAACTTAATGCTTGATATTTGGATGAAAAGACGACTAAATAATATAAAAGTTACTGATAGTGAAGCTAGAAGGTATTATATTGAGCATGATAGTAAATTTCATCGCTCAGCTATGGCACATGCAAGACACATTTTAGTCTCAACAAGAGATGAAGCAAAAGATATTATAAGAGATTTAGAGAGTAGTTCTAATATCGAGAGACGATTTATTCAATTAGCAAAAGAGAAATCAACAGGACCTAGTAGTAAAAATGGTGGAGATTTAGGGTGGTTTGCAAAAGACCAGATGTTAAAAGAGTTTTCAGATAGAGCTTTCGCACTTAGAAAAGGAGCATTTACACATATACCTGTTCATACTCCATTTGGGTGGCATGTTATATATCTTATAGATAAGAAACCAGAGGGTAAGATAGAGTTTTTAAAAGTCAAAAATAGTATAATTAACTCTATTAAATTAAAAAAATTTCAAAAAGACTTAAAAAAACTGAGTAAAATGTTAAAAAAATCTGCACAAATTAGTGTAAAATAAGAAAAAAATTAAAGGTAATATAAAAAAATGTTAAAAAAAATAGATAATTTATCAAAAGGTGTAGTGAGTGGCAGTAATGTACAAAAACTATTCTCAATTGCAAAAGAGGAGGGATTTGCAATTCCTGCTGTAAATGTAGTGAGTAGCTCATCAATTAATGCAGTATTAGAGAGTGCTTCAGAGGTAAATTCACCAGTAATTGTACAATTTTCAAATGGTGGTGGAGATTTTTATGGTGGAAAAGGATTATCTAGTAGTAAAAGAGCAGTGTTAGGAACTATATCTGGAGCAAAACATGTTCATATATTAGCTAAAGAGTATGGTATTCCTGTAATCTTACATACTGACCACGCATCAAGAAAACTTCTACCTTGGATAGATGCTCTATTAGATGAGAGTGAAAAACATTTTAAGGCTTATGGAAAACCACTATTTTCATCTCATATGTTAGATTTATCTGAAGAGCCAATTGAAAAAAATATTGCTACTTGTAAAGAGTATTTAAAGAGAATGAGTAAAATTGGTATAACGCTAGAGATAGAGTTAGGTGTTACAGGAGGTGAAGAGGATGGTGTTGATAATACAAATATAGATAACTCACTACTATATACTCAACCAGAAGAGGTGGCTTATGCTTATGAGGAGCTTTTAAGTGTCTCTGATAGATTTACAATTGCTGCATCTTTTGGAAATGTTCATGGTGTATATAAACCGGGAAATGTTGTTTTAACTCCTGCTATTTTAGATAACTCTCAAAAATATATTCAAGAGAAGTTTAAGACACCTCCTAAACCTGTTAATTTTGTATTTCATGGTGGCTCTGGTTCAACTCTTAGTGAGATTAGAGAGGCTATCTCTTATGGTGTTGTTAAGATGAATATAGATACAGATACACAATGGGCATACTGGGCTGGTGTCAAAGATTATATTGAGCAGTATCATGCATATTTGCAGTCTCAAATAGGAAATCCAGAGGGTGATGATAAGCCAAATAAGAAATATTATGACCCAAGAAAGTGGTTAAGAGA
>WGAM01000152.1 GCA_015494795.1 Campylobacterota bacterium
AACTAGCGATAATATTGAGGGTATTTTTGATGGATATAAGGAGATGGCTCTTCTATCTAAATTTGGTGGTGGAATTGGTTGGGATTGGTCAAAAGTTAGAGGTATGGGTAGCTCTATAGATGGACATAAACACGCGGCAGGTGGAATTATCCCATTTTTAAAAATTGCTAATGATGTGGCTATTGCTGTTGACCAACTTGGTTGTGTAGCTAAAAATAGTTTTGTTAGAGTTTTAAAGAGTGTAAAAACTGATAAATTTACACATGATTTTAGAAAAGAGTATAAAGAATACTCTTTAAATAGAGATGAAGTTTTAGATATTCTCTCTCTTCATGTAAAAAACTTTACTTTTAAATATGGCAGATTAAGTCAAGATGATATTTATGATTTATTACAAGATTATGTAACAGGTTTTTCTCTTTTAGAAATTTGTAATAAATTTGACTTATCAAGAGACCAATATAAGAAAATTATTGGTCGATATAAAAAGATGAATAAAGGACTTCCACAAGGTTTCCAAATTATTAAAGATGAAAACTATGCTATTCATAAAAGTGGAGTAGTTATTAATTTAACTTCATTAAAACCATTATCTACAACCATAGATAGAAAAGGTTATGTTCGTGTAGCTTTAGGTAAGAAATCAATACCTATACATAAATTATTAGTAGAAACTTTTTTTAATTTACCAGAAAATGAAAAAATTACAATTGACCATATTGATAATAATAAGCTAAACAATTCACTTGATAACTTTAATATTTTATCAAATGAAAAGAATATCTCAAAAGGTTGGATAGAAACTAAAGAGAAAAGAACAGAAATGTCAAGAATTAGAAAGCATTTATCTTATAACTTTAGACTAAAAGGAGATAGACGAAATACAGAAGAGATAAATATTTTAGATATATCAACAGAGACTATACCAATCTCAAAAGTAAGAATAGGCGACTTAATAGAAAGTTTCAATATTGAATTAAATAGAGTTCAATATAAAAAAGTTCAAGCTGTTCATGAGTTAGAGGTAAAAAAAGAGAATCAGATAAAAATATCTTTTGAGAGTGGTGGATATATAATAACATCTAAATGGCACCCAATGGCAATAAAAGGTGTTAATGGATATTTCTATAAACGAAGTGATGAGGTAGAGATTGGAGAGTATGGAGTTAACCATAAAGGCAAAGAGGATAAGATTGTATCTATAGATACAAATCCAAATATTTCAGAAGAGTATATGGATTTAACAGTAGAGGGGACAAATAACTATTTTGCCTCTACAGATAACTCTAATAATTTCTATTTAACTCATAATACACGAAAGGGAGCAATTGCTGTATATATAGAGCCATGGCATATAGATATTAAAGACTTTTTAGATTTAAAAAAGAACTCTGGTGAAGAGAGAAGAAGGGCTCATGACCTATTTCCTGCTCTATGGTTAAATGATATATTTATGCAGAGAGTTCAAGAAGATGGAAAATGGACACTTTTTGACCCTTATGAGGTTAGTGAATTAACAGATTTATATGGAGATGAGTTTACTAAAAGATATTTAGAGTTAGAGAAAAAAGATAATATTACAAAAGAGATAATATCTGCTAAGGGATTATGGAAAGATATTCTAAGAAGTTATTTTGAGACAGGAAATCCATTTTTAACCTTTAAAGATACTGCTAATAGAAGAAATCCAAATAGTCATAGTGGTATGATACGAAGTAGTAACTTATGTTGTGAAATTTTTCAGAATACAGCTCCAAATCATTATAAAATTAAATTGACATTTGATGATGGCTCTATTGATATTTTTGAAGAGGAGGATATTATAACTCTTGATAGTGGAGTTACTAAACCTGCTAAAAAGATTACGGCATTAGATAAGCTAAATGGAAAGCAGGTATGGATAGTTGATAAGGAGTCTATTGATGGAGATACTGCTGTCTGTAACTTAGCCTCTGTCAATCTTTCTAAGATAAATAGTAGAGAGGATATAGAGAGAGTAGTCCCTATTGCTATTAGAATGTTAGATAATGTAATTGATTTAAACTTCTATCCATTGGCTAAAGTTAAAAAGACAAATGAGAAGAGTAGAGCTATTGGGCTTGGAGTTATGGGTGAGGCTCAAATGTTAGCAGAGAATAGAATTAAGTGGGGTTCAGATAAACATCTATATAAGATAGATGAGATTATGGAGTCAATCTCATATAATGCTATCAAAACATCTAGCGAGTTAGCTAAAGAGAAGGGAAAATATCCAAACTATAAAGGTTCAGACTGGAGCAAGGGTATCTGTCCAATAGATAGAGCCAATAGAGAGGCTTGTAACTTAGTAGATAGAGAGATGAGTTATAACTGGAGTGAGTTGAGGGAGCAAATAAAAAGTGATGGAATGAGAAATGGTTATCTTATGGCAATTGCTCCAACCTCATCAATATCCATCTTAACAGGTACAACTCAAGCTATTGAGCCTGTATATAAGAGAAAATGGTTTGAAGAGAACCTATCGGGACTTATTCCTGTTGTTGTACCAAATCTATCTCCTGATACTTGGGAGTATTATACCCCTAGTTATGAGTTAAATCAAAATCTACTTATAAAAGCTGGTGCAATTCGTCAAAAGTGGATAGACCAAGGGCAGTCTCTAAATATCTTTATAACATTAGATAAAGCTAGTGGGAGATATTTAAATGAGATATATATGAATGCGTGGAAGTATGGATTAAAATCAACATACTATCTAAGAAGTCAATCTCCAGAGACTACAAATGATATTGAAGATAGAACTACAGAGTGTATTGGGTGCCAATAAGTAATGAGATATTATGAATTAGAAGTAGTAGTTAAATATCTAAAAGAGTTTGATTATATAAAAAGGGCTAGAAGAGTAGAGGATAATACAGTAGAACTCGCTTTTAATGGCTCAAATAGTATATTTTTTAATATGAGAAGAGGAGATAGTTTTATATATAAAAAGGACTCCTCTCGACCACTAAAGGGTTATCAAGCTCCATTTGATAGACTACTGCACTCACTTGTATCTGCATCTAAAATATTAGATATAGAGCTATTGAAAAATGATAGAGTTATCCGTTTTATATTAGCTCCAAAGAGTAACTATAAGGCTCAAAAAATATCTCTTCAGTTTGAGTTTACAGGCAAACATACTAATATTATACTAATAGATAGTAATGAGATAGTAATAGAGGCTCTAAGACATATTGATAGCAATAGCTCATTTAGAGTTATTCGCCCATCTGTTAAATTAGAGCCTATTCCCCCATTTAGAGGTAAAATAGATGAAGATAAAAGAGATATAGATAATATTGATAATTATTTAATTCAAAAATATAATAGATATGAGGAGAAGAGATTAATAGAGTTAAAGAGACAAAAACTATTAACTATATCTAAAAAGCAAGAGAAGTTAAAAAAATCCCTTAAAAATCTATTAGATAGAGATACTCTAATTCAAGAGAGTGAAAAATATCAAAATTTAGCTAATATTATCTTAGCAAATCTACATAGAATAAAGCCTTATGATAGAAAACTTAAAACTTATGATTTTAATGGAGATGAGGTAACTATTAAACTCCCTAAAGATATAGTACCCAATAGAATGAGTGAATATTTTTTTAATCTAGCAAAAAAAGCAAGAGCAAAAGCTAAAAATATACATATAGAAAAAGAGAACTTAACTACAAAATTAGAGTTCTATTCCAATATCTATTTTGCTATTGAAAATGCAAAAACTACAGAGGAGTTAGAGCTTCTTATGCCAAAAAGAGCTAAATCAGAGAGGAAAAAGGCAAAAATAAGAGAGAGTGAACTCTTTTGGATAGATGATTATAAGGTTTTAATTGGAAGAAACTCTAAAGAGAACCAAGCTATACTAAAGTTAGCAAAAGCAAATGATATATGGATGCATATTAAAGATATTCCATCATCTCACCTAATTATTAAAACTGATAAACAGAACCTTCCCGAGAGTGTAATTAAGAGAGCTGGAAAGTTATGTGTTGACTTTTCACTGAAGAGAGCAGGGGATTATAGAGTTGATTACTGTAAAAGAAAGTTTGTAAAAATCCAAGAGGGTTCACGCGTAGAGTATAGTAAATATAAGAGTATTATAGTTAGAAAAGAGGGAGTTGAGATAAGAGAGTGATAGAGTTACCACTCTATCTTTTTAGCAACCTTTGTATTTGTTGATATATCTAATATTTGACCAGTCATTCCGACACCTGAGAGTGTAGCATTTTTATCTCTAAATGTATTTCTCCAAAAAGGGATACCATTTCGTGATGGCTCTCTATGGTATTTTAACCAAGAGGTTAAATCCATTTTAATCTCTACTTTAACTGGTAAATGGTCTCCAGAATATCCTGTTATTATATTTGAGATTTTACCATTATTAAAATTTGGTAGATTATTAGCTGATGGAGTAACTACTACTAATGGATTATCTATTATAAAATTGATTACCTTTCCATCTGTAGTTGAGTTATGGAGATATGCTCTATACCAACCATATTTTGTTTTGATACTATTTAATCCATTATTTCCTATCATACTACTGCACCAAGATATATTTTTATCACAAAATATAAATGCAGAGATAGGAGTTCTACAGTGATTTTCATATACATCTTCATAATTTTCTCTATCTGGAGCAATTGAGGCAAAATAGAATAGTTTTGAGCTATTTATATCTTTTTTACCACTTGCTACTCTATTTTGATTTTTTACTTTTGAGCTACTAGAACTATTAATATCTAAACTATTAAACTCTAGCTTAACAGGGTTTATTGGCTCACTTAAATTTTTATTTAGATTTAAGAGTATATTAATAGAGCTATTTCCACTATTTTCATCTAAAAATTTGGTAGCTGGAATTGAGATATTATTATCTAAATCTATATTCTCTACACTATTAAAACTCTCTTGATTAAATGATACTGCTCTCTTAAATCCAACCTCGCTACCTTTAATAGTATATATTTTATTATAAGTTGATTTATTATCTATTCTATCTGTTGTTATATGATATTTTATATATAGAGATGTATCAAATGCTTCACAACTAGATGTAAAATTGGTTACTATATTTCCATTTTTATCTTCTGCTATAATATTAGCACTCAGTAGAATACCCATATCTAAACTGCTATCTAAATCACTCATATAGACATACTCTCTTCCATTATCTGGTCTATTTCTTAGATTGATATTTGTAATATTAAATCTATATGGATTAAATTTAATATTAATATCTCTATAACTATCTATAGATGTAGAGCTAATATTACACCCCGATTTACTATTAGCATCTTGGGATATAGCACTACTTCCTATAATACAACTTCCATTAACTCCATCTTCACTACTCCAACTACTATCCTCTATATGAAGTTGATACTTTCCAACATTTGAGTGTGAGATATTATCTATTAGATGAGAGTTATTAAAGTTGTAGTTAAGTGATTTATTAGATATATCTATACAGCTAGATTTATCTTTAAATATAAGAGTGCTATTTACATCATTTTCTGTAGTTGTATAACCTTTAGTTTTAGAGTGGTTATTATCTAATGCTACTGCATCTGCCTCTACCATATAGCTATATCCTGCAGAGAGTTTTAAGCTATCACTTCCACTGTATATACTATCTCTATATATTATAGTTTTATTATTCTCATCTATATCTTTAATATATACTCTATATCCAGCTGGTCGGATAGAGAAGTGTTTACTTGCATCTTGGATAATTTCACTATATCCTGTCTGATTTAAAATAGAGTTATAGCTATCTTTATTGGCATAATTACCATGTAAAATAGAGCCATTACTATCTTTAATAAAATATACTTTAAATATAGCATCTTTTGTAACATCTAATATTTTTAAATCAGAGCTATCAACTATATCAACTCTACTCTCTCCATCTATATATTTATACCCCTCATATAGAGTTTTATTATTAATATTATCAATAAGTTTAACTTTTATAGTAAGATTATTAATTGGAGATGGGTTATCTCCTTTTGAAGATAGAATAGTATAATCAAAATCTCTACCTGCTATCTGGGTATATATTATTTTATCATCTATATTAGCATTAGTTCTAATAATATTAAATTTTAAGTCGTCATTTATAATTAATCCAACACCTCTACTTTTACCCATTAGACAGAAGTTTGTAGGGAAAAATTGATGGAAATATATATCGACATAGAACTCTTCATCTTTTTCAACTTTACTATCTCCATATACAGGAACTTCGATATATGTTTCTCTATTATTAGAAAAAACATTCATATTAATACCAATTCCTTCTCCACCTTGAAAATCATTATCACTTTGAAGTGCTACTCCATGAGGAGGTGTAATATCATTTCCATTTCCATCAATAACTCTATAATAGAACATTACTGGCATTCCAATTGGTATCATTGGTAAATCTGCATCAATAGATACTTTAAATCTAAATTTTTTCTCTCCACTATCTCCCTCTGCCATTGAGACATCTCCTATAGATAGTCTTGGAAGATGAGGTGGTAATGTAAGCTCCCCATTAGGACAACTTGTCCCATCATTATAGTCACCTATTGGATTAGAACTCTCTATTAGTAGATAATCTTTTCCTGTTGATGGGTCAAGTTCATAAATATTTCCATTTTTAGTTACTGTAATAACTTTTCCATTTTTATCTGCAAATATAAGATTACTATATGAGTTTATATCCTCAAACTCATCTCCTAAAACACTCATTACACCACTACTCTTATCTATTTTAACAAATTTGCTATTTTTATAAGTTCCATTTTTATCTTTAATAAGCATAGCATAGAAATAGTGATTTGAGCTATCTATTGCCATATCTAAAAATTTTACAGACTCATTTTGTCCTCTTTGGCTATATCTTAAATTAAGAGTTTGAATAACCTTTTTTTGTGAAATATCTATCTTATATAGTTTATCATCAGAATTATCTACTCCAGCTACATAGTAGTATCCATCTCTATCAAACTCACCTGCATATAGTTGGGAGTTTGGAAGATGACCAGATATTTCTCCTAAATCTTTTATATTTCCATTTCTATCTATCTTTAATAGATGTTTTAGATATAGAGCATATATAAAATTATCTGTAATATTATATCCAATAGCATTATAACCGTAATCACTACTAATAAATCCATCTCCAATAGGAGTATAGATAAAATTTGGAAAAGTAAATCTATGTAACCAAGTAGCTCCACTATTATCCTCATCTAATCCAGTTGCTGTTCTATTTGATAGATACATACTCTCATTACATATAAATGGCTCTAAATTTCCATGTATATTTATCTTATAATCTTCAACTTCTCCATCTATTGCTGAGCCTGTAGATAGTAAATCTTGTTGATATGAGTATCTAAATCTAGCATAAGTTGTTATATCTATAGCTCTTGATGGAGGATTAATACTTAAAGTTATCTCTCCACTACTACCATTAATATTATCTGCTATCTGTTCACCACTATCATTAAAGTCTCCATCTCCATTCCAATCTATCCACGCATTTAAAAATCCATCTCCATGAGTTTTTATCTTTAGAGTAGAACTCTCTCCTGCATTAATAGTTTTGTCTTGTAGAGATAGATTATCTATTTTTACCCCATCATCTAATTCATCTAAATTTGCACTATTTGATGGTTTTCCATTGCTCTCACTACTAACCCCTTGCCCTAAATATACGCTAGGTTCTCCATAAGTTGGTAGTGAGTGTCTTGCTCCATTACTCTCTAATCTTGTAGGATAGTTACTTGGTAAATCTCCAAAATCAAACTTAAATAGTGCATCTGTACACATAGCACCATCATTGAGACTAACTCTATTGGCTGTTGCAAATAGTACTGCTTCAGATGAATTTGCTACATCAATTCTATATATATTTCCACTATGATTATCATAAACATAATAGAACCCATCAGCATCAAAAAAACCTGCACCAAAACCTCTATTTCCTGTTAAAAAAGTATCTCCTTCTACTATTACGATACCATTTGATGGGTCTATTTGGTATAGTTTTTTAGATTTATTATTACCTCCATTATTAACTGCATAAATCATATTATCTTTAGCATTAAATGCCCAATCGGCTGTAGATAGAGTTCTATTTAGATTAAAATCTCTTATTTTCTGAAGATATGTAGATGAGTTTTCATCTAAATCTATTACAACTACTCTTTTACTACCTCCACTACCTTTTAGATATAGCTTTCCACTACTATCAATATCTCCAACATAAGATTTAAAACCCTCTAAACCATTAACCTTAAAATCTTTAGATACCCAATCACCTTGACTATCCATTCCAATTCTTGTAACTGTTCCATCTTGTTTTGTATAGTTATATCCCCAAAAGTAACCATCTTTTTTATTAAATCCTACAGCATTTATATTATCATTAGATGCATTTAACTTTATAGGGTGCATCTCTCCATTTACAAGATTTAAAACATTTATATCTGTAGGCTTATTTTGAAACATAAATGCACTCTGAATACAACCTATTGGCTCAATTTTACAATTATAAGGTGTTATATCAGCTCCACTCCAATCTTTTTTATTTAGATTAAAATTACGAATATTTAACATCCGATTTGAACTCATTGGAGTGGTAAATATAGTAACCTCATCTATATATCCATCAAAGAAGTTATCTACATGTAGAGATGCACCAATAGTAAGAGGACTATTTATGGCACTATCTATTTTAGTAGCACCACTCCATGTAGAGTTATCTATATAAGTTTTATCATCTATCTGAACAGTTACAACTCCACTATTATAACTAACTCCAATAAAGTGCCAACTATTAAGTGTAATATCTCCTTCCTCTCCAAAATTGGCATATCTATCTTTTGCTTTAGTATCAAGATATAGATGAAGTGTTCCATTTGGATTTACTCCAATTTCAATATTATCATTATAGCTATCAGAGGCTTTTGCTATAAATGTATTTTTTGTTGAATGATTAGTATGTCCATTAGATAGAGTTTTAGGTCTTATCCACGCCGTTATAGTAAAAGAGTTGCTAGATGAGCCTAAAATATTATCAAATCCATTAAATTTTAAATATTGATGACTATTCGCTATAAACTTAGCACCTCTATTTGAGACATTAATATCAGTAGTATTAGCTCCATTTTTTGCTATACCATTTAATTCATTTTCACTACTATCTTTAACTTCTTCACTATCTCCTCTCCAACTACACTTATCAAAATGGTAATTTGCTAACAGTTGTGGAGGAGTCTCTTCATCATCATTTACAATCGTCCCCACAACACTACTACTATCAACAATAGCATTAGTAGCATCAATTAATTTTAAAGAAAAACTCTCATTGTTCTCTACATCGATATCACCCTTAACTTTTATAATAATAGAGCTACTATTAGTATCTTTAGGAATTATAATTGTTAAGTTATTATCTAAAATATAATCCTCATTGGCTGTAGTCTCTATATCTGTAATATCATAGTTAAGCAGTATATCTTTAATAGCTGGTTTATTTAAACTAATATTAAAAATTAAATCAGTTGTACCACTATCTCCCTCCGATATAGAACTATTACCATTAATAGAAACTATTGGATTATCTATAGCTATCTGTGTACCATTACATGAAAGTCCCTCTATATCTCCATTTGAATTAGTTATAGCAGAAGGAGTTAACTCTCCTGTTTGAGTATTAACCATATAGAGTTTTTTACCATTAAGGTCATCTCTACCCTCATCTTCAATATATAGGTTTCCATCACTAGCAAATGCTAACCCCTCTGCATCAGCTAAATGTTGTAGAGTTGTTATATGTGTTGTATCACCTGTAGCAAGATTTAATCTATATACTTTAGGCTTTTTATGGTCATAATTATAATCATCAATAGCATAAGCTACACCATTAATAGGGTCAATAGCTAAACTAGATAAATCTGTATTGGTATCTTTTGGATAACCTGCTAACAGAGACCAATTATCAGGGTCAAAAGCATATAGTTTAGAGTTATTCTCCCCACTAATAATATAGAGTATCTCTCTATTAAGTGTTGGATTAAAGTAGAACTCTGCTCCATCAACAGTTCCATCAATAATATTATCTACTATTTTTGTTGTTGTTCCTGTATCTATATCTATTGTATATAGGTCACTAGGTCCACTATTATCACTATTAGCCTTAAAAGCATAAAATTTATTATTACTTGCTCTATAGGCTGAACCCTCTCCATTAAATATTTTACTAATACTAATATAATATGCCATAGGTAGAGGGTTAGCATTTGGACTCATATTAACTTTATAAAGTCTATCACTATTATCGGTTAATGCGTAACATGTAGCAGTAGAAGTACCATTGTTATCTGTCGGACAACCCATATACTCTATGTGTAGTCTTGGAGCTTTATCACTCTCTCCATCATAAGACTCTGCTACTCTTTTACCAGAACCTGTAATAATAAATGAGACAGCATTTCCACTACTCCAACCATCTCTATCTACTATCTCTTGTAAAATATCTTTTAAATTAGGTGTTCTTTGATTAAGCCCTTGTTGATGTATGCTATTCCAAGCAGGAGGTGACCAAGATATAGAAGATGAGGTTTTGTTTCTGTTGCTTATATTATAATCAGAGCTAGAATAGCTATTTGCATTATTGGTCGCTTCTCCATAAATAGTAAGATTAGTAGCCTCTGAACTCTTCTCATCTACACTAAATTGAATGTAAGCATTGGTAATAGTAGCATTTTTAGGAATGTATATATTCTGAAATCTTATACCCACAATCTGCTCATGATGCTCTTGTATCATCTCCAAATCACTACTATTTCTATACATATCACCATTACTTTTTTTCTCTTCAGCATCATCATTTGAACTAGATACAGATATATCTAAACTTAGTGTAGTCTCTTCACACTCTTCCTCGCTATCATCATTAATAATAGTTCCAACTGCTTCACTTCTATCACCATCTAAAATAGCATTTTGTGGATTATGTAATTTAACTTTAAATTTTTCATCTTCTTCAACTTTAGTATCACCATTAATAAGATAATAGATAGTTTTACTACTCTCCCCTTGTGCAAAATAGATAGAGCTTGTATGTCGTGTATAATCTTCTCCTTCATTTGCTGTAATATTATAGGGTGTTACTTGAACAGTTACTCCACCATTTTGGGCAGGTTTATCTAGTGTAACTGTAAAGTTAAGATGTTTTGTTCCACTATCTCCCTCTGTTATATTTGCATCTACAATTGAGACTTTAATAATCTCTTCATCTACAAAATAGGAAGCTACCCCTCCATAAGGGTCAGCTGTATCAGTATGATTTAATGAGTTTTTAGGTGTATTTTTAGGAAAAGAGGTATAATTAACTAAATCCATATTATCATAAACATCACTAGGAAAATATGAAAATCCATAATACTTTTGTCCTGCATCAATACCTAAATCTTCTAAACTAACAAATGCCATATCTAATTTTTCATGGGAGTTACCAGTTAATGTAGGTTTTCCTGTCTGTGGTGCAAACTTCTCATCTCTATAAAAACCTAAGTATTGTTGTCCAATGATAGAGTTATCATTTAAGTAAATATATGTATCTCCATAATCAACTTTCCTATTATCTTGTGCATCTCCATTCTCATCATGTACTGTTACTAATGGACCAAATGCACTTGGGTTACCATTTGCATCTAAAGATAAAATAGCTGCAATTTTTAACTCATTATTTCCTGATTTTTCTGTAACAACATGACCAGCTTTTGATAAACTAGAGGCGTTAGATGGTGCAACAATTCCATTAGGTGAGATAAAATCTACTCTCTCAATATTTTTAGGTGTATCATAATTATCATTACCATTTTTAAAAAGGTCTAAAGCTCCAATATTAATAACTCTTCCACCCATAACCTTTGCCATATCACAACCCTCTGGAAATGTAGGAGATAGTATATATTTACTACTACTATTTTTTTCAGCAAAAAGTCCACAAGGCTCTCCTGTAGAGTTATTATTATCAGACCTTCTAATTTTAATAATAGGTGCTTCTGAGATATAATTATATCTATGTCCATTATATTCAAAGCCATCAATAACAATATTATCACCTTCTCCCCATTTATAGGTCTTTTCATTAGCTATATAGCTACTGCTATTAGCACTCTCTTTATGAGCAAAAATTTTTGATACTTTACCTCTTGAGAAAGATAGATGTATAGATATAGAGAGTATAAATATAATTTTAAATATTTTCAACATTAAACCTTTTTATAAAGTTAATTTAAATTTTATCTAAAAAAAATTAATAAATATTTAAGATTTAACTGTTTTGAATTTTAAATTAAACTTTTATACCACTCTTTAGTACTCTTATCTGTTATTTTAGAGAGTAGTTTTGCTTTAACTTTAGGAGGAATATCGAGTTTTAAAATATCATCTAAATATAGAGATTTTTCCTCTTTTTGATTAGCACTTATTACTACAACCCATTCACCTTTAAGATTTATATTTTTAAATATATCTAAAATCTCTTTAGCTGTTCCTCTATAGTATTGCTGAAACTTTTTAGTTAGCTCTTTAGCTAAAAATAGCTCTCTATTTTCATCAATAGAGTTTATCTCTAAAATAAGTTTCTCTATCCTATGTGGTGCTTCATATAGAACTATATCATTTTGAATATTCATAACTCTAATAAGTTCAGAGGCTCTACTACTACCTTTATGTGGAAGAAAACCCCAAAATAGAAATTTTCCACTTTTGAACCCTGAAGAGGCGTAGGCAGTAGTAACTGCACTAGCTCCAGCTAATACATCATACTCTATACTATGATTTTGAGCATACTCTACTAAGAGTTGACCAGGGTCTGAAATACTCGGCATTCCTGCATCACTTACATATACGACTCTCTCATTATCTAAAATAGAGCCTATCTCTTTTAATCTATCTTCTCCATTATGCTCATGAAAAGATAAAAATCTACAACTTGGCATAGTAAAATCAAATCTCTCTTCTAAAATTCTTAGAAGTCTCTTTGTCTCTCTTGTATCTTCACACAAAAATAGTGTAGCTCTCTCAAACTCTCTTAAAGCACGGATTGTAATATCTTGGGGGTTTCCAATAGGGGTGGGGATAAATAGTATCATATTAGTAGCTTAGGTCTAAAAGACCTAAACTTAAGCAAGATTATATTTTTTCTTGAATTTATCAACTCTACCAGTTGCATCAACAATTTTTTCAGAACCTGTAAAGAATGGGTGACACTCATTACAGATATCTATTGTCATTTTATCTTTATTACTTCTAATAGTAAATTTGTTTCCACAAGCACATGTAACATCACAATCCATATATTCTGGATGAATACCTTTTCTCATATTTTTACCTCTTAAATTTTTTACTCATTTCTGTTAGGCAACTAACCTACTCTAGCAATCTGCTCTTCCCTAAATAGGGGTATATTGCAACACTCTTAGGTGAGACAATAAAATTTGGAACGAATTATATCTAAAAAAGTTTAAACTAGAGGTGCTACTATTCTAGCTTAAACTCTATATTTATAGATATATTTCGCATTGGAAATTTATCTACTAATATAGATGGTATCTCTATTGGAAAACTCTGTTTTAAAGCTTTTTTAACAGATTTTTGAAGTATTTTTGGTGCATTAGATGTTCTAATATTTACAGCCTCTCCACTACTTGTTATATCAAAAACTAAATGGACACTACCCTCGATACCTCTTTTTTTAGCTTTAGATGGATATCTTCTATTTAAATATATACTCTCTCTTACTCTTTTTAAAAATTTTCTCTTTTGAATAGTTAAATCATCTCTTCTTTTTTTATATTTAATTGGAGTAGTATCTACCATATCTCTTTTAACTACTCTTTTTATTTTTTGTGGTATTGGAGTTATTATTTTAGGCTCACTATAAATCTCCTCTTCTATAATAGGTTTTGGTTGTGGAGTATATATAATTGGTTGTTGTGTATATATCTCTTCTACTACTTTAGATTTATGAGTTGTTTTTTTAATTTTATAATTATTTTTTTTAACTTTATGAGTTATTTTTTTAATTTTATAACTATTTTTTTTAATTTTATGAGTTATTTTTTTAGTTTTATAGTTATTTTTTTTAAATTTATAAATTGCTACTTTTTTAGATTTATAAGTTACTTCTTTAACTTTATGAACTATTTTTTTTAGTTTTGGTTTTGGTTTTGGAGGCAATATTATAGGTGTAGGTGTTGGTTTAGGTTTAAGAGTACTTTTTTGTGGCTCTAAAAGAGATATTTTAATTCTAGTCTCTCTTTTAGGCTCTATATTTATATGTTTTATCCTATTACTAAAATATAGACAACTATATATTAATCCAATATAGATAGCTATTGATATAAATAGAGATGAAATATATCTAATCATCTTTTTATTATATAAACTACTTAAATAGGTCAGCTAAGGCATCAGTATTTTTGGTCTTTTCAACTTCTCTTGGTTGGTTTCTACTGTCACTACTTCTTTGAGTAATTCCCTCTATCTCATTTAATTCAAGATTATATTTTGTCAACATAGAGGCTAATCGAATATTAATCCCACTCTTTCCAATAGCTTTTGCCTTTTGGTCACTTGTAATGTTAATAAGAGCTTTTCTATGTTTCCTATCTGTAATCTTGACACTCTGAACAATAGCAGGAGATAATGCTCTTGTAATAAATACCTCTGGAATTGGTGAATACTCAATACAATCAATATTTTCATCATTCAACTCTTTACTAACTGCATTTATTCTTATCCCTTTTACACCAACAGCAGCACCAATAGGGTCAATATTTGGGAAATCTGTTTTTAGTGCTAATTTTGCTCTCTGTCCTGGTATTCTTGCACTTGAGACAATCTCAACGCTATTATCTGCAATCTCTGGAACCTCTTTTTCCATAAGTTTTTCTAAAAATCTTGGTGCTGTTCTAGTTAACTCTAAAATCATTCCAAACTCTGGGTCAATAGTTACGAAACGCAAAAGGCTTTTTACAGTATCTCCTACTTTAAACTTTTCACCCTTAATTCTATTTCTTTGAGTTAAAATCCCTTTTAATTCACCAATCTCTATAAATGTATTATCATTATTATCTATTCTAGTTACTGTCCCTATTAATATTGAGCCGACTTTCTGTTTATATTTTTCAAATAAATTATTCTCCACTTGTCTTTGAATATGGTATTGTAACTCTTTAAATAGATTATAAGATGCTGTTCTACCATGCTCTTCTAAGATAAATGCACTTCTTAATTCATCTCCTAAATCAATATCATCTCCATACTCCTCTCTAGCCTCTTCTAATGTTATAACACTATCTGGTTTACTATATAATCTCTCATCATCATCTTTGACTACCGTTACTATCTGCTCAACTTTATAATCTTTTTTATCTATATCAACAATAGCTTCAAAGTGTGAAGAGCGAGTTGTACATCTTTTTGCAGTTTTAATTAGAGCCTCTTTAAAAGCTTCTATAGTAGATTCAAGTGAAATACCCTTTTCATGAGCCATAGCTTCTATAATATCAACAATCTTTTCCATTCTTATTTTCCTTTAATTTTCAACTTAACAATGTGTTACTATTGTGATAATTTATCTGTTGCATTGAAGAGTTATAATTATAGCTAAACTTACCTTTAAGTAAAATAGGTATAATAATTTTAAACATAAATATAACAAGTTATATATTTTTATATTATATTTTTTTAAGGAATGAAGATTATGAAATTGAAATTAGCAAGGACTTCAATTACAACAAAACCTAAAACGATTGAGTTAAGTAAAATTGAAGAAGATTTAGAAAAGAAGTCTATATTCTATTTTGATAAAGAGAATTCACATAAAGATTTAAAAGCTTTAATTGAGTATTTTGAAGATAAAGATTACTCTGTATATATGCGTGAGGTTAAGTATGGTTTAAATGATGATGATTATATATATGAAGTTCATATTGTCCAATGAGTAAAAGATTATATATAGAGACACTTGGATGTGCCATGAATGTTCGAGATAGTGAACATATTATTGCTGAACTTAATCAAAAAGAGCCTTATGAGTTAACCTCTAAAATTGGTGATGCCGATTTGATTATTATAAATACATGTAGTGTTAGAGAGAAGCCTGTATCTAAACTATTTTCTGAAATTGGTATTTTTAGAAAATATAAAAAAGATGGTGCAAAGATTGGTGTAACGGGGTGTACTGCATCACATTTAGGAGAAGAGATTATTAAAAAAGCTCCTATTGTTGATTTTGTACTTGGTGCTAGAAATGTATCTAAATTATCAAAAGTGATAGATAAGAGACATGCTGTTGAGGTTGATTTAAATTATGATGATAGTAGTTATAGTTTTGGAGAGTATAGAACCAATCCATATAAGGCTATGGTAAATATCTCTGTAGGGTGTGATAAGTCATGTACCTACTGTATAGTTCCAGCCACAAGAGGAGATGAGGTATCAATTCCATCTAATATAATAGTTCAAGAGATTAAGAGAGCTGTAGCAAATGGGGCTAAAGAGGTGATACTCTTAGGACAGAATGTAAATAATTATGGGAAACACTTTAGCTCAAGTGGTGAGAGGTTAAATTTTACAGGACTTCTAAGAAAAATATCTCTTATTGATGGTTTAGAGAGGATACGATTTACCTCTCCACACCCACTACATATGGATAATAAGTTTTTAGAAGAGTTTGCATCAAATCCTAAAATCTGTAAACAGATACATATTCCACTTCAGAGTGGCTCAACAAAAATCTTAAGAGAGATGAAGAGAGGATACTCTAAAGAGTGGTTTTTAAATCGTTGTGCTAAGGTAAAGGAGTTATCTCCTGATGCCTCTATCTCTACAGATATTATTGTAGGTTTTCCAAATGAGAGTGAAGATGATTTTGCAGATACCCTAGATGTATTAGAGCAGGTTAGATTTGACCAACTATTCTCATTTAAATACTCACCAAGACCCCACACAAAAGCATCTACATATCCAAATCAAGTACCAAATGAGATAGCATCAAAGAGGTTAACAATACTTCAAAATAGACATAAAGAGATATTAGATGAGATTATGAGTTCTCAAATGGGAAGAGTCCACTCTGTATATTTTGATGAGTTAAAATCGGGTGGGAAAATCTCTGGAAGAAGTGATGATGGAAGACTATTTTTTGTAGATGGAAGTGAAGAGCTTTTAGGTAAAATTAGAGATGTAAAAGTTACAAAAACCTCAAGAGGTGCATTAGAGGGTGAAGTTATAAGTTGAGCAAAAAAGATATATTTAGAAAAATATCTATAAATATTGTTCCAATTTTAATATATTCACTTATGCGTATCTTATGGTTTACATATAGAAAAAGATATAATTTTATAGATAAAGAGATAGATACTCAACTTATAGCTGTTAGTTGGCATGGAGAGCTTTTAATCTCTCCACAAGTATATAGAAAACTAAAACCTAAAGAGAAAACTTCAGCAATTATTAGTCAACATTTTGATGGAGATATAATTAAAAAAGTATTAGTATATTTTAATATTCTACCAATAAGAGGCTCATCATCAAAGGGTGCAAGAGGTGCATTAATAAACTCTATTAAAAAACTAAAAGATGGAGAGAATATCTTGCTAACTCCAGATGGACCAAGAGGTCCTAGACATAGTATGAGTGATGGGGCAGTAGCATTAGCAATAAAATCAAAACTTCCAATTATGGTAATTAGTTATAACTCCTCATCATATTGGCAACTTAATAGTTGGGATAGATTTACAATACCAAAACCATTTAGCACTCTTACAATATATCATCAAATTATAGATATTAATAATATGAGCAAGAGTGAAGCAAAAGAGTATCTTAAACTATCAATGAATAGATACACTTTAACTACTTAATGTAGCTTATAGAATAATGATAATTTAAATCCTATTTTTCTAAATAAACTATTCGAGTAAAAGAGATAGATTTTGGCTTCAAAGAACCACATACAATATCACTTATGATATAATAAAGCAAAAAAAGATTAAATTATGAAAAAGATACCTTATGGAATAAGTGATTTTAAGCTTTTAAAACTAGAAAATTATTACTTTGTTGACAAAACAAACTATATAGAAGAGTGTGAAAAATATGGACGCTTTTTAATATTTTTACGCCCAAGACGCTTTGGAAAATCTCTTTTTGTAGCTATCTTAGAAGCTTATTATGACATATATTTTAAAGATGAGTTTGAGGCTATCTTTAAAGATACCTACATCTTAAACCATAAAACTAAAGAGGCAAGTAGCTATATGGTTTTACGGTTTGATTTTAGTGCTATTAATATCTACAATGTAGAGGAGAGTTTTAGATACTCTCTAAAGTTAACACTTCAGAGTTTTAAAGAGCGATACAATTTAGAGATAAACTTCGGAAATGATGACCCTATATCTATGTTTGAAGATATATTTAAATATATTAAAAAACATCATTTAAATCTCTATGTAATGATAGATGAATACGACAACTTTGCAAACAAACTCTTTTTAAACAACAAAGAGGATTACCTAAATATAGTCACCCAAAAAACAGCATCCTTTAAACAGTTTTTTACAACTCTAAAAGCAGGAGCTACAGGAAACAATGCCCCAATTAAACGAATGTTTATAACAGGCGTAACACCAATGACAATGTATGATGTAACAAGTGGATTTAATATTGGAGATAATATCTCACTACACCCTACTTTTCATAATATGGTAGGCTTTACAACCAAAGAGATAAAAGAGGCTTTAGCC
>WGAM01000153.1 GCA_015494795.1 Campylobacterota bacterium
AAAATACAAGACACAATATAGGTTTTAGAGTTATTGATAGATTAGTCAGTGACTCTAATGCCATAAATATCTCTAAAAACTCCTTTTATGGAGAACTATATAAATCAAAACAGACCCTTTTTCTAAAACCATTAACCTATATGAATTTATCAGGCAAGAGTATTGTTGCTGTAAAAAATTTCTATAAGATAGATATAACAGATATTATAGTTATTCATGATGATATAGATTTACCATTTTCTGCACTTAGATTTAAAAAGGGTGGTGGAAATGGTGGACATAATGGACTTAAATCTATAGACTCTATTATAGGTAAAGATTATCTTAGAGTTAGAATGGGTATTGGTAAACCAGAGAGAAAATCTGAAGTGATTAGTTTTGTTTTAGGAAATTTTAATAGTGATGAGGAGAAAATTCTTGATGAGTGGATAGCTCACACTATTAAAGCTATAGATGAACTTCAATTTAAGAGTCTAAATGAGGTAAAATCCAAATACTCCCTAAAATCACTTAAAGGTTAATAGGTGTTTTGGTATGTTTTTAAGCACTATGCTAAGAATATGCTTATTATCCTATTTGCACTCTCTTTTCTATTTACAGGTTTAGATTTTTTAATAGGTGGTTTACGCCTATCATCTTTTAATATAAAAGTACTCTATATCTTTAATAGATGGGAGGAGTCGCTTAATCTTCTCTACCCTTTAGCTATTATATTTGGTGGAATATGGACTAAAATATCCTTTATTAAAAATAATACTCTAGGTGCTTTATATGCTCTTGGTGTATCGAGAGTTGAACTATTTAAACCATTTTTTACTCTATCACTCTTTACATATTTTATCTTTGTAGGACTCAATTTTACAGAGTTTGCAAAAGCTTCAGATATAGCAAATGGTATTAAAAAACATCAATATAACAATCAAGAGACAAATGAACTATTTTTTAAATATAATAGTAGCTTTGTATATATAAAAAAGCTTATTCCTGAAGATAAAAAGATAGAGGGGTTAACTCTTTTTATACTTAAAAATGATAAGATAGTTGAAGTTCAAGAGGCAAAAGAGGCAGAATATATTAATTCTCACTGGATAGCTAAAGATATATTAGTTAAAAAGATTATAGATAATAGATTAAAAATAGAAAAACTAGATAAGATAGATACTCTAAAAGAGTATAACCCTAAGATATTAAACTCAATATATGAAAATAAAAAGTTAACACTCTATGAGAGTTTAATTGCTAAAAAACTTTTATCTACTCAAGGAGTAAAAACATATAAAGTTAGAGCAGAGGTATATAATAGAACTATTATACCACTATTTTCTATTGCTCTTTTAATGATACTGCTATTTAAGTTTCCATTTCATGCAAGATATATCAATATTGTAAATATTACAACTAAGGCACTCGGAGGAACGCTATTTATATGGGGATTACTCTTTGCTACTTATCGTATGGGATTGAATGGTGTAATAGTACCTGAACTAGCGATAATAGCACCAATAGCAGTTTTATGGATTTATGCAATATACTCTCTAATCGACTCAAAAAATAGAATATAATTTAAAAGATATAGATTTAAAGTATCTCATTTAAGGCTTGGGAGATATTATCTATTTTACTCCTTTAAATCCACCTCTTCTATCTATATATTTTCTATAGTCTCTATTTTTTTTATAGGATTTTTTCCTCTTATGTTTCTTTTTACCTCTATATTCCCAATGTCCAGGGATAATAACACCCATTTGAATTCTATGTTTTGGTACCCATACAAAATTAGGGTTTGGTCTTGGTGGTCTAGCTAGTGTATATATTGAAGTTATTAGAGTAAACATTATAACTACTGATAGACTATTAATATTATTTAACATTATATTCGCCTTTATATTTTAGTTAATATTATAACATAAAATTGGGGAGGAATTATTAAAATAGATTTATTTTAATCTATGTGCAATTCCTAATTTAACATCATAAATCTCATCAGATATAGATGCCAATCTCTGTCCTATTAATCCTGTTAAATCAACAAATTTTCTACTCTCTTTAGTTAATGGGATTATGCCCTCTCCTACACTATTTAAAACAAAAACTATATCTGTATCTATCTTATCTAATCTATCTATATAAGATATAAGCTCCTCTTCACTCTTTTCTAATAAGTTTAATATCCACATAGAGATACAATCTATTAAGTAGGTATTATCTCTTTTTATATATTTAATAAAATCGAAACTCTCTTCAATAGTTATAAATCTATTAGCTCTCTTTTTTTGATGCCTTAATATTCTACTTTTCATCTCAATATCACTATAATTACTATTATATGTAGCTATATAGTATGGTTTTTTATCTTTTGCTAAATTTAAAGCTTTTATTTCAGCTAAATGGCTCTTTCCAGATTTTTGTCCTCCATAATATAGAACTTTCACTATCTTCTTTTACCTCTATATTTTTGTATAAAGCTTAAATTAAAGTCCTGCCTCTTTTATAGCCTCGGCTTGAGCATGTGCATTTAGAGGGTCAAGAATTAGGTTTAGATTTCCATCATTCATAATAGTATCTAAAGAGTATAGAGTTAATCCAATTCTATGGTCTGTTATACGATTTTGAGGATAGTTATATGTTCTAATCTTTTCAGACCTACCACCAGAGCCTACTTGTAGTTTTCTCTCTGCTGATGTCTCATCTAATTGAGATTGTAGTTCAGCCTCATATACTCTAGCTTTTAATACTCTCATAGCTTTATCTCTATTTTTATGTTGAGACTTCTCATCTTGAATAGCCACTACAATTCCTGTTGGAATATGAGTTAATCTAACAGCTGAATCTGTTGTATTTACAGACTGTCCACCACAACCACTCGAGCGATATACATCCATCTTTACATCACTAGGTTTAATATCTACTTCAACATCATCAACTTCTGGAATAACTGCTACTGTAATGGCTGATGTGTGAACTCTTCCTTGTGTCTCTGTATCAGGGACTCTCTGTACTCTATGGACTCCAGCCTCATACTTTAGTTTAGAGTAAACCCCATCTC
This sequence comes from Campylobacterota bacterium, assembly GCA_015494795.1. Lineage (GTDB taxonomy): Bacteria > Campylobacterota > Campylobacteria > Campylobacterales > Sulfurovaceae > UBA1140. The sequence continues at coordinate 3,047 of WGAM01000153.1, forward strand.
CCTTTAACATAGCAATCATCTCTTTATATCCACCTGCTGTTCCATCAGATGAGCTTACTATCTCTACTTTCCAATTAAGACTCTCGGCATATCTAACATACATCCTAAATAGGTCTGCTACAAATAGTGCTGCTTCATCGCCTCCTGCTCCTGCTCTAAGTTCTAAATAGATATTCTTATCATCATTAGGGTCAGTTGGTATCATAAGAAGTTTAATCTCTTCTTCTAATTTTAAAAGTAGAGGTTCAAGTTCATTAAGCTCCTCTTTTGCTAAATCTCCAAGTTCACTATCACCTAAAAGCTCTCTATTATCTACTATATCATTTGCTACTTGAATATACTCTTTAGCTTTATCTACAAGTTTTGAGAGTTTTGCCTGTTCTTTTCCAAGCTCTGTCATCTTTTTTATATCTTTAGCAATATCTGGTGAACTTAAGAGACTATTTATCTCTTCATATCTATCTATAAATGGTTGTAATTTTTCTTGAAACATGGTAAAAACCTAGTGGTGAGATGTGGATATATTAATATTGGGAGTCAAATTGACCCCTATCTATGCTTAAGCAACTTCAAGGCTGTTTACAAGTATATTTAGTCTGCTCACTTTTCTTGATGCAGTTCTCTTTTTAAGGAAACCTCTACTTACCATTTTATGAATTTGTCTATTTGCAACTTTAAAAGCCTCTAAAGCTCTCTCTTTATCTTTTGCATTAACAGCTAAAACTACATTTTTAGTGATATTTTTTAGTCTCGTTCTATAATATCTATTTCTCTCTGTTCGTTTTTCTGTCTGTCTAATTCTCTTAATAGTTGACTTATGATGTGCCATATTTTAATCTATCCTTTGCTATCTTGATACCTTAGCTCTATTTCTAAGGTCTATGAGTTTGCGAATTTTATCAGAAAATTTCTTTATATTAGATGATTAAATTAAAAATAAATAATAAAGCTATTAATAAGTCAAATTTTTTCCTAAAAGTTAACGCTTTTAATATATCGGACTCTTCTATATTAATTTTTCCATCTCCAAAATAGGGTTTCTTTTTTAATTTTCCAAAATAGTATGTATCTCCTCCCAATCTTACATCTATTGCTAATGCCATAGCAGATATTGGAAGTCCTGCATTTAAACTATCATGTTTTTTTCCATATTTATAAAAATTAAATAATGCTTTTTTACTAAACATTAATATAGATATAATAACTGCTGTAACTCTTGCTGGAATATAATTTACTATATCATCGAATCTAGCAGATACTTTTCCAAAATTCTCATATCTACTATCTCTATAACCTACCATAGAGTCGAGTGTATTAATAGCTTTATATACAAATGCTCCATCAATCCCAAAAAGTATAAGATAGAATAGAGGAGCAACTACACCATCACTTAAATTCTCTGCATAGCTCTCTATAGCTGATTTATTTATATCCGATTTGGTTAAATTTTCTGTATCTCTACTTACTAAATATCTAATATTTTTAGGATTTTTAATAATATCTTTTACACTATCATATAACATTTTAGATGAGATTGTAGTTGATGCTACTATACTAAATATAAAAAGTTGAATATATATATTATCTATATAATCTATAGATATAGTAATAGAGTGAGATATTAAAAAAGTGATAAATATAAGAGTTATAGTTAATATAGCTCCACGAAATATAGTATCTCTATAGAAGTTATCTTCAAACCACTTAATATAATCCCCCATATAGATAACAGGGTGCTTTACTAAGCGAAATTCACCAAATACTCTGTCGATTAAATATGCAAATATTCCTACAAACACTTTTTCTCTCTCTTATATCCAATTATTAAAATTAGTGTTAAAACAATTAAAATCGTATCATAAAATGTAAATTTTGGAATACCTGTTCTTACCCAAGTAAATACTTTTGTCATAACATAAGCATATAAAATAGTAAATTTAGGTGCATAATCTATAAGATTTATAAAAAAATTATCTATCTTTTTTACTAAATATCCAGAAAAAAGGGCTACTATTAAAACACCAAATACTCCTAAATTATAAAGCCCAAATGCAATAATACCGGGAGGAACAATAGCCTCTTTTAGATTATAGAAAAAGTATGTATTTGTAAATATGGTATTTGCATTCATACTACTAAGCCATGACATAGGAATGATATATCCTCTAAGTCCAGATATAATCCCCTCAAAATAGACTAAATCATAATTTTTATTTAGTGCAAACTCCAAAGATGTTTGGTCGAAATTGAAAAAAGTTAACATATTTAAAATAGCTTGAGCTATATTTGAGGCATCTGATATGACAAATTTGCCTGTATCAAGATAGTTCTCTAGTGCAGGGATAAAAAAAACTGCTATTATAAAAAAGATACTAAAGTGAAAAAGATAACTCTTTCTATTTTTTAGTGATAGATAAAATAGATATAGTAGTAGTAGTTCAATAATTGCTTGTTTACTCTTAAATAGAAATAGTCTTGAAAATAGAGCTACTCCTACTCCTACCCATAATATTATCCAGCTCCAAAACCCTTTTTTATCTAGTAGAAAAAATATTATAATAGCTAAAATAGAAAAGGGTATAAATCTATATACAAAGATATACTTTTTACTAATCCACACCTCATCACCATGTCCAGACCTAACAGCATCTGCTACCTCTATGGCTCTCTGCATACCTCCAAATTGAGAAGCATATATAAACATTGATGCTAAAGATAGAAATGCTAAAAATAGACCAATTAAAAAGAGCAGACTTACTTCTTTTGAGAATATTGTAATAGTTCTCTCTTTTAAGATATACTCTTTCATTTCTCTATCTCTTACAGATTTAACACCAAAAAAGAATATAGTAATAAATATAAATATAGTCTCAAAAGATAGAAAGCTATAAAATCTATCTATACCGTGATTGTGGATATATAAATCTAGTAGTTTATAGTTAAGAAAGAGTATGTTGTCATTTAAGATAAAACTTAATGGAACTACTATATATTGAATTGTCCAAAATAGTAAAAAGACAGAGACCATACTCCAGCCCTCTTTTACACTAGAGTATATATATCTTGCAATATAGATAAATAGAGATAGATAGAGTATAAAAACTATAAATATATCTATCCTCTCCATTATAAAAACTCCCTATTTAATAATTTTTCATAGCCTGTTGAGCCTCTCTTAATTGAGTTTTTCTCTTTAGTGTCTCTCTCTTATCATGAAGTTTTTTACCTTTAGCTAAAGCTATACTAACTTTTGCTAGATTTCTCTTATTGAAATATATACTAAGAGGTATAATACTCATGCCATCTTTAGTTAATTTGCTATATAGTTTATCTAACTCTTTTTTATGCATAAGTAATTTTCTTGGACTCCTTGTATCTCTTGCAAAGTTTCTATTTGTTGTATCTAGGTGTGCAATATGAGCATTCATTAGATATAACTCACCCTTAATAAAACGACAAAAGGCATCATTTAGGTTTGCTCTTCTTGCTCTAAGTGCTTTAACTTCGCTACCTTGAAGTACAATACCAGCTTCAAACTTCTCTAATATCTCATAATCATAATAGGCTTTTTTATTTTTTGCAATTGTTGTTGACATAATATATTCTTTTTACAAAATTATATCTAAAATCTAACTCAATCTAAAAAATGTGCTACCACTACCAGAAAAATACCACCCCTCTCTTGCTACCTCTTTAAGCTCTGGGTATGCAATAAGCGAAGCTCTATATAAATCATTTGCCATAATAGCATCTATATTAGATAATAGCTCTTTTGAAGTTAATCTATCCCAATCTTTAAATGAGTTTAAATCTATTTTATTCAAAAACTCTTTTTTAAAAGTTTTATATACTAAGGCTGTATCGCAGTGAATATTTGGAGTATATAGCTCTATATTATAACTATCTTCTATAAACTTCTCTATAATCTCTCCAAAACCACCCACATTGGCAGAGTCATAATTATATATAAAAAATGGAATATCAGCTCCAACTCTTGAGCCTATTTTGGAGAGAGTTGGAGTATCTATATTTAAATTACATACTCTATTTAGCAGACGCATAAATGTAGCTCCATCACTACTTCCACCACCTAAACCAGCACCTGAAGGTATATTTTTTATCACTACAACTTTATGATTTTTAAAAAAGTTATCTATTTTAGATTTATCATCTATATAGTCTCTTATTGCAATATATGATTTATATATAGTATTCTCTTCTACTTTAATATCTCCACACCCCTCTATTGTAAAACTACTACACTTTTGAGGTATAAAAGATACTATATCATATAGCTCTTTTACCTTTATAAATCTTGATATTATAGTGTGATAACCATTTTTATGACCTGTTATTTTTAAAAAACTATTTATCTTAGCATAAGCTCTCTCTTCCATTTAACTCCTTTATGCAAACCACCAACCCTCCCAATTATAGATATGGTTAGCAATTATCTCATGCCCTTTTTCTGTTGGGTGTATATTATCATTTTTTTTAATATCCTCTATCCACTCCATATCATTAAGTAGAATTTTAAAGATGGATAGGTAATTTATACCCAACATTCCACATACAGTAGAGTAGGCATCATCATAACTCTTTATTCTAGCATTATGTATCTTATCAACAACAGAGGTCGGCCCTACCATTGCTACATTATATTTTACCTTTGCTCTACCAATAATATCTCTAGCATTTTTCATACTATCTATTAATGATACTCTTACTCTCTTATTCTCTATAATGCTATCACTTAGACCAAAAGAGAATACCATACAGTTAATAGATGAGTTAGAGACTCTTCTAGTAGCTTCTACTTCCCACCTATCTACTATATTAGATGAGGTATCTCCAATAACTCCTAAATTGTAATGAGTAATATGCTGTTTACTATTTTGACTAATTCTACTTAAACGACCACTCCAACCCAATAGAGTTGGGTCACCAACTCCATGAATTAAGGAATCTCCAATATAACAAATCCTTACATCTTCCATAATAAAACTCTCCTTATAAAACTATTATATCTAAATAGTAATTTAAATTAGGAGTAGTCTATTATCTGCTATAATTCAAGGTTACTATTTATATAAGGATTTTTATTGAATTTAGAGAAAAAATATATAACTATTTTAATATTTTTTATAGCTATTGCATTTTTTATACCATTGGGTTTTGCTCCACTATTTGACCTTGATGAGGGGGCATTTAGTGAAGCGACAAGAGAGATGTTAGTTGGTGGTGATTATATTACTACTTATCTAAATGGAAATCTTAGATTTGATAAACCTATACTTATATATTGGTTACAGCTACTATCTGTTAAATCTTTTGGATTAAATGAGATAGCTCTAAGGTTACCTTCTGCTATTGCTAGTTCATTTTGGGCATTTAGTATATACTTTTTTACTAAAAGATTAATAGATACCAAAATAGCATTTTTTGCTACCATTTTTATGGTTAGCTCTCTTCAGATTAATATTATAGCAAAAGCATCTATTGCTGATGCTCTACTCAATATGTTTATTGCTCTATCTATGTTTATGCTCTATTACTACTTTAAATATAGAGATAAGAAGTATGTCTATTTAGGATTTCTATTTGTAGGATTAGGGACTTTAACTAAAGGTCCTGTGGCTATTATGATACCTTTTATTGTTACTCTTATATTTTTTAGTATGAAAAGGGAGTTTAAAGAGTGGGTTAGAGTTATATTTAATCCTATTGGAATTTTAATCTTTATAGTAGTGGCTCTTCCATGGTATATAGCTGAATATATGGCACAAGGTCAACCCTTTATAGATGGATTTTTTCTAAAACATAATCTTAGCCGTTTTAGCTCACCAATGGAACACCATAGTGGAAATATACTCTATTTTATTCCTGTACTACTTATTGGAGTTATGCCATTTACCTATTTTATCCTAAAGGCTATTAGAAATTTTAAAAACTATTTTAGAGATGATTTAAAACTCTATCTCTCTATATGGTTCATATTTGTATTTACATTTTTCTCTCTATCTGGAACTAAACTACCTCACTATATAATCTATGGATATACTCCAATCTTTATATTAGGTGCATTATATATTAGAGAAGATTTTAATAAAAAATATCTAATCTATCCACTATTAGCTCTTTTAACTCTACTTCTCTTTCTACCAGATATTGCAACTCTATTTAAGAGTGATATTAGAGATAAGTTAGCAGTGGTTTTAATAGAAAACTCTTATGACTCATTTGATATTAAATATAGATTATCTATTATAAGTTTAATTACTATCTCTATTTTTATATTAATAAAATCTATAAAAAGAGAGTATCTAATATTGATAGTTGGTTTTATTATGGTAGTTTTAGTAAATTTTATAGCAATTCCCACTTATGGCAGACTTATGCAAGAGTCAATTAAAGAGGCTGGATTATTGGCTAAGAAGAGAGGATATAAAGATATAGTTACATATAAAATTAATAATCCATCTTTTAATGTTTATTATGAAGGTTTAACTCTAAAAAGAGAACCTAAAGAGGGAGATATAGTTTTTACAAAAGTTACAAAATTAAAAGATTTTAAAGATTATAAAACTCTATATATTAAAAATGGGTTTACTCTAGTAGAGATTTTATGATTACTAGATTAGCTTCTTTTAAACTAACTTAAAAAGTAGGTAGTTTTGGATTGGGATTTAATATAGCCTCTTTAAACTCATCTTGAGTTATCTCACCTGAAAGATAGCGTCCTTGAGTATATTCTATATATTCAATAAAAGATTGTTTAAATTCACTATTATCAATAATTCTATCTCTTATAAATTTAGACATAATATCTATATCTGGAAAATCTAATATCATTTCATCTTTTAGAGATGAATTTTTCCAAATATCTATCTTTTTTTCTATAGGTAAATCTTGTAATTTTAATACTCTATCTCCTATCTCATTTAATGAACAGTAGCTATCATATTGAGTTGTTTCTATTTTACTCTTTTTAGATGATAAATCATCCATCTTAACAAGTAAAAATATTAAAGAAACTTCTATTAAAACTGATGTTACGATAAACCCAAAATAGGGATTTCTTAAAAAGCTACCAAACTAAGCAGATTTCAACTCCATAACTTTTTGATAAGCTGTTTTTAAAGCCTCAATATAAATCTTCTCCTTAATGGCAAAATGGTTCATCTTATAGTTAAGTC
>WGAM01000154.1 GCA_015494795.1 Campylobacterota bacterium
CATAGAGTATCTTTTTTAGGGTTGAACTCTATCTTTTTAAGTAGTTTTTGTAGTGAGTCATAACACCCTTGAATATCACCTATTGCCCAAACTGCCACTATAAATTCTCTCCTAACTCTCTACGATATATTTCTATTTTCTTTAAAAGTGATATTTTAGCATAAGCAGTTGAAGGAGAGGGGAGATATATAGTTTTAATATCCAGATACTCATAGTGTATCTTATATAATCTCTCTGCTAATCTTCCTGTAAATGCAATCTTTTCAATAGTTGGATACTCTTCTATTAAAGAGGCTATATCATTTACCTCAATATCCTCTAATGAGCTATCTAATGAGTTATCTCTATTACAACTCTTTACCATATCCCATAAAGCAATTTTAGAGCGTTTTAGTAGCCAAATCTTCTGCTCAATATTATTAATTGGATAACCTGTAATAGCTGATAGTATCTTCCAAAACTGATTTCTCTTATGAGCATAGTAGAAGCTATTTTTAAATGAGTCAATAGATGGGAATGAGCCTAATATTAAAATTTTACTATCATTAAAAATAATCGGTTTAAATGGGTGTTTTAACATCTCTTAATCCTTAAACTGTATTGGTCCATCTTCACTACCACTTAAAAACTGTTTAACATAAGGGTTAGAGCTATTTTTAAATGATAGATTATCTGCCCACGCAATAATCTCTCCCTCAAATAGAAATGCTAAAAAGTCTGCACACTTAAAACTCTCTTTCATATCATGAGTAATTAATACTGAAGTTACACCTAACTCTTTTTGAAGTTTTATTATTAGTTGTGTAATAAGGTCACTTGTAATTGGGTCTAATCCACTTGTTGGCTCATCATATAAGATTATTTTAGGTTGCATAATAATTGCTCTTGCAAGTCCTGCCCTCTTTCTCATACCACCACTTAACTCATTTGGAAATAGTTTTGCCACTCTTTTAGCATCAAGTCCTGTCATAGTAAGCATCTCTAAAACTCGATTTTCAATATCCTTTTTAGATAGTTTAAAATGTTCTCTTAGAGGAAAAGCTACATTATCAAATATATTCATACTATCAAACATAGCTCCATCTTGAAATAGAAAACCTATATTTTTTCTAACATTTCTAAGTTCGCTCTCACTACAAGTAGCCACATTTACTCCATCTACAAATATATCTCCTCTAGTTGGCTTCATAAGTCCAACTATATGTTTAATAATAGTAGATTTTCCACCACCAGAGAGTCCTAGAATTACAGTAGTTGAACCTTTAGGAAAGATGAGGTTTACATCTTTTAAAACCTCTTTAGTTCCAAATACTTTCTGTAGTCGCTCTATCTTTATTAGAGGATTTTCTAAATCAAACTCTCTATCTAATAACATCTATCTTAGTGCCTTTTTTAGATTTAATATTAAGAGTGCTAAAGTAGCAACAGTAAATATTTTAAAATCTAACTCACTAGCAAAGTGCATATTCTCAAAAATTTTACTACTAGTTACACCCTCTCCTCTCTGTTGCATCTCTACAATAGATAGAATATAGAAACTGCTAAATAGTAGTCCACTACTAATAAATAGAAAGGCACTTATTAAACTCCATCTATCACTCTCAAAATTTTTCCACTTAATAGCCTCATAAAAGAGAACAAAAAATACCATAAAATTAACAAAATATCCCAATTTTTGAAAATTATTTGTCATAATAAGTCCCTCTTGAAACCTAGAGAGTATCTCTTTACCTAAAAATATCTCACTATGAAAAGTGTTTGGTGCAACTACAGCACCTGCATATATAGATGCACCCAATATTGCACCAAGTCCTATAATATATGCTATTGTCAATCCTCTAAATATCTTTTTTGTCAAATCTAACTCCAATCTTTTCTTTTACATTACCATAAATATCTTTTAAAATAGTATAACCATCTAAAGCTAATTTAATATTTTCAATTTGTGTAACTCTATCTAATGGATATTCATGAGATAAAATATTTCTAATCTCTCTTAATCTATCCCAATCTTGAGTAGATTTTATAATCTCTAACTTCTCTAAAATATTTAAAATATCTATCATAGGAATTGAGTATCTATCTATCTCTTTAAGTTCATATAGAATTTTTTTAAAAAGTTTTGCTCCAATCTTATCTTGCAATTTAGAAAAATTAAATAGAAAACTATTAACTATTCTAATAGAAGAGTAGTCATTAAAAAATTCTTCATCTAATCCTATAGTCTCTATATCTTTAAAATCTATATTAGCTTGAGCAAATAATTTATCACAGGCTAAAAATATATTTTCTAGCTCTTCCATAGTAATATTCCCTCTCTCTTAGCAATTTTATTAATTAATATATCATCTCCTCTATCAATAACTACATCTATCTTTTGCTCTCCAATAGCCTTTTTTAGATAGATTAGAAAATCTATCTTTTTATAAGCTAAGTTATTTAAATTTTTTGGAATAAGATAAAGGTCAATATCTCCACCTTTTTTACTATTATCCACTCTACTACCAAAGAGGTATATCTCTCCCTCTTTAAATATATCTTTAAATATATTTACTATTTTATCTTTTTGAAAATTGGATATTCTCATTTTTATCTCTAAAATCTATAATAAATCCTCTATCAAATCCTGCTAAATCTTGATAGAATTTAAAAGATTTTATCTTATTGTGCTTAAAAAACTCTTCCATTGACTCTTTCTGGTCATATCCCATTTCACAAGCTAAATATCTAATATCTCTCTCTTTTATATCTAAAACTATCTTTTTTAATAGTTCATCTCCAACAACTCCACCAAATAGTGCCTCTTTAGGCTCATATTTAATAATATTCTTCTCTAGTTTAAAGCTATTCGCAATATATGGAGGATTGGTTACTACAAGCTCTATATCTCTGCTTACCTCATCAAGAAGATTTGATTTGATAATCTCTACTCTATCTTTTAGATTAAATCTATCTATATTAATAGTTGCTATCTCAATAGCTTTAGTAGATATATCAGTAGCTACTACTTTTAAATTTGGAAATTTTCTAGCTAATACTATAGATATTGCTCCACTACCAACTCCAATCTCTGCAATAGTCTTAATATTTTCTCTTTTTATAATATCAGCTACTAAATCTATTAAAATCTCTGTCTCTGGTCTTGGGATTAATGCACCCCTATCTATA